>JBNASL010000171.1:0-1195 GCA_049717905.1 Candidatus Bathyarchaeales archaeon | reverse complement strand
TCATAGACGAAGCCATAACAACAGCCCTAGTGAGGACAAGGAGGCACGACCTAGCCATAGACATCGGAAAATACATAATCGAATCCCCAAGAATAGCAAAGCTCTGGACAACAAAAGAAATTTTCGAACTCGCATGGCAAAAATTCAAAAACCTCAAAGAAAAACCCTTAGGCTTCACAGATTGCACAACCCTAGCCCACATAGAAAAAAACAAAATAAAACAAATCCTAAGCTTTGACTCAGGCTTCGACGGGCTAGTGCAAAGAATTTATTAAACTGTCATGTTAAGCGCTAATCTAACGAAGCGTCCGTGGTACTGAAAACCATTTAAATCAACATTGTAAAGCCATAACTCAAAAAATAGAAAACCCGGAAAGCCCCCTTTTTCCGCATCCAAAGAAATTGTGTAATCACTCATATTCAACCAAACACCGTTCAACCGCAAACCATGAAACTCAATCCTTGAAAGCGCCTCATCATAACTATAATCAAAAGAAAAGGTTAAGGGCAGCTCCCAAACCTGCTCATCCCCAACAAAAGCTGTAAAGTTAAAAAGCGAAGGCAAACTACTTGGAACACGACTTTCAATAGGCCCAAAACTAGTCGGCTCCGGCTGCGTCTGATTCCTAAACTTAACCTGCACCAAATAATATGCACAATAACCCAAACGGTTACCAATTCCCAAATAAACCGTGTAATTACTATTCCTAGTAATGCTAAAAGGATAAGCCTCAGCCCTATGATCCGCGTCCAAAAGCCAAAGCTCAGTGAAAAACTCTGTCCGCGGATAAACCAAAACCCTACTCAAAAAAGGCGAAGCCACAAGCAAAGCTAAAACGCCAACCACAACCCAGTATAAAAGCCCATACTCGCTAATTTTCAGCTAAAACCGCCCCCCTTAGACTTCTCGCGTCTTTTCAGAAAAACCCAGACGGCAAAACCGCCAACAACCACGCAAACAGCGCCAACAGCAGAACCCACAAAGTTAACCATAAAATCCCAACGGCCAGCAGCCTCAGCCTCCCGCCTCAAAACATCAGCCCTATCCACAAAACCATCAAGCATAGACTGACACTCGTTCGCATACGCCGTAGCAGAGCCAAAATCTCCCTGACTATAAGCCAACTTAGCCCTAGACAAAAACCAACCAGCCTCATTAAGAACCCCCAACAACTCACTAACATTAGCCCCAGCC
>JBNASL010000170.1:0-1329 GCA_049717905.1 Candidatus Bathyarchaeales archaeon | reverse complement strand
AGGCTTATTCGACTGTTTCTAGCATTAGGGGTGATAATTTTAAAAGTATAATATCGTGCTGAATATAGCAATTTATATAGGTTTGCGCTTAATTTTTATTAGATAAAAGTGAACATTTAAATGAAGCGGGTAACCAAAATACTTTTTACTGTTATTCTTGTAGTAGTCTTTATTGCGGCAGCTTTAGTATCATTTGGCGCTATCCCTTTGAATAACTCGTCAGTTTCAACCGCACATGACAAAGCCTTAGCCTTTATAAAAAACGTCATTCCAATTGACAGTACAAAATATAATATAACTCTTGAGAGCTATTATGTGCCACAACTGCCTGACATCGGTTTAGCCAACCCTATCAATGATAAACAAGAGATTCTGACATACTTGTTAGAGTCAAAAGATAGCACATTGAAGGTGATTTGCACCATCCAAAACGGTTTCCTAAAAGGGTGTACTCTGGATGTTTTAAAAGGATCCGTCATTAACGACCAACCATACACTAACGTTGTAGATATTGCCAAAAGTTTTCTACAGAAATACCAAGCCTACTCTTCCATGGACTCAACGGAAATGATAGCCCTGCTGTCAAATGTTGATCCAACCAAAAACGCGACAATAACATCAGGCAACCTCAAGCTTACGGTAACTCACATGAACTTAGCTGGCACCTTCTTTGGCGACTCGATAGATTTTCGTTGGGTGCAAACCTTCAACGGATGCGATTATCTCCCAGTAAGCATTGGATTCAGCGATGGCATCTTTTCAAGCTTTATTGACCATCGAGGCATATACACAATAGGCGACACCAGCGTGAATATTTCTAAAGAACAAGCCATAAAAATCGCCATGGAGGCCATAAAGAATTACTCATACCGCATGTCAGATGACTGGGTGGTGACGGGTTTCAAAGTAATTGGGGATCAAGCGGTTGCAAACTTGTACCCGCAGGTAAAAGAGTCGAATGTTCTGTACCCAGCTTGGAGCGTTACCTTACCCCTTAACGGGACGTATCCTGGTAGTGTCCGAGAGCTTTTAGTCGAAATCTGGGCTGGTTCAGGAGAAGTACATTTTGTGCATCATCAAGCATACAGTTATCCCTATCCCTAAGCAATAACGCAAAATCAGATTGGCGTAACCGTTTATACAAATTTTGTTTGCAGAAAGAAAAATAACGCTCCTCACTACATGCTTTTTTAATGGTATGAGAAAAAGATATAATTTCCCTATTGTAAGTTAACGCCTATGAACAACGTTCTTGGGTTTGTTGACGAGGAAAACGTGGCCATGCTTACAGACTTGTACGAGTTGACAATGTGCGCAAGCTATTTTGAC
>JBNASL010000169.1:0-1371 GCA_049717905.1 Candidatus Bathyarchaeales archaeon | reverse complement strand
CATAGAGTTCGGCATCCCCTTTTCAGACCCCATAGCTGACGGGGCCACCTTTCAGGCTGCTTGTGAAAGAGCCTTAAAAGGCGGTGTAACACCGGCCAAATGCATTGAGGGAATTAGAAGGCTTAGGGCTGACGGCCTAAAAGCGCCATTAGTTGTAACCACCTACTTCAATATCCCCTACGTTATGGGTTTTGAAAATTTCTTGGAAAAAGTTAAGGATGCAGGCGCCCAAGCAGTTTTGATTCCAGACCTTCCCTTGGAAGAGGCAGAACTATTAACGCG
Organism: Candidatus Bathyarchaeales archaeon; assembly: GCA_049717905.1. Taxonomy (GTDB): domain Archaea; phylum Thermoproteota; class Bathyarchaeia; order Bathyarchaeales; family Bathycorpusculaceae; genus WUQU01. The sequence continues at coordinate 1,089 of JBNASL010000169.1, read as the reverse complement.
TTTAACGAATAAGGCTGAACTGCCTCTAATACTTCAAGTTGCCCCCACAACATCCAAGGATAGACTTAAAAAAATATTTGCAGATGCGTCAGGCTTTATCTACCTCATAGGAGTTGAAGGCGTTACAGGCGCCAAAGTGAAAAACCCCAGTTCCATTTTGAGGCTTATAAAAACAGTTAAAACAGAAACACATATCCCCGTGATGGTTGGCTTTGGAATTTCAAGAAGAGAACACGCCGAAGCCATAGTGGCTGCTGGCGCGGACGGAGTAGTAGTGGGAAGCGCTTACGCAAGAATATACTCGGAGAACTTGGAAAATCCTTTTAAAACACTGCCTAAAATAGCTGAACTGACCAGTGAAATAAAGCTAGGCTGTATAAACGGATACAGAAACAGGTTTTAAATTCTGTGGAAAATTGCGCATAAAAAAGGGGTGGGGGTGGGGTGGAGTAGGAAACGTACAGCTTAGCCTAGATCAACGAAAGAGTCCGCTGCTAAGCCGCCTGGAGCAGTGCGGACGATGGTTAATGCAGCGCCTTTAGCCGTCCTAACTTCGACCTTTATGGTTTCATACTCTCCGAGCATGCCATTTTCATCCGTTGAATCCAAACGAATTAGCAGAAAGGCCTTTTCGTTTGACTCCAATACTGTGTCGCCGTCGTTATTGTACAATGCAAACTTGGCTTGATTATCGTCCAAACCCAGAGTAGTATTTAAAGCGGTCCATGTTGCGTCAGTTGTTGATTCTGCGCCTTCGTATATGTTCATTAACGTAGTGTCTTGAAGGTACACTGAAACTACCACTGAAGTAGTGCCAAGATCTACTGAGCCTTTACCTGCAGAAAGTTTCACTGGAACTAGAACGTATAGAATGTGCGCTGATGTTTTGTTGGTTCTTGCTGTGACTACGCCATCCAGTTGTAGGGCAGTCAGTGACTCGTCGAGGCCTGTCTGCATTGTCTCTTTCGTTTTCTGCGTTGTGTAAAAGCCCATGTTAATCACTACATAGCTTAAGGCTGCAGCGATTATTATGAAGGCTATAAGCACAATTGCAGCTTCAATGCCCACTATGCCCCGCCTATTACGCAA
>JBNASL010000168.1:0-1480 GCA_049717905.1 Candidatus Bathyarchaeales archaeon | reverse complement strand
TTATAATCCTAGAGTTCAGTTGAAGGAGGGGTTAGCGAAGCTTATCGGTAAGAGTTGTTAGCCTTTTTTGTTTTCTAAGTAAAATGGGGGAATCATTTATTTTTGAGGTTGTAGAACAATGTTTTAGAATGGATTTTAGTTAAAATTAAATAGTTTTTGAAGATTTTACAGTATTTTTATGTTGTTGATTAATTTGGCTTTCGGTTTAGTAGCGTTTGCTATGATTGTTTATCTTGTTCGGCATTATGTTTTTACTGCTATAACGTTAATTTATGGTAGAGATGTTGAAACTTGTTTTGATGGTGGCGATGTGTTTACACCGTTTGTTTCGATTGTTGTACCAGCGCATAATGAGGAGAGGGTTATAGGGAGACTTCTTGGGAGGATTTGTGAATTTTTGTATCCTAAGGAAAGGTTGGAGGTTATAGTTGTTGATGATGGTTCTAAAGATGGAACGGGGAAAATAGTTGATGCTTTTGCTGGGAAGTATAGCTTTATTAAATCTTTGCATCGGAGTTCAGCTTGTGGAAAGGCTGCGGCTTTAAATGAAGCCTTAAAACGTGCTCACGGTGAGATTGTCTATTTCTTTGATGCTGATTATGTTCCTGATGTTAATTTTGTGGAGTTTGCAAATCGTGCGTTTTATGATTTGAAGGTTGGAGTGGTGCAGGGCTATATTCGCGTGTTGAATTTGGGTAAGTGGGTTTCTAATGTTGTTTCTTTAGAGAGGATTGGCGGTTATAGGGTTGATCAGTTGGCTAGGGATATTCTTGGGCTTGTTCCGCAGTTTGGTGGAACGGTTGGGGGAGTGCGGCGAAGTTTGCTTGAGGCTTTAGGTGGGTTTGATGAGGGTGTTTTGGCGGAGGATACTGATTTGACTTTTAGAGTTTATTTGGCTGGGTATAAGATTCGGTATTTACCAAGTGTAGGGTCTTATGAGGAGGCTGTGGAAGGTTGGCGGGGTTATTGGTGTCAGAGAAAACGTTGGGCGAAGGGGCATATGCAGTGTTTCTTTAAACATTTCTTGCCGTTAATAGGGAGTCGAAATTTAATTTTTAGGGAGAAGCTTGATGGTTTATTGCTTTTAAGTATTTATTTTGTTCCTATTCTTGTGGGTTTGGGATGGTTTTTGGGATTTTTATGTTTCATTTTGGGTTATGGCTTAGGTGCGGGAAGGGCGGCTTTGCTTTTGACTTTGATTTATTTTGTTTCTGGAAATTTGGCTCCTTTATCTGAGATTATTGTTGGGGTTATTTTGGAGAAGCGGTTAGGTATTTTAAGGTATCTTCCTCTGCTTTTTGTGGCCTTTATTCTTAATGTTTTTATCTGTACTGAGGCGTTTGTCGAGATTCTTGTTTGGAAAATGCGTGGAAAAGCTTGTTTGAAATGGGATAAAACTGTTCATAAAGGGTAAAAGTGAATACGGATAAGGGAGGCTGTAACCTGCTTTAGGTGTTTGGCAGCTGCCAGACTTTTGCTG
>JBNASL010000167.1:0-1528 GCA_049717905.1 Candidatus Bathyarchaeales archaeon | reverse complement strand
TACATCTAAAAACTCTATCATCAGCTTGCCTCGCTAAACGAAGGAAACGCTGGTAATAAGTTGTATGAAAAATGTTGGCCATACGCCAAGCACTATGACGAGAACCGTTAAAATGAGCATGGCTGCCTTCATGAAAAATGGAACATCTGTAACTTTTTCATGTTTTGCTGGACCTAGAAAAACGTGCCCTACGAATCTTAGGGCGTAGGCTAAGGATATCACTGTGGCTATTAACATTAGCACTGTTGGCACTAAGTAGAAGGTGTCGCTACTTATTACTTGGAAGGCGCCGACAAATATTATGAATTCGCTGAAGAAACATGCGAAGGCTGGTATGCCTGCTATGCTAAGGGCTGCAGCGGTTGAAGACGCTGCTGTGATTGGCATTTGCTCGGCGAGTCCTCCCATTTCCCGTATGTCACGGATTTCAAGCTGTTTCATCACTGCTCCAGCGGACAAGAAGAGCAGGCCTTTGCTTACAGCGTGGTTCACAAGGTGCAAAACTGTTCCTGTTATGGCTTCTTGAAATGGGAAGAGGGAAAGCCCAAAGAGTACATAGCCCATATGTGCAATGCTTGAGTATGCTATTATCCGTTTTATGTCAGTTTCCACAAGGGCAATTAGAGCGCCGAAAAATGCGGATAATATTCCAAAAACTGTCAACCCATGCAAGAACTGGCTTCCGAACTCAGTTGCCATGACAGCTGGAAAAACCGTTCCGAGGGATATGCGGAGTATGGCATAAGCGCCGGCGCTGATTATGACTCCGCTTAGAAGGGCAGACATAGGCGCAGGGGCTTCAGAGTGTGCGTCTGGCAGCCACATGTGGACTGGAACAGCAGCCATTTTAACAGCGAAACCCGCTGTGAGAGAAAGTAAAATCCATTTGACAAGTTCAGGATTAGCGGTCAGTAATGCTGTTTGCGCTTGAAAGATGTCTAAGTCGCCTGTAACCATGAATATTGCACCTATGCCTAATAGTACGAATACGGCGCCAGCGTGGGTGAATATGAAGAATTTGAAGGCGGCTCTGTAAGGTTCTCTGTAGCCCCATCCGCCGATTATGAAGTATGCAGGGACAAGCATTAGTTCCCAGCAAAAGTAGAAAAGCATAAGATTTGATGTAATAAAAACACCTACTAGACCTATGGAGAGCAAAGCCAAAAGAGCATAGTATTCGGCAAGCCCTTTCTTTTCTTGCATGTAATTTATCGAGAAGATAGTGGCTGCAAAAATCAGCACTAAGGTTATAATTGCCATTGAAAGGCTGACTCCATCAACAAAAAGGGTAAAAGAAGAGCGGAGAACTGGAATCCAGTAATAAGACTCGACATACTTATGGTCTGCATCGTTTATAATTGGGGGCAGGGTTGTAGAAAGAAGCGCAATATTTGTTATACATATAAGGGCTATTAGAAAGGCTGCTGCCCTAGAATATTTTTTCCCTAAGATATAAACGAATGGAACCGCTAGGGTTGGTAAAAGCAAAGTTAACAACAGTATGTTTTGCATATGCTTCACCTTAGCA
>JBNASL010000166.1:0-1604 GCA_049717905.1 Candidatus Bathyarchaeales archaeon | reverse complement strand
GTTTGAACACGCCTACTACATAGACTACAAAAACAAAAGAGGCGACTTCGTAGAAGCTTTCTGGAAAATTGTAAACTGGGAAGAAGTAAGCAAAAGATCAGAAGAAGCGTTGAAATAGATAAGGAAGCAGGAGGCTAATGCCAAAAATCCTAATTTTATACTATAGCAGAACAGGGAATACAGAGATAATGGCGAAAGCAGTTGCGGAAGGAGTGAGAACCGTTCAAGGCGTCGAAGTGGAATTAACCTATCTGGCAACGCCTGAAATGCTGCCAAACTTTGACGCTATTGTTGTAGGAATGCCAACTTACCATCATGACATAACCATTGACGTTAAAAGACTCTTTGAAGAGGCTGCTGTAAAAAACATTAGCTTGAAAGGCAAGATAGGCGCGGCTTTTGGATCCTACGGTTGGAGTGGTGAAGCTCCAAAATTGGTTCTTGAAATAATGAAGAACAGATTTGAGATGAATGTTATAGAACCGCCTCTTCTAATAAAATATACGCCAGACCAAGCCAGTCTGGAAAAGTGCAGAGATTTCGGAAAGAAAATCGCTGAAAAACTTGTTCAACCTTAAATGAGGAGTGAAGAAATGGTTCGAGAAAATGATTTGTTAAGATTTATTGAGAAACAGATTACCATCGAAAAAGAGATTGTGAATTCGCTTAATGAAGCTGTAAAGGATATGGGAAACCAGCCGGTTAAGGGAGTTTTAAGAGGAATATCCTTGGATTCGGTTAAACATGCAGAAATGTATGAATCTGCATTAACCTTGCTTACAACGGTTCCGCAGGCTCTTTCACAGGAACAACTTGACAAGCAAAGAAGCCTCGTGGAGAAACATATACGCATAGAAGCCGAACTAATAAAGAAGATTAGTGATATACTGCCTGAGGTAGAAAATAACAAGGTGAAACTTCTTTTAACCGCAATACTAGCTGATGAAAAGCGGCATCACGGGCTATTAAAGCAAGTTTTAGAAATCCTTGTCCGAGGAGAAACAATAACCGAAGAGGAATGGTGGGACATCATCTGGAAAAACGTTCCATTCCATGGAGCCCCAGGAGGATAAACCTAGGAGCACACATCATTTCACCTTTTTCTCATAGATTTGAGGGTTTTAGATAAAACTTTTAAGGTTGCAATAACAGAATGAAAGATGCGAGGTGAATGTATGGCTTCTAAAAAATTGTTGGAAATGTTGAATGATGCCATAGCAAGAGAGATTCAAGTCTCCATCCAGTACATGTGGCAGCATGTCCAATGGAGCGGAGTTAAAGGTTTCGCTGTTCAAGAAGAACTCAAGAAAATAGCTGTAACGGAAATGAAACATGCAGAGGCTATTGCGGAAAGACTCTTCTATTTGGGTGGAACACCTACAACAAAGCCTGCGGAAATATTTGTGGGGAAAACCCTTAAAGAAATGATACAACGCGACGTAAAAGATGAGGAAAACGCCATCAGCTTATACAAGGAAATAATAGCCCAAGCGCGTACAGAAAAAGATGAAACCACTGCGTTCTTGTTTGAAGGAATCTTGAAAGATGAGGAAGAGCATCACGATACTTTCACAACCTTAATGGAAGAAATCTAGCATAGATGA
>JBNASL010000165.1:0-1784 GCA_049717905.1 Candidatus Bathyarchaeales archaeon | reverse complement strand
TCAGAACAGGCTTTTCTCAGCGAATTTGACCAGTACCTCTTAGAAGCCAGAGAAGCAGAAGCATCATCACCTAAAATGGTTTTTCTACCTTCACTAATCGATGAAACGGCAATTCTGTCAACAATTCAAGAACTTGAAAAACTTAAATTAGACTTCAAAACAGACCTCGCCATACTCCATGAAAGCATGAAACAGCTTAGCAGAACAACCAGAAACTTCGTTAAGACAATACGAGGCGAGATAAGGGCAATTAAAGAAGAGTTCGGTGAAAAAATTAAAAAACAAGAAGAAGTTGTGGCTCCAAAGCTCAAGCGTATAAACGAGGAGTACGATGAACAAATAGTAAAGTTAACGAAAAAATTTGAAGAACAACTTCTTCCCCTGCAAAAAGAACAGGTGAAACTTGAAAAACTGAAGGAGCAAGCCATCAAAAAAATTGAACGGTGCAACATAGAAGCTAAAACCTGCGCCGCCAACAACGATGTTGTGGGAGAGAGAAAATGGAAAGAGGAAGCTAATGAAACCAAAAAAGAGCTTTCCGAAGTCGAGAAGCAGATTGAGGCTGTTGAAGAAAGGATAAAGGCGGTTGAGGAAAACAAATCCCTTGAAACCTTCAAGCTAAGATCTGAATGGGAAGCAAGAATCAAAGAGGCAAAAAAGGATTTGCTTGAACTTGAATCCTCCCGAGACGCCAAAATTCAAATTCACGAAGAGGAAATAGAGAGGCTTGAAGGTTTAACAGCAAGCATAATTCAGCAAATAAACAATGTAGTTAAGCTTAGAGAAGCAGACCTCATTAACCTTGATAAACTTGGAATTCAACAGAAGCATAAAACAGTAAATTTGGTTTACATTCCATTTTACTTGGCTTGTTATCAGTTTGAGACGAAAAAGCGGTACGCCATTTTTCCGCCGTCAGTTGCAAACAGCATGAGCTTTATTGCAAAACTTAAAGGTGCACTTGGAAAGACTAAGGTTAAGCAGCTTCTAGTTCCAAGGTTTAAAACGGTAACATCGCTGCTAGAGGGGCTTTTGGCTTTAATTGAAAAGGACGCTGCATTTGCAAGAGAAATCTACGAGGCTGGTGAAAAAGCTAACATGCTAAAAGGGGCTTCTGCAAGGGAAGAAATCAGAAATGGATTGGAAAAACTGAAGAGTGAGGGTTGGCTTTCAGAAAAAGAGCATGCTGCCTTCGGTCAAAAACTGGCCTAAACAGCTGCTATCTCTTTTAAAGAGAGTTACTTCACGTTGAGTTCTTTAAATCGTTTAATTGCGTAGTTTACGATTTCTTTTGCTTCTTTGGCGTTTTTCCACTCTTTAAATTTCACCCATTTGTGAGGTTCCAGCCGCTTGTAAGTTTCAAAGAATTCCTGAATTTCCCTAAGCTTTTGGGGGTGGACATCGCTGATGTCCTTGTATCCATCAAACCTTGCGTCGTTGACCAGTACGGATAATATTTTGGGGTCTATGCCGTTTTCATCTTCCACTATTAATACGCCTATTACCCTAACTTTTACTATGCATCCCACTTCGAGGGGTTCGTAGCTTAAAGCCATTATGTCAAGGGGGTCTCCATCGTCAAACCATGTTTGCGGTACAAATCCATACTCCACTGGGAATACGACAGATGATGGTATTATGCGGTCTAAGACAAATTCTCCCCACTCAATATTAAATTCGTATTTATCTCTTGAACCGCCGATAACCTCCACCACCATGTTTAAAAGTTCTGGAGGTTTATCGCCGCATGGGATGTCTTTCCAAATGTTCATATGCGAACGCCT
>JBNASL010000164.1:0-1822 GCA_049717905.1 Candidatus Bathyarchaeales archaeon | reverse complement strand
ATATGTCCATGAACCTTCCAAATGGAACAATATTTTCATTTCCATACTTTTTAAGCGACTCCTTCCTGAAATAGCTTATCATTTCAGAGTTTTGTTGCAAACTCCGTTGCAAACTTTCCATTATTATCTTCCATTCTTTTAAGGTCCATCTATTTCTTTCTAGAAAACTGTATCTATAAGGGATGTTGGCTCGGACTCTTGAGTCAAAGGCTAATGTTTGGCCCCACAGTAACATTAATGGTTTACAGATTGAAATCACGTAATAGTGCCCTACATCATTTCTACTTGCGTTATATTCTTTAACTCGTCCAAGTTCATGCCATGTTAATTCTAAAATATTATTGGGAATTACATTGAATTCCAAAATGGTGAACATTCTAAGCTGATCATACGCATCCGATATTGCCTCCAATGATCGCTTTAACGTTCCCCAATGGTCAGAATTGCGACTTGAACGGTATGTTTGCCAGTTAGCAAGAACATCTCTTAATTTGTAGTAAGTTGTTTCTCGATGTCTTTCATCAAGGATATGCCCACCTTTAGTTTCGACTTTAAGTTTCCATCTCCAAAAACTGTCGAAGTCTTGCATATAGTTACAAGGAAATTTCAAAAGTTTAGATCTGAAAAGCTCTGGTTCCATCATTTGGCATTCCACTTTACTACAATGATAAGCTTAGAAAATTAAATATAATCTTGTTTAGGTATTCAATTTTTCTCTTTTTGAGATTTCTTTCCATATTTTGCTTCCAGACTCTTTGTCAATTGCAAAGCAAGTCTTCATGAACCGATAATTAACCCCTGTTAAATTTTGGATATCTGAAGGTGTTAATGGAGACTTACAAATTATGAAGTTCTTTAATTCAACATAGTATTCTTCGTCAGCATATTTAGGGTTATCATGATACGCTTTCTTTTTGTATCGCCCTTTCGCTATTCCTCTGGCGATGATTCCCGTTCTTGATCTATATAGGAAGATTCTATCTCCCGGTTGAATCTTTTTTATTGAGTTTTTCCATGGATCAAAAAAGGCGGCGGCTTTATGTTCCCTAAGCATATCTTCGTCATCTTTTTTATTGTGTGCAATATTCGTATTGACGATATAGTAGCCCTCTTCAATGTCTTCGAAGGGATCATCCTTCATTCTAAACGTGTTGAATTCAAGGTATAGCTCATTTTTTCCCGTTTGATAGATTCGATAGATCCATGGTCGAACATCGAGCCCTTTTTCCCGCCAAAATATGATTGCTTCGCGTGTTTGGATATCCAACCCATTCGTTATTATTACAAAATGCTGTCTTTTGTTAATTTGTTCTGGTGTAAGGTGTTTATCTGGAAATCTTTTCTTGAGAGCATCTATTAACTTTTCCTTCGAGAATTTAGAATATATTTCTTCTAGATCATCGTAGTTTGACTGCCCGAATTTCTGACCATACTTCAATGCTTGAAGAATGTTTGATTTTTCAGATTCCCAAGCCTTTAACTCGAAAATCCACAAATCACCATTTCCGTCGATTGCCATTAAATCTGGTTCTTCTTGCCAATGGCGAGATTGCATTATCACTAATAGTTCTTCTTCTTGAATAACTCTGTCCAAATTTTGAAATAAAAGATTCTGTAATTTTCTTTCATTCCATCCGAAGTCCCTAAGGCGAACTCTACTAACAATATTAATCTTATTTTTATGCGGGTCCAATTTAAAAAGCATCTTACTCCCTGGTAATGACAATTTAAATTTGAAATTATATTAATTTTCCTTGGCTGTTTCTGTTAATAATGTTTAACGGATCGTAATTACGGTTGGATTTTGTTTCTTTTAATGGCG
>JBNASL010000163.1:0-1824 GCA_049717905.1 Candidatus Bathyarchaeales archaeon | reverse complement strand
GGTTCAAATCCCACCCCCCGCACTTTGCCAGAACCTACGGTTCTAGGTATTACTCCCTTAGTGAGTTTTGGTTTGTAGTTGCTTATGAAAGACAACAGGGAAAGCACAGTTCAGAGAAAACTTGGGTTTTTAAAAAGTTGAAGGGCTCTCCAGAGCAAATGTCGTCGGGCGCCCAGAATTTTAGTCAACGACATTTGAAGAAGACGGACATGGGCTAGGTTTTCGCGAGACGTATCCTGACGGCTGTTCTGAAGCGTGTCCACAAGGCATTCCAAGCAATTAATCTGCACCTTTATGCTCTGCGGTACCTATGTGAAAATTGCAACTAACAATGACATAAGTGCTGTTGGCTTTGGTGGTGGGGTAGCTGGGATTTGAACCCAGGACCGCCAGCGCCCCAGGCTGGTATCCTTGACCAAGCTAGACGACTACCCCGTTTGCTTTGAGGAGGGAACCGTTCTTTTTTGTTTTTTAAAAGCTTAATGTTGTTTATTTCCCTTACGTATTAGAAGCCGTTTTCCATTGGATGGTCTGTTTTAAAATGTTTGGAAGCATGTTCTTTAGAAGTTGCTAGCGGGATATAAAGAGATAAAAACTTGATGTGTGAGCAGGTGTTTTTCTCTAATTCAGCCTTCCATTAAATCCAACATGGAATCCTAAATTTGGTCAGGAGATGATTGGGATATTGGAAGACCAGTAGAGCCGATAGTGTTTGTTTTTGTTCTCTGATCTGGCTGATTTGCTTCTTCTTGGGCGTGCTCGGGCGCTGTCGGCTATTTTTTGGTTTTAAGGCTAAAAGAACTGCAGAAAGCCCTTCTAACCTGTTTCTTTTTCGTCTGTCTTTTCTTCACGTATTGGTCTCGTGGATATTTCCCGTATTAGGGGTTCTTGTTTGCCGCCTTCGATTTCTATTTTTGCGCCGGGATACTGCTTCTCAAGTTGTTTGCGGAGAGCCGCTGCGTCTGTGTCTTTGCCCACTTTAGCTTTTACTTTTGTGCCTTCTGGGGTTTGAACCACGCTTATGGAATAGCCTCTTGTGAATTCGCCTTCTGGAGACTCTTTGAACAGTTCATCTATTTCGTCGAAAAGGGAGCCTCCGAAAAATTCGTCTATGAAACTGCGTCTTCGCCTCTTTTCAGGAGGCAAGACCCTTTCACCTCCTAGATGGATGGAGAAAAGTTGTGGCTTAAAAATTTTAATTAGGCGTTTCGCTATTGTAGTGCGGGGAAGCTGGTTAAAATGGTGAACAAAGTTGTTGTTTTGATGGGTTCGGAAAAGGATTTGGAGTTTGCACGGGAAATTGGAAAGCATTTGGAAGCTTTTGGTTTAGCTTACGAATTCCGTGTGGCTTCTGCACATAAAACCCCTGAGAAAGTCTTAGAAATTTTGAAGGAGTATGAAGAGGAACGGGTTGTCTACATAACGGTTGCTGGAAGGTCTAACGCCCTAAGCGCCTTTGTAGACGCCAACACTGCTAAGCCGGTCATTGCTTGTCCGCCGTACTCGGATAAATTTGCAGGCGCTGACGTTTTTTCTTCGCTGAGAGTTCCAAGCGGAATAGGCTCAGTTGTAACCTTAGAGCCTGAAGGCGCCGCCATAGCCGCAGCGAAAATTTTCGCTTTAGAAGACAAGAAAATGGCAGAACGCGTACGGGAGTATCAGCTTGCCAAGAAAAGAGAAATAGAAAAGGCAGATGAAGCGGTTAAAAAGTTGAAAAGGTAAACGCCTATGGGCAGCGTTAAAGACCTAGAAATAATTAAGAAACCCGCAAAAAACAAGATGGGCGTCGGACGTTTCCACTTTTCAGACCGCTACTCGGTTTTC
>JBNASL010000162.1:0-1870 GCA_049717905.1 Candidatus Bathyarchaeales archaeon | reverse complement strand
GCAGTGACCGACGACACTAGGGTTTTGATTGTTTGCAACCCTCACAGTCCTTCTGGAAAAGTGTTTAACCGTGAGCTAGTTCTTGACCTGGTTGATTTCTGTTATAGCCGAGGCGTTTACATTCTTGTTGATGAGAACTACATAGACTTTATCCGTTCCCGCCAAGACTACACTGTGGCGCCCTATGTTAACAAATATGAGAACCTCTTCGTAGTTAGATCATTCTCAAAGTTTTTCGGAATGCCTGGCTTAAGATTGGGCTACGGAATAGGCGCCTCTGGGCTAATTCAGTCTTTAGAGAACTTTAGGCTGCCGTGGAACGCCAGTTGCCTCGCCCTCGTTGCGGCGAAAGCAGCGTTAGAAGATACAAAGTTCATTGAAAAGACGATGAGGTTTGTGGAAAGGGAAAGGCGGAGGTTCGCCGGTATGCTTGGCAAGATAAGCGCATTAAAGGTTTTTCCTTCTGAAACAAACTTTTTGCTAATAAAAATTTTAGACAACAGCATAACTGCTGTAGAATTGAAGGAGAAACTCGCGGAGAAGGGCATCTCAATAAGGAGTTGCGAAGACTTTCCTGGCTTGGATAATACCTACTTCAGAGTTTCTTTTAGAACACCCAGGGAAAATCTCATGCTTGTGGAAGCCTTAAAAACAATTTTTAGTAAAAGAGAAACTGCCTAGCATCAATTTTCTTTATGTTTTTCAAGTATTTTTCCGCGTTTCTCAAATCTTCAAGACTGTTTATGTTTAAAGCCGCTTCAACACTGTCAGATATGATGACTTCTTGATCAAGCTCCTCCTCAGATATTTTAGAACCGTCTATTATGTTGATTCCGGAGACTGCGTAAACTGCGCCCTTATAAGTGTAAGTTGACGCTGTGGAAATGCCTATCTCCATGCACTTTTCCATTGGAACCAACACAGTTAAAGCCGGTTTCCCACATTTCTCATACACCGAAATTATTTGATCAAGAAAGGTTCCCGTCAAAGCTGGCAGATCTGAGGATAGTGTTAAAACAGGGCAATTCAGTTGACTTTTTATGATTGCTTGCTTCAAATCAGGATGGTAATCTTTTCCGTCGGTTCTAATGACTTTTAATCCTTCTTTTAGGCATTTCTTTTCCGTTTCCAAAGTGTTTGGACTTGTGACTATGTAGAAGTCTGAAATCTTGTTTGCTGATTTAACCGCGTCTACAACCCAGTTTATAAGCGGATTTCCTAAAAATGGGGCTAAAGGTTTTTCGATTTTCAAGTGGAACCGTTTCCCTTTTCCCCCAGCCATTATTAACGCTGGAATTTTCATGCAACCACCATGGACGCTATCAGAAGGAGACAAATAGCCCTGTTAATCTCGTTGGTTGCTCCTAAAACGTCTCCGGATACTCTCCCAAACAGTTTTTCAGAGACGAACTCCATAAACCATCCTAAGAAAAAAGTCAGAAGCATCAAAACTAGACTTAACCATCCAATAAGCGGAAAAGTGATAAAGAAGGAAAGGACGTAGGCTACAAAGTTAATTTTCCTTCTACTGTTTATTCTGGCGAATAAGGCGCCTTTCCCTTCAGGCGATGGCTTTCCAATCCAAACCACTGTAATCATGGCTAATTTGGCTAAAACCTCAGCGCAAACAAACGCCTTAAACGCAATGTTAAAATTTAGAAGAAAAATTCCTAAAAAAGTTAAAAACTCGACAAAAACCGCTAAAAAGGCTCCTTTATAGGTTACAATCCATGCATGGGCAACGTTTTCTCTTTCGTTCAAATTTTTTAAGCCTAAAACATTTCCCAAATCCACCAGCCCGTCAAAATGTTGAAGCCCTGTTAAAACAAGGAGAAAAGATAAAGTGATTCCAGAGGAAAAGACTTTAACA
>JBNASL010000161.1:0-1884 GCA_049717905.1 Candidatus Bathyarchaeales archaeon | reverse complement strand
GGCGTAACACTATAAGGCTTAGAAACATCCAACTCATGCAAAACACCAGCCACACATGGGTCCACCTGCCTAACAACATGCAACAACAAACCCCTAGCTACATGCCCACTAAAAAACGGCAAAACCACACTCTTCTCACCATACAACTCCAAACCAACATCAACAGGCAACCTAATCACTCCCACAATGGGATTCACATATGATCCTTACAACAAATTCTCTACACAAAACACTAATTAAAACTTTAAAGAGTCCACATATTCTGTTAGTTGTTGTAAACAGAAACCAAATTGAAAATCGTGTGCATTATAGGAAAAGGAGAAAAAGAGGGAGTTTGCGGGAGAAATCGCCAGTTTCTTGTTGTTCTAAGTTTATGATGAAGCCATCTCAAAAAGGGCGTTTTTTGGGGCAGAAGTATATATCCCACAAAAGTGGCACATTTTCCCTGCAACCCGTTCTTTTTCTGCGTTTCAGCTTTCAGGGTGCTTAAAATCTTCCATTAACCTTCTAAAGGCACTGCGGCCATAGTGCAAGTTTTAGAGCCTAGAATCGAGCTAAAATAAGCTAGCTGATAAGATGGTGTTTTGCAGAGACATACAAAACCTAATAATTGATAACATTAAAATCAAAGGCAACTCGCTGAAGAGGGGTTCGATGAGGAAGGCAATTGTCTTTGCATTGGTAATTGTGGTTGTTGTTATTATCTCCCTATCCCTGCTTGCGTTTCGACCTAGCATGTTTCCAGAGGAGTTTCATAGAAGCAAACTTCCAGCTCTTCAAGTTCAAGGAAATAAAATTTTAGATGAGAATGGCAACAGAATCATTTTTCACGGTGCGAACTCCATCGGTGTCGGTGAAATGATGTACTACTATAAAAGATGGAACGAAGAGTATTTTGAAAAAATGAAGGAGTGGAATGTGGAAATTGTAAGGTTTCCAATTCATTACGCAGCATACAAATGGTATGAAGAGAATCAACCAGGATATTTTTTAAAATCTCTTGACCAAGGGATAGAATGGGCCGCAAAAAACGGAATCTATTCAATAATAGATTTCCATTCTTGTGGATGGCCTCTAACTGGTGAATATTTTGGCGGAGGGTACGACTCTAACTGGGGACGCAATATTTACGAGTTTACTCCAGAAGAATTGAAAAGTTTTTGGAGTTCGGTTTCTAAATATTTTGCAAACGACACGCGAATTGCATTCTATGACCTTTTTAATGAGCTTGCAAAGGATGATCCCAGCATGGGCGGTGTTGGAGACGACATATCCCTTGAAGCATGGATTGAATGGCGCAACTTCGCTGAAGAACTTATAGATATTATTCGTGAAAACGATCCTAACCGCGTTGTCTTGGTGGGTGGACTGCAGTTTTCCTATTACATCAATCATGCAGTGGAATATCCTGTTCGCAGGCCAAATGTAGTTTATTCCGTGCATATTTACAATAACACAAATTGGATGGTAAGCTGGGATGACGCGTTTGGGAATGCATCCTCACGTGTTCCCGTATTGGTTGGAGAAGTGGGCTTCGACCCAGACGACCCCAATATCGGCGGAACTGTTGAAAGTTTTGCGCGTCCTGTGCTAGATTATTTGGAAGAAAAGGGCATTGGTTGGTTAGCATGGAATTTTGGCCCTGAATGGTCTCCGAAACTTTTACTTGATTGGAATTATACGCCTACTATTCCAGGAGAATTTTTCTACGAAAAGTTGCACAGCTAAGCCTCTCGAAGGTGTGAAATTCAAAATCCCGAGTAACAGATATTAGCGCTATTTTGGATTTATTTTTAGGCGTCTAGTTTATGCCGACGAATTTGCCCGCCGAAGCCAAGCGTAAATGGGCTGAGGTTTCGGCTTCCAGAAATCCACGTGAGAAAC
>JBNASL010000160.1:0-1894 GCA_049717905.1 Candidatus Bathyarchaeales archaeon | reverse complement strand
AAATATCGCTACAGAAGTTGTTAGGCAAATACGAGAAAGAAAGGGATTGCCGCTGGAGACGCCAACTCCGGACAAGTTTATGGAAAAGGAATAAGAGGCGAGTCCCTTATGAGGATTGTTTTGGAACATTCTCAGCCTTTCAATTTGGATTTAACCCTCTGCTGTGGACAAGCCTTCAGATGGGAAAAGCTAGGCGACTGGTGGTACGGCGTTGTCAAAGATAAAGTGTTAAAAATGAGGCAAGACGGCGGCGTGCTCGAGTTCGAAAACGCCAGCGCAGATTTTGTAAAAGAGTACTTTGGACTTAAAGACAATTTGCCCTTAATTCTAACTGAAATAGCCAAAGACAAACACATTGAAGAGGCGGTTAAAGCCCTCAAAGGTTTGCGCATTCTCCGCCAAGATCCATGGGAATGCCTCATATCCTACATATGCGCAACCTACAAGAATATCCCAGCAATAAAACATATGCTACTTAATCTTTCACGAAAGTTTGGAGAACCCATTGTTTTAGACGAGTACACTTTTTACACCTTTCCAACAGCTGAGAAACTAGCGGAGGCAAGCCTAAATGAATTGGCTGAGTGCGGTTTGGGTTACAGAGCGAAATACATTTTTGAAGCAGCCAGAAAAGTGTCCAGCGGCGAATTCAAAATTGAAAGCCTAAAGACTGAAAGTTATGAGAAAGCCAGAAAAACGCTGCTTACCCTTAAGGGAGTAGGCTTAAAAGTGGCGGACTGCGTTTCACTTTTCGCCCTTGAAAAACTAGAAGCTTTCCCCGTGGACGTCTGGATAAAACGGGTAATCCTAAAACACTATGCAAACCATTTTAAAAAAGAGTTTATCCGAAAAGTTTCGCTTAGAAAATCGTTGACCAAAGCGGACTATGAAAGGCTAAGCCTTTTTGGACGGAAATTTTTCGGAAAGAATGCGGGCTACGCTCAAGAATATCTCTACCATTTTGAGAGAGCGAACCTTTAGATTATGCCTTTATCTTTAAGCGCTTGGGCTGCCCCGCTTCTTTGAGTAGTCGTTATAGATATGGCTTCGGATACAAGCCTCTCAGCATTAGCGTAATTGTGCTGCCGTGTCTGTTCAACAGCCTCATTAAGCTTTGCGGTTATATCGCGGAAAACCTCAATTTGGGAAGCATTAGCCGCTATGTTAACTTCCGCTATTAAAGCGTTAAAATATGTAATCAACAGTTTTTCAGCGCCCGCAATTTCCGTGTCTGCCAATCCACTTAAAAACTCTAGAAGCGCTGAAGTCATTATGAGGTTTGTCTTAATTTTCTCAGCGTAATGGAAAGCCAAAAAAGCCTTTTTAACTTCTGACAAAGGCTTCAGCCCTTTCCAGCGGAGGCGCGAGCCCTCCACTTCTCCAGTCTTTTCCGCACTTCTTCTTCAAGCCGCTCCTTAGAAATAAGATGTCCTCTAACAATGACCTCATCGTTTAAGGCTATACTGGGCGCACTCATTATCTGGTAGACTAGCCCCTCTTCCAACCCCTCTTTAGTGTTCATATTCACCTCTCTATAGGCTAAGCCGCATTTCTTGGCCACTTCAAAGGCAATGTTCTTAGCCGCTGGACAAACTGAGCAACTGGGCAAGGTGAAAACTTTAAGCTCTAAGGCCTTATACTCTTCCATAGTCCTAAATTTCCCCACTTAGCCCTTAATAATTGTTTTGATAACACATAAAAACTGGAAACGCTTAAATCAAATGTCAAAACGAATATTTAATGGGCTTCGCAATTGGGCCCGTAGCTCAGCTAGGTTAGAGCGACAGGCTCATAACCTGTTGGTCAAGGGTTCAAATCCCTTCGGGCCCACCACTTCTTCGCGCCTTTTAAGCTTTTAGCTTTTTAACCAAGACGGCGGTTCTTTCCCCAAGAC
>JBNASL010000159.1:0-1904 GCA_049717905.1 Candidatus Bathyarchaeales archaeon | reverse complement strand
CAGACATAGACATAATTGTTTACGGCAGAAATAACTTGATGCAGATGCGACGGCTTTTGGATGAGCTTTATGGGGATAGTGGTTCACGCTTGTCAAACGAGTTTAAAGACGATGCTCCAGTTAGGGGGAAGCTTTGGCGTTTTAAAAACCTCAGCCCAAAAGAGTTTGTTTGGCATCAGAGGCGCAAACTGATTTACGGCGTCTTCCATGATAAAGCCTCTGGGCGGGCTATAAAGGTTGAATTTGAACCTGTAAAAGATTGGATTGAAATACAAAATGAGTACCGTGAAGTCAAAAGGATAACGTGGAAAGGGTGGGTTAAGGCTTTTATGCGAGTTAAAAAGGATTCTGAAGGGCCTTTCATGCCTTCGGTTTATCCAGTGGAAACTTTGAAAATTGTTGAAGGCCCAAAAGTTGACCATATAGACCGCGTAGTTTCCTATCTTGAAGAGTTTAGAATGCAAGCGTGGAGAGACGAAGTTGTCTATGCGGAGGGAAACCTTGAAGAGGTTGAAACAAACCGAGGAAGTTTTCACCAGATAACGTTAACCTATGGACCGCGGTACTACGAGCAAGTTCTTAAAATTGCAGAGGCGCCATCTACTCTCTAAATTTTCAGAATCATGTAGTCTGAGGGCTTGTTTCCAAGCAGTAACCTAAAATATTCGCTGCCCCTCCTATAATCCGCTACGTTTTCAAGTTTTCCTTGCGCAATAACTGTTTCGCTTTTCTTTGCTTGTTCACAGAACCTTCCGCGGAATGAGGCTATCTCTTTTATTGGTTGAAGTCTTGGGCCTTCAACAACTTTTACGTCTTCAATTTTGTATGTGCACGGCGTGAATATGGATTCTGAATCGTCGACAACGGTAGCCTCAATTTTTGCATAACCGCGGTTCTTGTATTTGACGTCGCCATATTTCTCATTCACTTCTTTCCAGTCTTTCACGAAACGGATGAAATAGTCTCTTCCCATGAACTTGCCTTGAAAAACTTTTCTGGATTCGACTGCAACAAAATCTTCGAAGCTCATGAACGTGTCTTTCGAACGGAAATCGAACAACCACTTTAACTCTTCTAAATTGTATGGTTTAAAGGGTGCGTCCCCATTTTCTAGCAGTTTCTGCAAAGCCAAATGCACTTTCCAGCAGTTTTCAGATTCGTAAACAACAGGGTCAATGTCTGAAGCTTCAGTGTGCATTTTAACCAAAAGCGAACCTGAAACCCCCAATTTATTCCAAGGCACATTGGCAGCTTCCTTCAAAACTGTTAGGCATTGTAGAGCCGCAGCCTCTAACTGGTCAAGTTTTCGGCGTTTCCTAAAGTTTTTTAGACGGTCAACTGGGTTGTAAACTCTTTTCACGTCTTCTAAAGGAACTTCACAAAGTTTTTCGTCAAAAATCGTGTCGTAAACAATGTAGTGAGGATATTTCTGCTCAAGAAACGCGAACCGTTCAGATAAGCTGTAGATTTTATTATATCTAAAATTTTTATGTATGCGACTTCCCTTGATGTCTAAAACGAACCGCGGAAATGCAATAATTTTATCCGAAGGATGAACTAAGCCTTTAACTTCAAAAATTGTGCCATCTTTCGTTTTTACGAAATCGCCTTCTCGCATATACATAGCTTGATGCCTTCAAATATAATATCACAAAAGAGTTAAGGAGATAGTATATTTTTCTCTTGAAAAACCCACGGTGTATCAGCTATTGCTCTCATTAGAGGCGTAGCAATTATTGTTGCTACAATCGCTTGTAATAATCTGATGGCTGGGTATACAAATGGACTGACTATGAATAGAAAACGAACTGTTTCCACTGGCAATCCAAAAATCCCTTCGTAAACTAGTGGTGTAGCAAATGCTAATGAGCCCCACATATTATCCACTTGATTCCCGATGAAGG
>JBNASL010000158.1:0-1947 GCA_049717905.1 Candidatus Bathyarchaeales archaeon | reverse complement strand
GGACAAAGCCCAGAGCGTATTAGCCGCATAAGCCTTTTACTGATTTTTGATTCGGGCATTTTGTCTATCCCAAAGGTTATAATGAAATTAAAATATTTAAATATGTTTTAAACAGTTCGCTTATTTCAATTTTATCGGATTCATCATTTTCTCTATTTGCGCCTTCTTTGCAGCGTGTTCTCTCGAATCGAGTGGCGGGCAGTCTTGCAACGTTTTTTCGCCACTTAAAAGTTTGGCTGCAAAAGCGAAGCAGCTTTGTTCCTCACACATTTTACAGTTTGTCTTAGGCAAAAGTCCATAGATCTTCACCGGGGTTAACTCCTTTTTCGCTTGAATAATTTCGGGGCTTAGTTTTCTATGAGCTTTCAAATAGATGAAAGCACGGTTTATCAGCTTTCTAGCCTCCTCCACAAGCTGCTCCGCTTCGCTTCTATCCTTTACATAAGTCATTCCAATCCTGCCATTTGCGAACATTGTTATTAGATGCTGCTGATGAGTATAGTTTAAAGCACCAAGCTTTTCCGAATATTTCGCGTTTGGAATAGCTAAATAAAGAATTGGAAGCACATCCCTCAAAGGCTTGTCAGCCTGCGCCAAAAACTTAATCCTTTCAGGATCAGCCGTGCAAGGCGAAATCTCCTTAATCTCAATCCTCTTAACAAAAATTTCTGGGAAAAGAAGTTCCGTAAAATCCCCACTCATTCAACTCTTCCTTCTTGTCATACTAAAGCTTCGCCTCGTCGATGACTATTTTTGCTATTTTCTTCACATCCGCTTCGTATATATCAAGAGTTGGAACTTTCTGCAGGTATTTTGATATGTCAATCTCGTAATCTACCCTTTTTCCAGCTTTTTCCAAGACTTTTGAGGCGCATCTGTTGCCGCAACCGTTTATGACTATGTTCTTTTTCGCTTTTTCTGCAATTTCTAGGTGAGGCTTTGAGTCTGCGGCCACTGCTGTTGTGCAGCACATTCTAGCTTTGTCTAGGTTCGTGAGTAGAACGCCTACTGCATGTCCTATTTGGCCGACGTTTGCGGCTCCGTCACAAACCCAAACAACATTTTCATGCTCTGCAACTTTATAGCAGAGCGGAAGAATTTTGGGCTGGATTACCGTATCCTTTGTGCACATGACTATTTCTCCAAAATCGCCTTTATGATGAGCTCTTTTGTCTTCTTTATGTCTTCTTGGGAAACGTAGTTTTCTAGGCCTAAGCCCTTGCCGATATCCGTGTGCAAGGCCACTTTTTTCATGCCTATGTCCCTAGCCAATACAATGCTTTTTGATATCTTAAAGCCTGCAGCTTCAATGGTTTTTCTGGCGCATTGGAAGGGGCAACCATCCACCGTTATTATTTTCTTTGCAGCCTTCGACTTGCCCAAAACTGGTTTAACGCCTAAGGGCACGGATGGCAAACAGCCAACCGCCACCTTTTCCAATCCAAGCTCCTTAACCACTTCGAGACAAGCCAGCGCACTTGTTATTCCGGTGTTTGACAACCCGCCGAAACACGAAAAGATTATGTTTTCGTGGGTTGGCATGCCTTCACGCCATTCTCCACTTTCAACCATTCCCATTTCACCTTCTTCTAAACAATTTGTTCAATAACACGCTTCGAAAGTGCATCCAAAAACTCGGCGTCAACCGCATCAATAACCCGAAATATCGCCGGATCAGCAATTGAATAGAACCTTCTGTTTCCATGCTTCCTGTGCTTCACAAGCCCACAATTCTTTAAAATGGCCAAATGCCTAGAAACCAGTGGTTGTGCAATTCCCATATAAGGCACTATTTCGCATACACATCTCTCTCCCTCACGCAAGAATTCAAGGATTTCAAGCCTCACAGGGTCAGAGATGGCGCGGAAGATTTTGGCTTTGAATTTTAGGTTTTTTGTTTTTGGATGCATGTTAAAGCAAAAGTTCATAGCAATATTTAAATATTGC
>JBNASL010000157.1:0-1974 GCA_049717905.1 Candidatus Bathyarchaeales archaeon | reverse complement strand
TGTTAACGGAAAAGTTATTTACTTATGGGGTGTAAGTGCTTACGGGGGTTAAGTTTGCTGTTCGACCTAAATCCAAAGGCATCTTCGAAAGAACTATTTGGTCGAGAAAGGGAGCTTGAAGGACTCATCAGTCTTGTCATGGCTAGGAGATGGGAGCAAAAGGAACGAACGGCCTCTTAAAAGATATGGCACGAGGTCTCAACGATGAAAAAAGCATTCTACAAGAAATAAAAGACGTGGTTCAAAGAATTGAAGGCAAAACTTTAAGTATGCCTACCTATACCGGGTATGTCCCCCGCTACTGGTTATCTGTTTTTAGTGATGCTATTCTGGTAAGGGGTGCTCCTTTATTCCTCTTATTAAGAGTGAATCTGCGATTGTATATTTGCCATTCACTGCAATGATAATGCTCATTTTGGTTAAATTTCTAATAAGCATAGAGACCGTGTGATTTGTAATTGAACGCCCTTCTTTTATTTCGATTGCAGATTTAATCTGCGACCATGTCGCTTCGCTCATTTTACAAAGGAAATTTAGAATCACACCATAACGCCCTGAATAATTAACTATTTTCAGAACCTCATCCCTTGCTAGTTTTCCGGCTTCAGAAGCAACCTCATCAACGATCTCTTTTGAACATGAATTCTTGTCTCTACATCTTACCCCAAATAATGTTAGCCAGCCTGGAACACCGTCAAGTTCTCTGACGGCATACGCTAACAATTCTGCAGAAGGTTTCATTCTAATCTGTTTAAATCCTGCAGTAAGAAATTCTTTAGCCATTTCAGCCGTGAAATTTTTCATCTGAATTTGGGCAAAATGCCTCCCATACAACGGAGAACCTGGTTGGTCAAACCCAAGGAAATCAAATAAAACACCAACTTCAGAGCCAGTTACGACAACAACTACATTATGATATGTGTCAATGACATGTGCAAGAAAACGAAGCATCCATTTATCTCCACGTATAACCTGTATTTCATCAAAAGCTATAACAAATTTCTTTTTCTTTTCCTCAGCCCAACGATCAATCTTTGCGAAAAGTTCAGTAAGGTCTAACTCCTTTTTGCTCCAATCAAAGTTAAGTTCACCACCGAGAACAGATACTCCCTTTATATGCTTTAATGCGTCAACAAGGTCTGAGAGCCATTTTTTATCAACTTGTTTAAAAGCCACTTCCAACCTGCGAATTATATCAGCGTGGGAGGGATTATACGGCAATCCTCGCAAATCTAAAATGGTGTAAGGGCATCCACATTCAGCCAGCGCTACATTAACAAATGATGTCTTCCCGGTTCTACGCAGACCAGACACCACAATCATAGGCGCATAGAATAAAGCCTCAAAAAACTCCTCAAGCTCCTTTTCACGATTATACAAGTCTTCTCTTTTTATTTTAGGGCGAGGATCAAAATACAAGAATAGGCACCCATACCAAGTATACCTACCCCTACTTATAAGCTTTCATAAAACTTCATCCTACTTTAACAAACCAAATAGAAAAAAGGGAAGTTGCGGGAGAAATCGACAACGTCTAATAGATTTGGCCGGACTATACTACCGGAGCCTTAATTCTTATAATGTAGTTTGTTGCAGCGAGTTTAAAGGCTTTTACGTGGAGTGACTTTCAAAAAATAATTTGTGAATTTGAAAAGTGATTAGAAAAATTTGGGGAGGATTTTAGTATTCTTCGCTTTCAGTTTCGCTTGGGGTTTTCTCTTTTTCTTCTTTAGGCTTTGTTGCAGCTATCACGTCGTCTATGCGGAGTATCATTGATGCTGATTCCGCGGCTGACTTTACTGCTTGTTCTTTTACGATTACGGGCTCGACTACGCCGGTATTATACATGTCTTCGACTTTTCCGGTGAAAACATTTACACCTATGTAGTAGCCGTTAGTCTTTTCATGGGCTGCTCTAAGCTCAACTATTATGTCTATGGGTTCTAGTCCCGCGTTTTCAGCGAGCGTTCTTGG
>JBNASL010000156.1:0-2026 GCA_049717905.1 Candidatus Bathyarchaeales archaeon | reverse complement strand
CAACGCCGAAAATGCGGAAAATAATAGTGACTGGTTATCCTACGCTTCATAACGCTATAGAAGCCGTCAACAGAGGCGCAGACGCCTACATACTGAAACCCTTCGACGTGGAAAAGGTCTTGGCAACAATAAAAGAACAGTTAAAGAGACAGGAAGAAGAGAAACGGTTCAGCCAAGAAAAGGTTGCAGAGTTCATTGAAGCCCGCGTAAAGGAACTCGAAACTGGAAAAGCAGCGCTCTAAAAGCTTCAAAAGTGCCCCATTTCATCTTTTCAGATTTATAGCAAATTTTATGCATTTTGCGTATAGACTCTAAACAATTCCAGCTAGCCGCATGATATAAACTGCTATTTAATGTTTTTATATACTTTCGATTTTTAACGGAGAATTTTCCTCAATTCATTGGGTGAGGCGGCTTAAAAATGACTTTTTTAGGGTTGCGGATTCTATTCAATTGTCAACGCGTATAAAGTTTAAGAGTTTTCTTGTTTTGACCCTTTTGGAGGCTACTAGATTTTGTATATTTCCCATCCTTGCCTAAGGCTTTGTTTTAAATTTTTGTTGCATAAAGGTTAAAAAGCTACACTATATTTAGTGCTTGAAAATAATGTTTAACCACTATAATGTTGTGAAGCGCGCGAAAGTGATTCCATGAAGTGCCCCTACTGCGGGTCTGAAAACCTAAAAACCCTTGAAACAAGGGATTCAGCGGACAACACTGTTAGAAGGCGTAAGGAATGCGGAGACTGCGGAAAACGGTTCACAACCTACGAGTACATAGAAGCTGTGGAGCTTATGGTTAGAAAGAAGGATGGAAGGCTGGAGCGGTTCGACATAAACAAAATTGTGAGAGGCTTGCAGAAGGCTTGCGAGAAAAGACCTGTGACTATGGATCAGATACATGAACTGGCAGAGAAGGTTAGGCAGGAGCTTATGCTTGGAGGAAAAGAAGAGGTTTCCTCCCAGGAAATAGGCGACCTCGTAATGAAGCATTTGAAAAGCCTTGACCGTGTAGCCTACATTCGCTTTGCGTCTGTCTACCGCAAGTTCGAAGAGCCAGAGGATTTCCGTCGCGTGCTTCAAGAGGTGAGAAAATGAAGTTTGTTAGGAAGCGGGATGGAAGATTAGAACCCTTCGACCAAGAGCGTATTACAAATGCCATTTGGAAGGCAGCTAAAGCCGTCGGCGGAAAAGACCGCGAACTAGCCAAAAAGTTAAGCGACCAAGTAGTAGCCGAACTCAGGAAGCGTTTCGGAGAGGAAGGCGTCCCAACAGTTGAGGAAATCCAGGATATCGTGGAGAAAATCCTCATAGAGAACGGGCATGCAAGAACCGCTAAGGCTTACATTTTGTATAGGAAACAGCACCAAGACTTGCGGGAGTTGGCCGCCCTCCTAAGCTCAGCCGACCTTGTAGACCAGTACCTGGACATTGAGGATTGGCGGGTTAAAGAAAACTCTAACATGAGCTATTCATTGCAAGGCTTAAACAACTATCTCTCATCTACGGTTATAGCCAAATACTGGATCACGCGGATTTACCCGCCACATATTGCAGAAGCCCACTTTTCCGGAGCAATGCATATCCACGATCTGGGCGTTTTAGGACCCTACTGCGTAGGCTGGGACGTTAAGGACTTGTTACTCTCAGGGTTTGGCGGAGTGCCGGGCAAGATTGAAAGCGCTCCCGCAAAACACTTCAGAACAGCCCTAGGGCAAATAGTTAACTTCTTCTACACGCTTCAGGGTGAAGCTGCTGGAGCCCAGGCCTTCTCAAACTTTGACACTTATTTGGCTCCGTTTATCCATTACGACGGATTAAGCCAAAAAGAGGTGGAGCAGGCGCTTCAAGAGTTCTTCTTCAACATGAATGTGCCCACGCGGGTTGGATTCCAAACGCCTTTCACGAATGTTACTTTAGACTTGGAAGTTCCAGAGTTCATGATGGATGAGCCTGTCATCGTCGGCGGAAAAGTCTTGGATGAAACTTATGGCGGCTTGGAAAAGGAGATGGAGATGTTCAACATT
>JBNASL010000155.1:0-2026 GCA_049717905.1 Candidatus Bathyarchaeales archaeon | reverse complement strand
CTTACACGGGCGAGAATAATTATAGCATTGAAAGAGGCTCCGCAAAATGCAAATCAGTTGGCAAGTCATCTTAAAATGGATTATAGAACGGTAAGGCATCATCTTAGGGTTCTTGAGAAAAACAGAATAATAGTTTCTGCGGGTGAGGGGTATGGCACCACCTATTTTTTGTCTCCAGTTATGGAGGAAAATTACGCCTTATTTGAGGAAATTATGAAGAAAATTTGGAAAAAGTAGAAAAGGAGGAAAAGCAAATGAATCATGAAATGAACCAGAAATCGAGAACTTGGCTACTCTTGATACTTCTGCCAATTTTAATAGTAGTAACTATATTAGCAGCTACTTGGGCTGCCTCCACCTTCTGGTCTCCGCGTCTTCCATGGCAACCCCTAGAGCCCCCCTCTTATATTCCCGGTGACATAGAATTCTTTTACATTGCGAAAACTGTTGTTTCAACAATTAACATAACCATTTTAATCTTCCTAGTGGTGATCTACGCGGACATATACAGAAAAACACGTTCAGAATTTACAATAGGGCTGATAATATTCTCAGCAACGCTGCTTCTATATGCTCTTGCTTCTAATCCCATAGTGATACGGGCTTTCGGCTTCAGACTTTTCGGTTTAGGGCCTTTTGCTTTGCTGCCCGACTTATTTACCTTCGCAGCCCTTCTGATGCTATTGTACCTCAGCATAAAGTATTAGCTTTTTGCATGTTTCAATAATTGTTCGGCCTTTTTCAAATCCAGAGGCGTGTTGATGTTGGTGAAAAATTTGAGGTCTGGATCAAACTGTTGAAGCACGAGTGTGGAAAGGTAGCGTATGCCCCGCAGTTTTTCAATCATGGAGCGCATATCGCTTTTTCCCTCGTTTAAGGCTTTTTTAGCAGCTTCTAATGCTGGTTTTATGCGGTAAACGGCGTGTAAAGGTTCTATGTAGCCGTTGGGCCAACGGGGGATAACTGCATTCCTATTTGCACATAGGTCAAAAAGAAGCATTAGAACTTCTTTGGAGATCAGTGGTGTGTCGCATGGGAGCAGAAGCTCATATTCTCCATTTGCCGCTTCGAATCCTGTTGCGGCGCCTACCAGTGGCCCATGCATGTTCAAGTAATCAGTAACGATTTTCGCTTTGCTTAAAATTTTTGAGAACTCTTCAAATTGAGCTTTCGAGTTTACAACTACGATTATTTCGTCAACTAGGGGGTTGACAGCTTCAATAACATGTTTTATTAAGGGTTTGTTAGCCAAGGGAACCAATCCCTTGTCTTGTCCAAACCTTTTTGAGAGGCCTCCTGCAAGAATTATTGCTGAACGGTCCAATGGGTTATCTGTCCTTGTATTTTGATGTTGTATCAGAGAGGGTTTTTGCTCTATAAATTTGTTGTTTACTTGGCTTTTCGTAGGGATGATGCTGCTTCTGCAATTATGAACAATCCTATTAAAATTATTATGGTTTGCCAGAACGGCAGAGGATAGCCCATTAATGCGGTTCCGCTGAAAGCAAGGGCTATTATGCCGATAAATAGGCTGAATTTGCTTAGCTTAATTCCTAGGTTTGTTCTTGCTATGTTTAGTCCTATTAGGATAAGTCCGGCTCCTAAGGCAACATAGGGTGCCATGCTGATGCCGTAGTATTCGCTTGCAACCCAGCTTACACCTATCCAAACAAAGAATAGTCCCCATGCTAAAGAGGTTAAGGCCACATTCTTATTCAAGGGATCACCATGCAAAGTTTTACGTTTGAAACTAATATAAGATTTGTCTATTGTGGATATTTCGGAATGGGAATATAGGATATACAAGAACCGGCGATTTTGCGTGTGGAGAGAGGTTGAGCTTGGTGGGTTCTTAGATTAGGGAATTAAATCGCATAATATGTAAGCAATGCCATGAGAAGAATTATGAAAAATGCAAAAGCTGTAAGGGGCATTAGTTGGTGAATAAGAGCTGGCGGCGCAGTGAAAACTAGATTTAGATTTTATCCATTTTGTTTGCTATTTCATCTAAAATTTTTGTGAAGGG
>JBNASL010000154.1:0-2052 GCA_049717905.1 Candidatus Bathyarchaeales archaeon | reverse complement strand
GCCTAAGCTTTTCTTCTAAAAGTTTCTTTGGCAAGAACATTGTTGCATTTCACAGAAAACACTCTTTGTTAATTGTTATTTTAAAGTTATGGAAGTTGTTGTTTAGTTGAAAGGGGCGCTTTACGAACAATTGAAATAGATGTCGTCTGCTATTTTGAAATTATGAAAGTGCTATTCAGTTGTTCAGAATTAGGCTTGGGACATGTTTCAAGAGTTGTACCTTTAGGGGAAAGGCTTGAAAAAAGGGGGCATGAAGTATTCTTTTTTTCTGGAGGAGCAGCCTATCAACGGTTGAAGGGAGAGTTTGGGAATGTTTATTATTGTAGGCCTGTGGCTTGGTATGAAAACGCTCACGGGATAATAACTTCTGCTTCTGTTCTGAATATTTTGTTTCCGCTTCCAAATTTCAACTATGAAAGGAACGCCTTTGAAATTAAGAGCTCAAACGCAATGGAAACTATTCATCGCTATTATGACTTGAGAAGGAACATACGGAAAATTAAGCCAGACGTTATTGTTTCTGACGGGGACATGCATGCCTTGCGTCTTGCCCAAAGATGGAAAATTCCGTCAGTTTACATTACAAATGTTATTAGACCGACTTACGGCTTTCCTAAACTATTAATCCTCGGCGAGAGGTTTACAGAGCGTTACGTAAGAAACTGTTCAAAAATAATAGTTCCAGACAACCCGCCGCCTTACACCATCTGTGAATACAATTTGGGCAATTTAGAAGATATTGAGGTTGAGGATAAGGTTGAGTTTGTAGGCGGTTTTCTTGACATGACGCCTATTGAAGGAAGGGAAGAGCATATATTCGCTCCGATAAGTGGGCCTCTTGGGACTAGGGCTAAACTGACAAATTTGATAATTCCGGCGTTAAAAGAATTAGAGTTAAAGAGCGTAGTAAGTTTGGGAGTTTTCGGTGAGAAAATCTCTGCAAAAATTGGAAAGTGTGAGGTGCATACTTGGCTTACTCCGCAGGAACGCCAAGAATGCATGAGAGACGCTCGGTATATAATTTTCAGCGGTGGGCACACAACATGTCTAGAGACTATAAAATATGCGAAGCCAAGTGTTTGTATTCCAACCCAGCCTGAACAGTTGGGAAATGCCAAGAAAATGCAACATTTAAATTGTTCTGTAGTGGCGAAAAATGGTAAAGATTTGAGACAAGCCATAAAAGAACTGGAGGAAAAAAGACAGTTTTACCAAAGTAGTGTAAGAGGTTTAAGCCAATACTCTGGCAGGTTTAACGGCGTAGAAAACGCGGTTAAAATAATTGAAAGTGTTGCAAAGTCTTAGGGAAAACAAGAGCTTATTTTCCGCAGAGGGTCTTCCGCCTAACTTCGCCGTTTGGTTTTTCTTCTTCAAAAATTATGGCTTGAAACGTGTATACCTTCGTGCCTTTCATAAGCCAGCTGTCCGGAGGTAAACCAGCCTTAATACAGCATTGGCAGAGAAATTCTTCTTCATCCCAGTTCCATTCCACGGGAACCTGCGGCAAAAGCAGCCCCTTATAAAATCCGCGCTCAATAATTAACCCATCTTCGCCAACCTTAATTTTAGAAGGATATTCGCTTGGCTTTTCCACTTCCACCAGCTGCGGTGGAGTGAGGACGCTGACCTCAAAAACCACCTTGTCCAGCTCATTCAGCGAAAGCGGATAAAACCGTGGGTCTTGGGTTGCTGAGCTTATGGCGGAGTCTATAACGGCTTGGGCTAGCGGAGCACTTGGATAGGGATAGCCGATGCATCCCCGCAGCTCTTTTTCGCCGTTTTCAACACTGTTTATTGTTACAAAAACCCCGCAGGGCTGCAACAACTTTTCCGGAATGCTTTCTGGAACGCGTATATGTTTTCTGGTTTTCAAGTATTCTTCTACTGCGGTGCGGGCGAGTTTAACAAGAGTTTTTCCTTCTTCTAGGGTTAGGTCGAATGGCAAATGTCGGTCTCCGTTTAAAAGTTTGTTCCGACAACTTTTAGAATTTCATTGACTCTTCGCGGGCGCCGTCCTTCGTTAAGAATAGGAAGTCTATGCCGTCGCCGCTC
>JBNASL010000153.1:0-2060 GCA_049717905.1 Candidatus Bathyarchaeales archaeon | reverse complement strand
GCTGGGATAAGCATTATTTTTGGCGCTTCATGCACGTGAACTTGCTTCAAATAATCGGATTTCTCACGTATATAAACCAGCGTTATAACCCGCAAAGTGTAAGCAAATGTAAAAGCAGTGGAAACATAAAGTATAAGCGCAGTGTACAAGTTTCCTGATGATAGGACGCTTTGGATAACCAGTTCTTTGCTGAAAAAACTTGTTAAAGGAGGTATTCCAGCACGCGCCAACATTACGACGAGGCTGAGTCCAAAGGTGGCCGGCATTGCTTTGCGGAGCCCTCCCATCAACCGCATGTCACGTGTTTTCGTAGCGTGAACTATTCCACCTATCAAGAGAAAGTCGAGGCCTTGAAAGAAGGCGTGGCTAACGAGATGGAGCACACCTGCAAACCAGCCGGGCGATGAAGCGGAGTAGGCGGTGCCCAAAGCGGCAAACATAAAGCCTATCTGACTAATTGTGGAGTAGGCAGCTACTCCTTTTATGTCAGTCGTAGAAACGGCCAACGTAGCTCCGATAAATGCGGTTATTGTGCCTATCCAAAGGATTGATGGCAACCACATGGGAATAAAAGCGGTTGATGCGCCAAAAATTAGTATTAATCTGGCAATTAGGTAGACGCCTGCCTTTACCATAGTAGCTGAATGTAGAAGGGCGCTTATGGATGTGGGCGCTTCCATAGCACTGTAAAGCCATGTGTGCAGCGGCAGTTGCGCTGATTTTGCTATGGCGCCGATAAGCATTAGAAAAGCTGTTGCGGCTAAAACAGGCAATGGGACAAGGCTTATGTTGCTGATAATGTAGGAGAAGGAGAATGAGCCTAGTTGCGTGTAGAGAAGACATATTCCCGCTAAAAGGCCTACGTCGCCTACGCGGGTCATGAGGAAAACCTTCACGCCTGAACGTACTGTTTCGGGACGCTTATACCAGAAGGAAATAAGCGAGTAAGAGCATAGGCCTACCATCTCCCAGAATATGAACATTTGAAGGAAATTATCTGACATTACAAGGCCTGTCATTGAGCCTATGAAAAGAAGCATGAAAAAGTAGTATCGAGTTAAGCCCTCTTCGCCAGCCATATATCCCAAAGAGTAAACAGTTATGATAAAACCGAAAAAGGTGACTAAGCATGCGAGCAAAACGCTTAAGGAGTCAATGTAAACTCCTGCGTTTATAGCCATTGAGGGAATCCAAGGTATAACAGAATCAACATTTTCAAAAGTGCCAAAGTAAACGTCTGGAACCATTGAGAATGCGAACGCTAAGGCTATTAGGCTAACGGTTACAGCGAAGTAGTCTCTTGCTTTAGCATTGAAACTGGCAATTAATGGAATTAGCAGACTAGAGGTGGCGGGAAGCAACCATACTAGCCAAGGTGCGTAAGGAAACAACACTCACCGCCTCACTTTTGCGAGGCAACCTTCAGCCTTATTTGTTGAGCTCTCGTGTTCTGCGCCTTCTTAACTTTTTGACTAGGCTTCTGAATATGACCACAGATTTAAATTTTGCCCACTGCACGATTGAGATTAAGCAAGCTTTCAGCGAAAACGTTTGCGTTAATGTTTTAGCTCTCCATAAGCTTGCCTTGATGCTTAACAATTAGTTTTTATATAAGTCATAAATGTCTGCTCCGCTGATATACCATGGACTACAACGCAATAGCTGCTTTAGCAATCTTTTTTGTCACGCTTTTCATGATGATTAAACGCCCGCGCGGCATAAGTCTAGGTTTAGCGGCTGGAATAGGCGCTGCTGCTTCGCTTTTGCTGGGAACCGTTACTTTAAACGATGCAGCTTCTGCGTTTGTTGACATCTGGGACGCTGCCTTAGCCTTCATAGGAATAGTAGCTTTTTCAGTGGTGTTGGACGCCATGGGATTCTTTAAGTGGGCGGCTATGAAAGTGGTTAAGTTAGCCGCGGGAAGCGGTTTAAAACTCTACTTTTACGTTGCCTTGCTTACCGCTTGCACGAGTATACTATTTGCAAATGATAGTGCGGTGCTTATATTAACCCCGATAGTTCTTGAAATAATCAGCCAGCTGAAAATAGACGCTGATGGG
>JBNASL010000152.1:0-2126 GCA_049717905.1 Candidatus Bathyarchaeales archaeon | reverse complement strand
GGCGGGGCACTCTGAAACCCATTATTGGATGCTTCGCCCTATCTTTATCGTAGAAAACTTTTTCCAGCGACGGATACTTCGCCATGGCTCTTTTGAGGGCTAGTTTTGTTGCACTGTAATTGTAATGGTATATTTTGCGGTAGTCGCTTGCCTCTGGGTGGACGAAAACGCTGCAAACCACAACCCAATCATCAACTTTATCCTTTGGGATTATGCCCTCCTCAACGGCGTCTGCAATGGCTTTGGCAACAGCAGCTTGCGCCGGACCAAAAACCTTGTTGGCATCTTCCAAGTTTTTCACAGTTACCTTTGGCACAAGCAACGTATGCGGCTTAGGTGGAAGATTAGGCCTTATAACCGCTAAAAGCGGCGTATGCCCCATTGAAAGGTGAGCTAAACCATTTGCGAAAGCCTCTCCAACGGGTCCCTCTTTGTCGCCTATCAAGAGGTCTACATGGGCGACATCATTTCCTTCCCCGACAAGCGCCTCTCCTATCAAATATGCGTATTTCTTAGAAAGCTCGACAGCCTCCGACAACCTAGCAGCAGATAAACCTTCAACAACATCCTTAAAGTCGACATTAAACTCTTTAAGCCACGAATAAAGAGTATCCCTATGCACATTCAATAATTTAGCTGTGCCTGAAATTGTAGGCTTAGCCAACCTGCCCAACAAAACACTGCGAGCTTCAGCCTCTTTTCTCGCAGCATCCGTCAGCATTTTGAGGAATTCCTCTCTAGTTTCAGGCTTTTTAAAGCTCTTTTCCGACATTTAATTGCACCATCAGCAATCTCTGTTCAAAGGATTATTTAAATGTGTCGGATAAACGGGGGCGAACTTGACTCGATGACCGACATTCTCAGATGGAAGATTTCTGTTTCAACATGATTTTACTTTAATAACCCGGCATTTAATAACCAATAAAATTAAATTTTGTTGTAAGGACTGTGGTGAAAACAGCAGTTATTTGACTCTTCCACGTGCGTAGGCTTCCACTAGGTCACGGGCTGTGATAATGCCTACCACTTTGCCTTTTTCAGTGATAGGAAGTCTCCTTATGTGTTTTGAAGCCATAATAGCAGCAGCTTCGTTCACGTTTATTCCAATAGGGGCTGTAATTAGCGGTGACGAGCATACCTCGCCTACTTCTGTTGTCAGCGACCTATCGACGGCTAAGAATTTTGTGAGTAAATCTCTTTCTGTGAATATACCTATGGGCTCTCCTTGTCTTGTTATTATGACGCTGCCTATGCGGTTTTCACCCATGATTTTTGCTACAGCGTTTACGGGAGTTTTCTCGTCAGCCGTTACGACTCTTTTAGTCATAAAGTAATCAACTTCAAACCATATGCGCATGGTCTCTGGGATTTCGGGAAGACAGCGCATCAGGTCTGAAGCTGTTATGATTCCTACAAGCTTTCCGGATTTGCGAACTCCAAGGCGCCTTATTCTCTTTTCAATCATCATTTTAGCCGCCTCTTTTATGCTAGCTTTAGCGGATATGGTGATGAGCGGGTAGGACATGACTTTATCAACTTTTTCCTCCTTTATGCTAACCCCGCCAACCAGCCAGTCTTTTTCCAAATCAATTCCGCTGCAAACAGCTTTGCTTAACAGATCCCTCTCAGTTATTATGCCCACAGGAGTATCATACTTCACCACTATCAAACTTCCTACGCGCTTCTCACCCATTATCCTAGCCGCTTCATACAATGTGTTTTCAGGAGCCACTGTCACAACTTCAGAGCTCATTATCTCCTCTACCCTGCGCTCATGCTGGTTTTCCATTACCAAATTTTTGACGCCCCCCTCAACCCTCTCCTCTCTATACTCTATATAGTATTACTTTTGATTAAAAGCTTAATGCATAACAGCCAGTCACACGCAATTATAAGGATCAACTTTGCTCATTTTGCGGAAAGCAGTGCTTCGGAGGGGGAATCGTGCGCAGATTTACTGGTAATTACCTGGTGAATGGAAAGGCGTTTATTCTTTAAGAATAGGCGATTACAGAGTTCTTTATCAAATCGGAAAAACGAAGTATTCTTATTAGTTGTAGGTCATCGGAAACGTTTCTACCGAACTTAACTAATATCCAGGCTCAAATTAAATGGCGTTTTTGCCA
>JBNASL010000151.1:0-2225 GCA_049717905.1 Candidatus Bathyarchaeales archaeon | reverse complement strand
GGCGACACGGAAAAACTGAAAGCGTTAAACAGGCTTAGGGTTCTTATCCCGCCAACATGTTAATGAAAAGCAGTTTCAGTCATATTGACTATTGACTAGATAGGTTTATATGGTGGTTTTTGAAGTTGCTTTGGAAAATGACAAGGAACAACTATGAATCTAATATTAGGCGTCGCAGCTTTCGTAGCGAGTCTCTTGCTGCTCTATGTAGGTTCGAAAAAAATAGTGCATGCAGCCTCTGAGTTAGCTGCAAGTCTAAACTTTCATAAAGTTGTTGTTGGAACGGTTTTCGTAGCCTCTGTTACATCCGCGCCGGAGCTGTTAAGCTCTTTAATTGCCGTGTTTTTCGGCTCTTCCCAGATGGCTTTAGGAAACATCATAGGTTCAAACATATACAATATTCCTTTAATCATAGGCATATGCGGCTTAATAGGGGAGTTTAAAATTAAAAATTGCACAATAAACAGCGAATGCCTCTTCATGATGGGGGTAGGTGCTCTACTTATGGTTTTGACGGTTGCAACGGGAATGGTAAATTGGTGGATTGGGCTGGTTTTTTTGGCACTATATCTAGTGTTCATTTATTACTCTGTACGTAGGGGAAATGGTAACGGAGACTCTGTGGATAAACCAAGTGAAAGTGCCACGAGGTCTGCGGCGGTCATGCTTTTAGGCGGCGTTGCCCTAATATGTGGAACCTTCCTTCTTGTATACAGTGCCATCGCTATGGCTGAATTCTTTGGTTTAAACATGTTCTACGTCGGACTTACAATAATGGCGCTTGGCTGTGTTGTTCCAGAAACAGCTGTTTCTGTGGCTGCAGCCCTTCACGGTGAACAAGAAATATCCGTTGGAAATGTCATAGGCGACAACATAATAACCATGACTCTTGTTTTTGGAATAGTGGGGCTTATTAGGTCCTTCGTTGTCTCCCTATCCGAGATTTTGTTAACTGTACCTTTCATGATTCTCATAACCTTCATATTGTATGTGATGAGCCAGCGGAGCCACAAAATCACAAAAGCATGGAGCCTACTCATGTTAGCTATTGCCGCAGCCGCGTTCGCTTTTGAAACTTTCAACTTTATAGTTTAATGGAAAATCGTGACCTATTCTTCGACGGTTATTGCTTGTGTGGGGCATGAAGCAACGCAAGCCATGCACGCGATACAGTCGCTTTCCCTCACTGGAACAGACTTCTGTGTGTCCGGGTATTGAGGAAGGTTCTGAAGCTCAAAAACGTTCACTGGGCAAACTTCAACGCATACACCGTCGCCGTTACATTTACTCCAGTCAACTTTTACCTTAGGCATTTAAACCAGCCTTTCAAAAGACACATAAGGCCTCGCGGGACTTTTAATGTTTATGCTTGAAACGCGTATGAAGCCAGTTGCCTATTCTGAAGGAGTAACAGTCTATTGCCCCGAAAATTCAAAATTTTCCTTCTTCAACAGTCCCTATCCGGCGCATACAGCATATTCTGCGGTCGACATTTACTCTGTAAATGCTTTTGGCGGCGCCGCCCCATCGCCCGTCAACGGAAAAGTTGTCGGAATTAGGAAAGTAAACTGTCCAGAGCAAAACTTTGAATGCTCAAGCATCGACTACGTTATCCTTCTGCAAAGCAATGAAAACCTTGAAAGGCAAATTAAAATTCTCCATATTGAACCCACTGTTGAGGTAGGCGATGTTGTCAAACCCGGAGACCAGCTGGGGTTTCTTTTGAGATCTGGATTCTTCAATTTTTGGACGGAGCCTCACATTCATATAGAAGTGAGAAACCCTTCAGACCCGATCCGTGCAAGGGGAGGCTTAAAGTTTGAACGTTTAATAGCTATAAAAGACTTTGAAGTAGAGCCTAAAGAACTAAGCGGAGTGATTGTCGAGTCGAAAAGGGAATATTCCATGCTAGCCTTGAACAGCACTTTCAATCATGGAATTCCTGTGCGTGTCGGCGAAGAAATGGGACTTTTAGATGGCGGTATTCCCCATTATAAATGGTTCGGTGTACACATGTCCTCTCAACCGCCTTTAAACAGCGTTATCAAGCTTTGCGGAGCAAAGATGGGCATAGTTAAGGCGCTCTACGCTAACATGTGTGTTGCTCAATGTTCCGATTTAACTTTTAAAATAAATGGGAAACCCGTTAACTTAGGCTTTTACTTTCACTTATCAAAACCTTTAGTCAAAATTATTCCAAACAGCATTGGCGAACTTAAATTAGA
>JBNASL010000150.1:0-2226 GCA_049717905.1 Candidatus Bathyarchaeales archaeon | reverse complement strand
TTCATTTTTGAAATGGTGATATTGAACTTTGAGTTTAGGGCTTTTCCGGGAACGTTGATGATTATTTGCGGGTGGTTGCCGATAGTAACCTATAAAATTTTGAAAGGAAAAAACGCAGTGCACCAGAAAACTGAAACCTTATAGGTCTTCTTCCGAAATTACCTCAATTCCATTTTCTTTCAGCAATGCCGCGGTAATTCCATAACCTTTAGCTGCTCCGCCTGAAATTTTTTCATCGCTGATTCGCCCACAACCGCATGAGGGGCTTCCCTGCTTCAAAATAGCCTTCTTAATGCCAAACAATTTTGCCAGTTCTAAAACTTGTTTTGCTCCCCGCACAAAGTTTTCAGTAACATCCCTTCCAGACTTTGTAATTACTCGGTCTCCTTTAAGCTCTGCAGGCTCTCTTGGCGTAGGCAAGCCGCCCAGCTGTTCCGGACAAACAGGAATGAGGATTTCTGCCTTCAGTAAAGCGATGACTTTTTGGTTAAGAGCACTTTCACCGTTATATCTGCATTTTACTCCTAGAAGGCAAGCGCTGCAAAGCTTCATGGTTTTTGATAATTTGATCTGTACTTAAATCTGTTTTCACTCGTTTTTTGTTTTCCAGAGTAAACTTGTTTTAGCCTTAAAGGGTTTTAGCCGAAAAGCGCTCCTAATCCTTCAAGTGCTGCTTCTTCTCTTGCCTTTTCCTCTTCTTCCTTCTTCTTCTTTTCTTCCTCTTTTGGCTTGGCTTCCGCTGCCGCTGGAGCTGCTGCCGCCGGAACTGCTGGTGCAGTCATTGCTGTTGGAGCCGATTTAATGGCTTCGTCTATATTAACCTCTGCAAGAGAAGCCACTAAGGCTTTAACTCTTACAGCATCAACATTTATTCCTGCTGCTGTCAAAACCTGAGTTAGGTTTTCCTCGTTTATTTCTTTTCCAGCCTTGTGGAGGAGCATCGCAGCGTAAATGTATTCCATACCTCTTTCACCTCTATTTTCTAGTATTTTAACCTTTTTCAAATTGTTTAATCTTCTCTTCCAAACTAGATAATCTGCTACTTAAACTTAACATTTCAGTATGCGCCTTTACTATGAGATCCCTTATTGTTTCTTTGCTGGGTATGGCTGCGCCTAATGCAAGGGCATAGGCCTCTTGATGAGCGATTTGCACTAGAACAGTTATATTTTCTCTTGTTGGGTAAGCTACGCTAACTGAAAGTTTGAAAGCCTCTGCTTGAGCATATTCAATTTGCCGTTTTGTCTCGTTTAAATCTATTTTGAGCTGGTCTCCCTCTATTATTAAGCCTTCGTCGCACACAACCCTCATTATGAGCCCAGCTTCAACGGGCTTTATTCCAAGCTTTGACAGGACACTTGCAAGTCTTTCTGAGATGACATCGCCTTTTCTCGCAACCAGAGTGTCTTTGGTTATCCAGACACTTCCAGCCTCGATTCTTGTTGGCAAACCCACAGCGTTTAGCTGGCTGATTATGGGTCCTGGGGGTTGTCCAGTGTTTCCAGCCGGGACTATTACATCGAAGGATGCCGTGTCGCCAGCCTTGGCTGTTATTAGAACTTTACCTTTTTCAAGGAGCAAAGCCAGTTTGAAAGGGTTCAGATTTGTGAAGAGAAAGACGTTTGAGCCTGTTAGATATTTCTCCAATTTTTTAGGGTCAAGTTTTTCCTGGCAGTTTTCAATAGCCCTTTTCATCAAGGTGTTTTTTATAACTCGCATGTAAACGTCTGCCGCCAACTTCTTCTTAAATTCTTGAAGCTGAGAGGCTCTGACTTTTTGAAGGCTTGCTATGCCTACTACCCTATATTGCCTTAGAAGTCTTGTTATCTCTTCAACTTCGCTTGTTTTTTCCTTTAAAATCTGTTGAGACGGCAGACGCTTTCCCTCTTTTAAGGCTTAATTTTTATCGGAGTACCCATGGTTGTTTTTATACAGACTAATTTAATGTTTTTCATTCCTCTCTTCAATTTTCCTTCAAGAACCCTCAAAACAGCTTGAATGTTTTCTGTTATCTCCTCTTCTTTCATGCTTTCAGTTCCAACACGGCACTGGATTATGGGCTGGTTTCGCATTTTTATAACAACTGTTTTGCGGTATTTTTCCAGCAAGCTTTCAATGTCCGCCGTAGGAGGAACTGGAACAGGCATTTTCCCCCGTGGTCCAAGAGTAACTCCCAAAATTCTGCCTACAAGAGGCATTAGGGGAGCTTCTGCCACGAAAAAGTCG
>JBNASL010000149.1:0-2237 GCA_049717905.1 Candidatus Bathyarchaeales archaeon | reverse complement strand
TGTTTGAGGATGGTGAGGGCTTTTTGGTTTAGGGTTTTTTGTTGGTGTTTTAGGAGTGGGAGTTTTAGGGCTTTTGTTTTGCGTAGTCTTTGTTCCCAGAGGTAGATGGCTCTTTCGCGTCTAATCCATTTGGCTGTTTGTTTTCGCCATTGGATTTCGGCTTTGAACTTTGTGATTATGTTTTCTGTTGTGTCGCTTATGGTTTGGTGGATGTTGAATTTTTGTAGGGTTGTTTCTGGCTTTATTCCATGTTTTAGCTGGTTTATGGCTTGCTCGCATTCTTTTATTTGGTCTTTCAAAATTTCTAAGTCTTCGTTTAGGCTTTTTATGCAGTTTTGAAGCTGATGGGCGGACATGGTGGATAAGCGTTGGCGAATGCTGAAGCGCCTTTCTCTATAAGCCTTTTCATGGTCTCGCCAGCTTTGACTATAAACCTTGAGTGCGGATTCCATTGGGTCTATCTCCCTTCTAATAGTCCTTGGCTTTGCATCCATTCTGGTATGATTACGGCGCGTATGAGCTCTTGAACTGTTATTCCTCGTTGCTTGGCGACTTGCTCTAACCGTTTGTAGATTTCCTCATCCAAAGTCTGCATGAACTTAGGCATTCCATTCAACCTTAAACTATTTATTTATTTCTATAGATATCCATTTAATTCCTAAGATTTAAGTTTTCCTTCGCCAAAATTTTAGAGCCCTCAGCACCATTTAGAGTAACAACAACTAACAGAACCTTGTATGTTGGTCTATTATAGAAGTTTAGTATAGTTCTTAAGCTCTTTTATTTGAGGCATTCTGCGACGTATTCTAGGGTGAATTCTTTTAGTGTGCCTTCGCTGACTGATGTTATGAAGCTTTGTAGGTCTTCTATGTATTGTCCCCAGTCTCTTCTGAAAATGTTTAATTTTTGAAGGTAATCTGTGTAATTTCTATGCAAGGAAATGATTATTCCTGTCATTCCCATTCCTTCTCCTCGTGAAACATATATTGCGTTGGGCCACTGATACGCGTATTTTTTGACCTCTTCAGCTTTTGATGAGTAGATTTGTGGATTCATTTTAACAAACGTGAAGGCTACTATTTCACATCCTAATTTTCCAAAGTCTGGAATGACTGTATACCTTTTAATGTATCCCTCGCTTTCAAGTTTCCGTCTAACCCTGGTTACAGTTGCTTGTGACACATTCAGCATTCTTGCAATGTTTCTGTCGCTCGTTTTAGCATTTTTAAGAAGTTCTTTTAAAACTCTCTTTTCCAAATCACTTAACATGATGACAAAATTCTGATATTGCCTATTTATGCTTTGTCAGATAAAAGCACCAACGCACAATTCTAATAGTTTCAATGATGCAATCAGTCATGATAGCTCAAAAATTTAGATAGGCAAATTTCTCCATCGCGAAGGTTCCTTTACTTGTCAATTAATCATTGACTCATTTTTTTTTAAAAAAAGACATTATTGTTTCGTAGAAGAAACAAATTTGTAAAATGAATTACAAATTCATAATCAATTTATATTTATTGATTCATAGAATTGCGAGACTCTGTAAAGATGAGTGGATAGAGACAAGATGGCGTGGTGTAGCTGTGTCAAGAATGCCGTTTCCTCCAGAACTGCTTTTGTTTGTAGGGATTGACTTTTTTGTAGCTTTAAGTTTGCTGTCCTCCATTATGGAGAGGTTGTTTCCAACAACGTTTCCATACATGTATCAGGTTGCAGCGCTTGCTGGTTTTGGTCAAATATGGTTTAATTACGCTTTTCTCCCTTCATTCGTGGATGCACGTTTTTGGGACTGCCTATTTTATCTTTTTGCGGCCCTTTTAAACATAGGTGCGGTTAACCTTTACATAGCTATCCGTAAAAGAATTTTAAGCCTTGCAGGAATGTTCCTTGGCGCATTTACAATTCCCTCATTTTCAATATCCCTCTTTTTTGTATCAGCCTATGTAAACGGTGTTCCCGTTCCAATGCCTTGGCTTCCAATCATTTCAATTGAAAGCCTCTACATCGTCTTATTTGTTTGCATAATACTTGTAGGCCTCAGTATCGCAGTATACATTGAACCTGATTTACTGAAAAGAAAAGGAGGTGAAAGAGGAAATGATCGAAAAAAGTCAAAATAGAGCTGGAAGAAGACTGCTTAGGATATTTCTACTGCTATTGTCATCGGTGCTGGTTGTGGCAGCCTCTGCTAGCGTCCTCAACTATCTATACATGCAAGCGTCGCCGATAACAGC
>JBNASL010000148.1:0-2267 GCA_049717905.1 Candidatus Bathyarchaeales archaeon | reverse complement strand
CAACGATTTCCTCTTCAACCTCTTCTTTCGTCTTAGGCTTGGCTTCCTCAGCCTTTTCAGCCTCTTCCTCCAACGTCTCTTCTTCTGTTTCTGCTGCCTTCTCTTCAGCTTCTAAGGGTTCTTCTTCAACCTCTTTAACATCTTCCAATTGCTCGTGCGTTTCTTCAGCTTTCGCCTCGTTTGTTTCGTTTTCCATAGTTTTCACCTTAAGCTTTTATTTTCCGCATCCTCCATTGTCTCCTCTTAGGATGTGTCCTAAATTTGCCAGTTGTTTTAGCTATAACCCACGTTGGAACAGCCTTTTTCTGTTTCCCAGCCTTTGCCAGTCTTCTCTTTTTGGCTGTAGGTTTATTTCGCGCCATCTTCACATCCTTCTTATCTTCGTCTCACGCTTTCGAGATTGCAGCTGAATCAATATTTGCTTAAGCTGCTCATCCGTTAAGGGTATTGGTAATTTTCCATTCTGAGCAAGCTGGATAAGCTGCAACTCAAGCTGAGCTGTAAACTCAGGCTTAACAAGTTTTAGATTTGCAAGTCTCTGTCTGGCTTCTGGCGTCAGTATGCTTTTCAATATAGCTTGCTTTTGCATTTCAATTTGCTGCTCCATCTGAGCCTTTTGTTGTTCTTCAGCTATTCTCCGCTGCAACGCCAAAAGTTTTCTTTGACGCAGTTCTTCAAGTTCTTCCTCGGACATTTTCATTCGCCTCTCTGATACTTCTCCAGTACAGGATTTTCTTTCAACAAGTCTTTCTTAACTTCTTCAGCTATCTCTTCCAGAAGCTTTCTTCCTTCCCTTGTTATCCTTCTTCCTTTATTCTGAAATTTTTCAATTAATCCTGCGGCTTCAAGCTGTTGCAAGGCCTTTCTTATTATTGCCCCACCAGCCTTTACAGCGTGTTCCGGTCTAACTCCATAGTCCTTTCTCCCCCCATATTCAGCGCGCAGTCTTTCTATGCCCACTGGTCCATGAACGTAAATCTTTCTGAGCAGCGAAGCGCAGCGAATATACCACCAATCAGGGTTTTCAGGAGGTTTTT
Organism: Candidatus Bathyarchaeales archaeon; assembly: GCA_049717905.1. Lineage (GTDB taxonomy): Archaea > Thermoproteota > Bathyarchaeia > Bathyarchaeales > Bathycorpusculaceae > WUQU01. Next base: position 1,230 of record JBNASL010000148.1, on the reverse strand, counting down.
GAACATGGGCTCCTGTTTTTGCTATGCTTGCCCATGAGGGCGGCGCCACTTTATCCACATTTTCCTTTAAGTAGTTGGCTAGTTTTTGGAGGAACTCATGCACCGGAACATCATTTGGGGTTGGCAATTTTCTTCTTTCCTCTTGTTTTCTTTCAGTAATTCACCAAGCCCAATATAAAGGCTTTCACTTTTTTAAGCCTCTTTGTCGACGTTTATAGAGCACAAAAGTATGTCCTCTAACCTTCAACTAAAGCGGCCTCTGTCTGCTTAGCAATAGTAGACGCTATCTCGCTGGCTTTGCCTTCGCCGAGGGCGCTTTTCAAAATTTTAATTTTCACAACTTCCCTTTTCTCCAGCTGCTTTTCAATTTCTTTAAGCAATTCTTGTGAAACTTGTTTTTTGCCAACCCAAACTGTAGGGTTTTCTTTGCTTAATTCGCTTTTAATTCGGCGTCTCATCCCAACTGTAAGCTTACTCAAAAGGTTTTCACCTCTTCCTCTCTAGAGGTATTCGCATGGGTTTGCCACATTTTAAACACGTAACCACTATGTGCGGTTCTCTCTGCTGTTTAATTCGAACACGACAACTCACGCCGGGTAAAATGAAGCTTTTACAGTGACGACAAACCTGGCGTCTATACTCTGTTGGCAGGCGAATTTTGGCTGCCATAGCTATCTTGCGGGCTACATCAACGTAACGCTGAGCTAAATTGGGATCTTTATGGTAAGTTTCTCTCGCTAAAAGAAAAAGCGTTTGAATACGTTGCCTAGCTATACACTTGATAGCAGCGTCCATCTTTTAACAAGGCTCCACCATAAAAAACGCTTTTCTAATTATAAAGTTAGCTCCCAAGATACCCAAAAGTTCTGCACCGCAAAAAGAATATGACCCAAGGATTAACGTTAACATTAAAGCCTAGGCTGCGGTCCCAGCCAAAACACATCGTTAAGAGAGTGCTCAGCCGAGAACAGCATGAAATCCTTAAACGCCTAGCCCAGAGACTCGGCACCAGCGAAAGCGAGATCCTTCGTATAGCCTTTCTGGAATACGCCAAAAGCCTAAGCCTAGTCCCCAGCCTAGATCCGTCGTCTTTTAAATGTCATCGGACGCTAAGATTTTCAGACGACGACAAATGTTGTTATTGAAAAATTCGGCGCTAACACCAACATTTGAAAGAGCTTCACCTTAACTCTTCTCTAAGGGCGTCCGTAAAATCCCTTCATTCCAACC
>JBNASL010000147.1:0-2451 GCA_049717905.1 Candidatus Bathyarchaeales archaeon | reverse complement strand
GCGCTTAAAAGGAGGGAAGCATTTAGAAACTTAACAAGGCATTTAGAAACCATAAAAAAGGCTGTCCGCAAGCTTGATCCTAAAGCTGAAATCTTCCTGTTCGGCTCGGTTGCTGAGAAAAGGTACAATTATTCAAGCGACATAGATATTCTGATAATTACAAGGGTGAACCCGGCTAATGTTCATTTGGAGCTGTGGAAAGCCGGAATAAAAGAGCCATTCGAGATTCATGTGCAACATCCAGAAAAATTCGCATTTTACAGAGCAAGAACCACGTTCATAAAGGTTTAACTATGGTGCTGGTGAATATTATTGTTTTGGTTTGATGTTATGGTTAATAATTGGTGACTGTTTATTCCTGATGATTTTGGCGGCCCAACTTAATTTTTCTTTAATCTCCGGATGTTTAGGCACATTCCGACGGGGGATAAGCAGAAAAATCATCTAAAACCATGAACTTCTCAGCTCCGCTTTAGTTAAGGCTTTTACAACTTTGCGTGCGCTGATGTGAAAGCCATTAAAGTTCTGTTTCCGTCATCTTCTCATGTTTTATCCAATGGAACGAAACAAATACTTTACGGAACTAAGCCTTTTGCGTAAATGTTGTTGTTGGCGCTATAATTTTCAACAACAACGTTTGGATTATGTTCCGAGTATTTTGGTTATAGTTTTGTTGTTTTAGTTGTTATTTGCATTTTAGAAGCCGTGTCTTTAAGAGGCATGGAGCATTGGATTTTAATTATTTGTGGGTTATCATAACTCGCGTGGGTCTATTCTTTTTATTCCAGGTATCGCGTCGAAGATTGTGTCTGTTGAGATTATCGTGTGGTCTGGGACTTGGTTGAGGGCTGTGGCCGCGTAATAAGCGTCGAATATTGAGCTTATTCCATACTGTCTTATTATTGTTAGTGCTAGGAGGTCTATTTCGTAGGTGGTTTCTAGAAAGGTTAGGTTTTCTATGGTGGTTAAGGCGGCTGTTCTTGTGATGAGCTCGTCTAATGAGACGCCTTCTTCCTTTGAAACATAGTATATTTCGTGGAGGCTTTCTCTTGAGGCGTAAACTGTGCCGAGTTCTCCGTTAACAATTTTTGAAATGACGCGTGTTGCCGCGGGCTTTAGCCAGTCATCTTTTTTGACGTAAGCGTATAAAACATCGGTTTCAATCATCAAAGTTGTTTTCTCCTTTTCGCCCTTTTTGCGGCTTCTTCTCTGGCTGCTTTTTCCGCCAAAATTTTCAGTTCCTTTCTCGATTTGGGAGTGGGTAACCAGTCCTTTGCATTTTCATGAGGCGTTTTTGGAAGGGGAATTGTAACAAAAAAGGAGCTTGCTGGTATGATTATGGCTTTAGTTTCCCTTATACCTAACTCTTTGGGAATGGTGATTCTGCCTCTTTCATCAACCTTAACTATCGCCACAATATTCCCCGATTTAATAATTTAACCCACAAATATAAAAATTTCCCAAAAAATAATAATTATCCCTTTTTTGAAAAAGCCTCTTGCCCTGCCTGGACCGTCGATTGGTGCCTTTCTAACTCTGCGTTTTTAAAAGAAGGAATTATGTTATGTTAAAACTTTAACCTATTTGGTTTGCGTTAACTGTCTGTCTTTGCAGAACTGTGCGGACAGACAGTTTGCGCGTAAAATGGAATAAAGGGGGGTTGGTTTACACCTCCTCTTCATATGTTTAATGAGTCTGCTTTTCGTTGTTGTGGCGGCAGAACTATCCAATAACAACATTTAAAGTGTTTAAGGGATGCTTTTGTTTTCTTTTAGTTTTATTGAAATTTGATTTTTAAGCTCTGGGAGTTTTGTTTTGACTGTTTCCCAGACTATGCCTAGGTTTACGCCAAAATACTGGTGGATTAGTTTTTCTCTCATGCCTGAAATTTCTTTCCATGGAACGACGGTTTCATTAATAAAAGTCTCTCCTTGTGGTCTTAATCTAGACGACGGCGTACCCAATGGCATAGATGATGGCCTGTCAGATATCTCTTTAGTATTGTTGCAGTCGCGGAGCTTAACATAAAGCGCATCCGCGCCAGAATCGTATTTTATTATGTATTCGTTCAAAGGGCCGCTTACATGTTTCCGCTTTGGAGGCCCCTTAATTTTATTTATTCACGGCAAGCTAAACATAGCTAGATCCATGCTGTTTTGATTTCTTTAACAGCTTTTAGATGGAGGTCGTCGGTCAGGCATGTTGCCTTCAAGTGTAAGGCTGTTGCTGCGATTCTGCTGTCGGCTAATGGCAACCTATACTTATTTCTAAGCTCCGCAGAGCTTTTGCGATTTCACTGTCCACATTTACGATTTTAAAATCTTTTTCAAGAATTGTTGTTCATAAAATTTCGGTTTCGCGGCCTTCCCTCTTTAAGATGAGTTGGTAAACCTCGTGGATTGCGATGGCTGAAGTGAATCGTTTATCGGCCTTTCTAAGGGCGTCGTTGGC
>JBNASL010000146.1:0-2453 GCA_049717905.1 Candidatus Bathyarchaeales archaeon | reverse complement strand
CCCTCAGCATCCTTCTCATACTGTTTAACCATGTCCCAAATTGCTAGAAGGCTTATGGCTGTTGCCACAAGGGCTTCCATTTCAACACCCGTCTGCGCCTCAGTCTTAACAGTGGATGAAACTTGAACCGTTGACTCATCTAGGATTTGTATTTCCACTTTAACATTTGTCAGCGGCAGGGGATGGCAAAAGGGAATTAAGGCGCTTGTTTCTTTTGCAGCTAAAACTCCCGCAACCTTAGCCGTGTATATGGGGTCTCCTTTTTCAACTTTTCCACTTTTAATTAGGCTTATTGTTTCGGGTTTCAGTTTAATCTTTCCGGTGGCGGTTGCTTCCCGAAAGACTTTTGGTTTTCCAGTTATGTCAACCATCGCCATGTTAAATGCCTCTCGCCCTTGCATAATTTAGAGTTGAAGACTTGTTAATGTAACGTTCAGTTCTATTTAATAATTCTGAAAGCATCGCCTCTAAGGCTTTCCAGTAATTTCCCATGCTTCAATAAAATTTTTGACAGCCTTAGCCTTTTGTGAACTCTCGTTAAATCTGTAAATGCGAACTCTGCCGAAGGTTTTATGTTGAAGAATTCCTTCATTCTCCAAAATTTTCAGGTGTGCTACCGTGGTTTTGTGGTTTGCTCCAAGTCTTCGTGCAATTTCAGAAACATTAAGCTCGCCTACTTGGAATAGAATTTTTAGTATTTTAAAACGTGCTTTGCTCCCTAAAACTTCTTCTATTTGCATATTTCAGTAGAATCAACCGCGTATTTATTTAAGTTTAATCGATGAATACGTTGTCCACAACTTTGATCCATTTTGTGGACAAGATCTGGTCGAAGTCTTCGCTTTTCGGGTCAAGGTCTGAAGCGACTAGATGCCAATGGTCGTTTATTGTGGCAAAGGTTGAATCTAGAATGACGAATTTTGAAGTGTATCTGAAGACTTCTCTCCCTATTTTTGAGAGTATGTTTAAGGCGCGTTCATAATCTTTTTGAGATATCGTATGCTGGTGTCTTTTATATACTATCATGATTCGTTCTCTGTGTCCCTTCAATTTTTTAGTTCTTAAAACAATGAAAGAGGCATCTTCATAGAAGATTTTCTCATTTTGCAAATCCAAAGCACATAAGGGACAGTTTGCACCCATCTAGATGTCTCCTTAGCTTGGCGCTTAAGCAAATTGGTGATAAAGGATATTTGTTTATCTGTAAGCTTTTCAGGGTTCTCTCTTTTCCAGAAGCGCCATTAACTCCTTTTCAAGTTCATAAGCTGGAATTCCTGGAAGAGAAATGAGCGTTGATCTTCCACGCTGTCCCATTGTTAAAACGCTTTTTTTCACTATGCCTAGAACTGAAAGCATCTGCAGGTACTTCCATAGCTGTGTATGCGTATAGGGTTGCACGTTAAATTCTTCACATATGATGGCATAGGTTTGTTCAACTTCCGCCAGAGAAGCGTAAGCCCTATCGTTTTCTTTGAAGAATCTGGCGATTGCCAGTAGGAAGAGTTTCTCATGTAAGCTTAGGGCAGCTAAATCGGTTTTCTTCGCGACAGCATATATGCTTGAAACAGCCTTTCGTACGCATTCAGGGGTGACAGCGCCTAAGTCTTCTGCGTCCGCGTATTTTCCAGCTCTCCATAGAAGCTCTATGGCGAAGCGGGCGTTTCCGCCCTCTGAATGGGCTAGTTCAGCGATTAGGCTTACAGTGTCTTCGGGAACTGTTAAAGGCTTGAAGACAAGTTGAACTCTGTCGTTGATTATGTCTGCAAGCTGTTCTTGTGTGTACCGTTCTAGGCGTATAACGTTGGACTGCAGCGTGCTTCTTGTGCTAGGGTCTAGGCTTTCAACAGTTTTTAGGTTTTTTAAAATGCCTATTAGCGACGTTCTTTGGGGTTTATCCAGCCTTGCTTCTTGTAGGCGGGTGAGCTTGTAAACCGCTTCGGAGCCTTCCCTTTCTATTAGGCTTTCAAACTCGTCTAAAGTTAAAATTACGTAAGCGTTTTGCTCATCTAAGACCTGCAAAAGAATGCGCAAAAGTTCTTCGGCGGAGAAGCCGCGTTTAGGAAAGTTTGGATGAAAGACAGATACTGCTTGGTGCAAGATGAGAAAGAGGCTTCCGCGGTATTGGCGACAGTTAACGTGAACATAGTGAAGGTTTATCCCCCGCTGTCTAGCCTCTATTGTAATGTTCTCTCCGAACCGTTGAGCAAGCGCTGTTTTTCCAGTGCCAACATCTCCGGTTAAAAGGATTCTTTGAGCCATTTTTCCAGGAGTTTGCAACAGAAAATTGAAAAACTCTGCTAGCAGGCGCATCTCTTTTTCTCTATGTAAAAGCCTATGGGGCACATAGTTTATGTCGAGTTTGGTTTCGTCTTTAAACACGCTTTTGGGAGATGGCACCTACTGAACCTCAAAGAAATTTACGCCGAGACTTCTGTTATGCTTTTCCCTTCCTA
>JBNASL010000145.1:0-2509 GCA_049717905.1 Candidatus Bathyarchaeales archaeon | reverse complement strand
TCCACCACCTCCACCAACATTATAGCGAGTATTAAGATTTAATAAACGTTATTTAAAATAACGAGTCTGAATATAAACTCAGAATATGAACTCAAAATCCATAATAAACCTCTAAACTACTGAAACATGGCCGCAGATATGCAAGATTGCTTAAAAGGAGAAAAGATTAAACTGGTAATTCAATGCTGGGCATAGAACCTAAAGCCATTTCTATAAGAATATTAGCAGCCATCCACGTTACACCACTCACTATTAGGAGAATACCCAAATTTAAGAAAAAAGTCCCCCAATACCCTGCTGAAACTTCCTTAATCGTTAAGGCATTCACAACAGCCATAATAAAAACCAACGCTATATTACCCACCTCCATTAACCCCACTGGAATGGCGTTAAAACCAAAATAAGGCAAATTCACAAGATATCGCGACATGAATTCAGAAAGCACCTGCATGACAACGAGCAAAACAACAGTTAAAGGCTGCATCACCATTATTATCATCTGAAAGCCCTTAGCCACGATGTCTCTTGCCTTCCGAAACTCAATAAACTTCACAACACGATTACCCAAAGCATTACCTATTTCAAGAGGGTTGCCTCCCCTGCTCAAAGAGTCAAGAAATATCCTATTGCTAATATGCACTTGATAAGAGGCTGCCTCAGAAGAAAGCGTTTCAAAAGTTTGCTCATGCCCCACTCCAAGCTTCAAACGTGCCGAAGCTCCTTTAACGAGACTTTTAAACGGTCCCACCTCCATCTGCAATATATAAGAAAAAGCAGCCTTCAAATCCGACGTAGAAGCCAAGTTTTCCCCCAAAGCCTTCAAAAAAGTCGGATAATTCCTATCAATTTGGTTAACATGCTTCTCCAACATATAACCAAAGATTCCAGGAGCAATTACTCCCAGCCCCAACACTATAAAAGCAAAAGGAGGACCTAGTGAAAAGTATAACAATATGGCGAGCACCGTGGAAGAGGCTCCAGTTGCGATTAAGCTCCACCTCATCCCAACGTAGAGCTTATGCGGATACTTTCCAATGTAAACAACATTTTCTTTCGGAGAGGCCGATCTAAAGAGAACATACATCATTATAACCGCAAACGCAGCGATAAAATAACCAAAAGCTATGGCGCTTGGATCAATCATAAAAATCGCCATAATCGCAATCGTCATTATTAAGAAGACAGTAACACTTTGAAAAGAGGTGAATATGCCCCCAAGAGTTTTCAAAGTCTCAATCGCACGGGTATAATAACCCGAATACTCCTCAATCAACATTGAAGACTCCATTTCCAAATAGCCCTTCGGCTCTACACTTGAAAACACGTTCGTAAGACGAACAAGGATATCCTTAAGAGGCGGCTTAACACTGTCAGCAACATGCGCAGTAGCCTTCGTAATGCCATACCCAAAATCCTTGGCTAAACTGCGAATTTTCTGGAAGATTTTGCTGTAAAACCCATACTCTCTATTTTCAGCAATTGTTTTGACAAGATCTTCGGGAGAAGTCTCTCCAAGAGACAAGCTATACATGTGAAAAATGGCTGTTGTTAAAGCAAAATCCACTTTTTTTGGCATGCCCTTTTTTTCCATAGATCTCAATATCAACAACATACTTGCTCCAATAACCAAAATAAGAACAGCCTCCAACATTTTCCCAACCAAAAAATAGTAGAGTGAAAAGAGAAGGGAAGGAACTAGAAAAAGCACAAACAGCATAAACTTTTTTGATGTTTTTATTGCCAAGGGATCTTCATCTCTTTTACTTTGTTATAAACTTCCCATACGCCTTTTTCCCTGACAGCTATCACCGTTTTCCATAGATCGCCATATGTTGGAAAGTTCTCCGAAAGAAAACTGAGAATCTCAGCTCTTGCCTTTAATTCATCATAAAGCTCTCTTAACCTTTCTTTTCCCCAACCCCTAAAAGTGAGAACTTTAGTTTCCAAGTGAAAACTTGAACCCATAAACCGAATCTTATCCAAGTCTGGATCATAAATAAACGTGGGCAAATAATTCAATCTGGCTTCTTCAGGCTCATACCCTATTATTTCGTTAATCGAAGTAACCCTTCGTATAAACCGTTTTCCCCGCTCCATTCGCGCCTGAAAAACTGTCAAGTTCAAACCATCTATGTGCGTCTTAGGGACATCGATAGGATGCGAGGTAAGCCTTTGGAAAAGCTGGCCTAAGGTTCCAGCATGCATTGTTGACAAAACTGGGTGGCCAGTCTCAATAGCTTGAAAGGCTACCCTTCCCTCTTCACCTCTTATTTCTCCCACAATAATATAGTCGGGTCTCTGCCTTAAAGCAGCCTTCAGAAGGTCAAACATTGTCACAGGTACTCCTGTATGCAACCGCGTAACCTCTCTAATCCAGTTTTTATGGTAGAGGTTTACCTCGGGGGTTTCTTCAATGCTTATGATTTTTGAGTCAGAGTTTATGAAACATGTAAGGGCGTTCAATGTTGTGGTTTTCCCCGAAGCTGTTTCCCCACAAACCATCGCTGAA
>JBNASL010000144.1:0-2592 GCA_049717905.1 Candidatus Bathyarchaeales archaeon | reverse complement strand
CTCCATCAAAATTTTTCCGTCAACTATAACTGTGTCCACGTCACTTCCGTGGGCTGAATAAACTATGCTTGCGTAAATGTCATGTAGGGGTTTTAGGTGCGGCTTCGAAAACTCTATTAGGATTATGTCCGCCTTTTTGCCGACTTCCAATGAGCCTATACTCTTTTCAAGTTTAAGGGCTTTAGCTCCGTTTAGGGTTGCCATCCTTAAAACTTCATAGGCGGATAAGGCTTCGGGATTTAAGTATACTAGCTTTTGAAGTAGGGCTCCAACCTTCATGGTTTCAAACATGTCGAGGGTGTTGTTGCTAGCCGGGCCGTCTGTGCCCAACGCCACGTTAACATTTAAGCTTATTAGCTCTTTGATTCTTGCTGCGCCTAGACCGAGCTTCATATTTGCCACTGGAACGTAAACCGCATTAACGTGATGTTCCGCGAGAATGCGTCTGTCATTTTCTGACAGGTTTATGCAGTGAGCCGCCAGAACATGTGCTTTGAAAAAGTCCAGCTTTTTTAGGAATTCCACTTCGCTGCAACCATGTTTTTTCTCAAATTCCTTAAACATTTCAGCGGATTCCGCAAGATGGGTGTGAACGCCCACTCCAAGTTGAGAGGCTTTTTCGCTAACTTTCATGAGGAGTTGGGGACTGCAGCTGTAAGCCGCGTGGGGACCGAGCATGGCTGTCAATCTGCCATCAGCGTACCCGCTAAAATTTTCAGCAAATCTCAAGCTGTTTTTAAGCATTTTTTCGCCAAGCGCCTTGTCTTCGGCTTCAATTATGCCTTCTGCAAGCACAGCTCTTAAACCGCTTTCTTTGACAGCCTTTGCCACAGCCTCTTCATGAAAGTACATGTCTGCGAAGCATGTTGTTCCACTTTTTATCATCTCTAAGCATCCTAGGAGGGCGCCTGCATAGATATCTTCTAAAGTGAGTTTGGCTTCTAAGGGCCATATGGTGTCTTTCAGCCAAGCGCTTAGGGGTTTGTCTTCTGCTATTCCTCTCATAAGAGTCATGGGTGTATGCGTGTGGCAGTTTATCAGTCCTGGAACTGCAACTTTCCCCTCGGCATTTATCTTCTCTTCTGCGTGTATGTCGTTGGCTAATGCACGTTTTCCAACGAAAATTATTTCATTATTTTTTATAGCTATGGCGCCGTCTTTGATGATTTCTTCGTCTTTCATCGGTAGAATTATACATCCGTAGATTAGAATGTCTGCTTTTTCCAATTTTGCACCTAAAATAACTATAAAGAGTGATGGCTAAAAATAAAAGGCATGCTGATAGCTGCTGTTTATGGGTCTTCTTTTCAGCAACAGAGTCTACAGCGTATTTAGCGGGTGGTTTGCAGCTAACTCAGCTGTTCGGTTTTTCACTTTTCTGAGGAATGGGTTTAGAGCTGTGTGCGCTATGGTTTCTTCGCCTAAAGCTTCTTTTGATATTCCTGAAGCGCCTATTTTCTTGCATATGAGGTTAAGGGAGTCTTCTGTAAAGTTTAAGAGACTTTGGCCTTCGGCTGTTAGCCTATACACTTTTCGTGGTCGATCATTGTTCATGTCCCATTCGCTTTTTACATATCCGCTTTTCTCTAAAGCGTTTAAGAGAGGATATATAGTGCTTGGTCCGAAGTAGACGCCGAAGGTTTTGCGGATTTTTGTTATTATCTGGTAGCCGTGCATGGGATTTGTGCTTAGGAACTGGAGGACTATCAGGTCTAGAAGACCCTTCATGAGTTTAACTTGAACTTCTTTTGAGTTGTTCATTTATTTTTCTTCCTTCCCTTTAGTGTAGTTTTGTCCAACAGTTTTTATGTTGGACTTGGATACTTTATGTCCTTTTTTGGACATATCGCAAGACTTTATACAGCCTAAACATGAATATAAAGCTTCATACTTAACAGAAGCATAAAAAGGCATATGGAAACATACTGGACATATTCCAATTTTCACATAACTTATATAAGCAAACTCATGAACAAGTCAAAAACAGAACACATCCAGAGAGAACCAAAAATGGATGAAACCTTCAAAAAAGAAATTGTTCAACGCATAACCAAAAACCTGCTAGACCTCCAAATACTTAGGCTGGCAAACACGGAACCCATGTGGGGCTACAAAATAAAAAAGCAAATAGAAGCCACATCAGGCGTAAAACTAAGACACGGCGCACTCTACCCACTGCTAAACAAAATGGAACGCGAAGGCTTCTTAACAAGCCAAAAACAAAAACAAGGTAAACGCACAAGAAAAGTCTACACAATAACCCAAAAAGGAAAACAATACATAGAAGCATACTACAACATATTAAAAGAACAAATTGAAAACTTCTGAAACTTAACTGCTCCTTTTTTCAGTCTTTGCTTTCCGCCATTTCAATTGGCCGCCAACTTTCTCAACGAGGCCCTTCCTATAAAGGGTTGTGAGGCTCCGATGGACGGAACTATACTCTGGCGTTTTATACCGTATGTCTCTCGCCCATAAAATTTCAGCTATATCCCTAGCCGTCAACTCCTGATATTTCTCCAAAATCTCCAAAATTTTCCTTTGGTTCTTACTGAGGCGTTGACGCTTAACCCTCTCAGGCATGCTCGCCAC
>JBNASL010000143.1:0-2614 GCA_049717905.1 Candidatus Bathyarchaeales archaeon | reverse complement strand
GTTATTTTAAGTTTATCATTAAATTTCTGCGTTTATGATACATATTTGGAGAACCTCTTCGGTCTTCGGTAATAACTAACAACCGTCTCACCTATTTTTCTTTCATCATATTTTACGAAGCCCATGGCTCCAAGCTTCTTTATCTCTTCATCAGTTGTTGCCGTAGCCACTTCAAATTCATCGTCTTTAAAGTTGATCATTCCAATGTATTTCATAGTGTTTTCAATCCGTTTATGTCCAAGTAGCCGTTTAACTGTTAAAACGTTGCCGTTGGTATAGTGTGCTATAATGGTTCCGCCCCAATGCCTGAAACTTCTAAGTTGGATTGAAAGTATCCGAGGATTCTTCTGCAATTCGGCAGCTCTTTTTCGCACCTTTTCAAAGCATGAGAACATAACTTGATATGTTGTTGGAAAAATCCTCTCTGAAGTTTTCGGCAGGCTATTCAGCATTGCAATTAGCTTATTGGAAACTTCGATTTGTCTAGGCAAATGTCCTTTAACAGGGCTGTTTATCGTTATAATGTTGCCTGAAACATCACGCCATCGTAGCCTTAAAACTTCCCCTGGATCCGCAAATGTTTCTTTTAAACATTGTAGGTAAGCCGCCATCCGTCGACTTCTACATGCAGCTATCAAAGCGTCAAGCTCAGATTCATCTGGAATAAACGGCAAAGATTCTTCCATTTTATATTTAGGCGGATCCCATGACTTTTTCAACATCCTAAGAAACGCCGCATACGCATAGACATATTGCAGTTTAGCACCGTTCTTTATGTTGTGCCTTCCAATAACGCGCTTCACATCTTCAGGGTCTAGAAGATTTGCGCCAAGGTTGACAAGTGTCTTCAGATTATTTGGATATCTGCTCTCTTTGCCGTAGCCTTCCTTTTCAAGCCAAGCCATAAAACGAACAATCAAGCCTTTGACATCCATCTGAACAGTCTCTGTGGCTCCCGCCTGCCCGCTTGTCGCTTTTCCTGTTGTTTCAGCCAAAGCAACCGCCTTGGCTGCCGAGTTTTTCGCTTTTCCCTCATATGGGCTGGCGCCTACTCGGCAACTTCTGTTATACCCGAGTTCATTTTTAGAATTTTCGCTGAACCTGAAACCACAGTTTCGGCAAAGCCAACGTTGAACGGCTTCTCCGTCGGCTAGGTAGCGGAGTCCGTCTCGGTAAAGCCTTGTGGAACCGCATTCGGGGCATGAAGGATTTGCCTCTACGAAGGACATGGGCATGTCCGTCGTTGAAGCGTTTTGCTGCTGGGGCTGTCTAGGGGACTGTGCGGGCAGGCATGGGCTTCCAGCCTGACTTCCTTCTGTCTTTACCCGCTTTTGAGAAGATTCCATGGTCTCATGGTGGCACTGTGGAAGCAGCTCTTCCCCTTCAGCCCCAGTCACAAGATCACCTTACGTAATCAGGATACCCAGTGTGAACAGCTTTGATGTGTCCTTGCAGATCTTGTTGTGTGGCGAAAAACATTGGCTTGCCAACACTCCTGCAGAGTGGACACTCAAGCAAGCCAACTGGCTTATTTTCTCTTATCCTTTCAGAATTGACAAGCAACTGTTGGCTGTTCTGTGTAGATAAGCTTGAAGTTGGCTCAACTGGCACCTTTTCACCTTGTCTCTCTTTGCTTGCATGAGGGATACCTTCTGGCTCCTGCTCCTTGCTTGGCAAGTCAACACTTGTAGGAGATACCTCCCTCACGTGCAAACTTTGATAAGGTGACAAGGTGCTAGTTAAGAAAGTTTTAAGCTCCTTTTGGTAAAATGTCTTATATTCGTTTATTTCTTCTAAAAGGACAAGCTTGTTGGGATTTAGCCCTTGAGTATATTAAAACCTTTAGAGCTCAGGAATACTCTAAGTGGTGTGAGGACCCTCACGCTCAAGCGATAATTTATCATGCACGACAAAAGGAAAATGCTGCGTTGTATAGAAGCCTTGATCTACTGATGCAGAAACATTACGTGGAAAAGAACGGTTCAAAATACTCTTTGACTGTTAAAGGATTTTTGCTTGCGGTTATATTAGATCCTGAAACTTTTAAGAATCGTATTCCAGAGATACTAGAAAAGTCGAACAGTGAAATACAAGCAACGCTTGAAAGTTTCCATTTCCCAGCGTATCTGAACTCCAATGCTTTAAGTCAATATCGGAAATTCCTAAAAAAATTGCACGAAGATTCCTTAGCCCGAAAAATATTCAAGTCTATGGTGGATGCCACTTTGCAACATATTCTTATAGACTATAAAATCAACATTGACGAAATAGGTGAAAAAGAGCTTATAAACTTATTTTATAGTGAAATTATAAAGCTATTCAGCAAATATCTGAAAGAAAAACAATCAGCTAAGACCTACTAATAGAAATCTCATGGCACATGTCAGCAACGGTGAAACGCTTCAGCGGACACTACAGACACTTTTCGTAGAGCTCAACTACCTCAAAGCTGAAAGTCTATTTTAACCCCTCAAACAAACCCATCCCAGATACCAGACTTCAATGGAAAAATTGGGCGCGTAGGCTTCTTTTTAAAAAATATTCTATTATATAATTGGCTATTCTGTTTCTGTTAATATTTGTTAACAGAACATATTTTCCATGGATTAAACCA
>JBNASL010000142.1:0-2626 GCA_049717905.1 Candidatus Bathyarchaeales archaeon | reverse complement strand
GATTTCATTATTCCCAAAAAGCAGGGCGCCGATTTCTATAGGCTTCTTTTAAGCATGGATAAAGCCTTTGGAACCCATTACAAGTCTTTTGCCACGGCTAACGATAGGCGTTTTAACGCTTGGAGGCACGGTGAAAGATATCGTGTTACAACAATTAATGGGGTAACAGAGGAAGGCTTGCCAACGATAACTGTTTTGGACATTTTCTGTGACCGTATAGAGTTGAGACACAGGGTGGAAGTCAACAATGAGTTTGAAAGGTATAAGGAAAACCTTTACACTATAGGTTTAGAACCCCTGCTGCTTTCAAAGGCTCAGTTTATTTTTGATGCCCCTAAAGAAGCCGAAAAAGAGCTTAAAGAGTGCGGTCAAGATTATAGGATACTCTCATATCCTTACTATGATAAAGATAAGATTATAGTTGGAATGGAAGAAAAAGACGTTAAGGATGTCTGCGCCGTCTTTTTAGATCATGAAATTGGAAAGGGAACAGAAGCAATTGACCCGCAGAAAATGCGGAGAATCCTCGAGAAAGACAAGAAACTCGCCTTAACAGTTACTTTGAACCTTAGAAACATTGCAGAAAGGACTGAAGTACTTAAAAATTGGCTTTCAAAAAGCGATGTGGCAACGATAACTGAGAGAATTGAGCTTCTCCTTAAAGAGTTGCCTGTTGTTGACAAAAAATGGGACAAACCTTGGTGGGACACCGGGGTTGAAACGCCACAAATTTTTTAGGCTTTTCTATTTACCTTTACCCTTTACCAGCTGCATTATAGTGTTGTAGGCTTCCTTTCGGGATATGCCTGTCCTTGAAATGGGCAAGTCTACTTTTCCCTTTTCCGAATGAAGCCTTATGCACGTTTCATGGTTTGGCGTTATATAAACTGTCACGTTTGTGTAGTCGGACCATTTGCCCTCTGTTATTTTTTGGCCTTCTTGAAGCTTGAATCCTTTGCTGCTTAAGGTTAATGTGGTGTGGTACCGTGTTTTGTAGACTTTGTGGCCTACTATGAGAGAGAAAGCCACTATAAGAAGAAGCGTTAGAGGCTGAATGGCTTGAGGAAAACCGGATAGGGCTAGGAAAACTAAAAGCGAGACGCCGATAAAAAGCACTATGATGAAGCTTTTCAAATAGTTTGGCAAGTCGAAAGCTTCAAACTTGGCTTCGGTAAGTTTGAACTGTTTTGTTAAGCCTTTCCCAAGGACATTCTCAGAGGAAACTGTTTCTTTCGACTCAAGGCTGAAGGCAGCTACACCCACGTTTTTATCTTTAATTTCTGCTATCGCGTTTTTGGTTTCCCTCGTAAGGGGCTGGCTTTGGACGAGGCTTAGGAAAATCCAGTCTTCTTTGCCAAACTTGCTTTTTAAAGAGAGGATTATTTTTCTAAAAAGTTTAGAGTCTATGCTTGGAGATTTGTAAAGGAGGAAGTGCACTTTATACTTCGGAGTGACGAGGGATGAAAATATTCTTGAAAGGAAGAATCCTCTTTCTTGTAGGCTTCCTGAAGCGTAGATGGGAAAAACCATGTCGCCTACATTGTAGTTTCTGTGGATTTCATTGAAGTTAGCAAGCCACCTTAGGTTTCCACGGATTATCTGTTCTTCCACCGCGTCGGTTATGAAGTCTAATTCAAGCATGTAGGAAGCCTCAGCTTAAACAAAAAGAAAAAGATGGGATGCGTATTTAAGGCTATTCTGGCGGTATGCTCAAGTAGAGCGTACGCATGTCAACGCCGCGTGTTGTGTTCCTGTACATGTAGTAAACGTACAGGAGTATGCCCACGACGATGCAGCCGATGAACCCAACTGCGCTTACTACGTCTGCTTCCGCTGCTCCTGTTGTAAAGAGCGACCATATCCAAGGCGACTCTTTTACGAAGATGTATAGACAGAAGGCTCCTCCAAGGGTTGCCAAGAACCCTAAGGTCACGACTGTGCCTACAGAGTGTTTAACAGCTGCTCTGTCGTATATGTCCTTTCTCTCTAAGGGAAGCAACATGCATGAAATACAGAACATCGTTAGGAAGAACGCGTCGAATATGTCGGTTCCAACAACTCCGGCAAACGCCAAGTAACTAGCGGCACCTGCTGGAAAGTCAGCTTCAGCCATGCATGCGGGAATAGCGAAGACAGCCGTTATTATTATGGCCCATACTGGTGCATGCCATCTTTCGCTCACATAGGAGAACTTTTCAGGCATCATTCTGTCAAAGGACATGGCGAAGAACGTTCTAGAACACACGAGCAGGAACGGTGGAATGTCGTTGGCAACCCAAAGCACGCCGCCCAAAGCAATAAGCCATGACAACCATCCTAGTCCTAATCCTCTGGCGGTCATAGAGGCGATTCCAGTGCTCCAAGCGCTTTGGAAGTTTGGAATAGCTGCTGCTGCAGCTTCTTTTGCCGCAGCTGGACCGTAGCTTAGCCAAGCGTAAGCTTGGAATAGGCTCCATTTATGTCCAGCGGCATCCGTGTAGGTTTCTACGCCCATGGCTGATATGGCGGAAAGCGATGAAGCCAAAAGGTAGATTATCATTACGACGAACCCTGCTGTTAAAACTACCATGGGAAGTTTCTTGTTTGCCTCTTTGACTTCTCCAGCGAGGAATGTGGTTGCGTACCA
>JBNASL010000141.1:0-2634 GCA_049717905.1 Candidatus Bathyarchaeales archaeon | reverse complement strand
TAATGAATGAGGATGTGGAGTTTCTAGGGGTGGATAAACGCTATGAATCTACCGCTGATGCCATAGGAAGAGTGTCCGCCGCTGAACAGCTTGAAATAGATTTAAGCCCAACATACACTATTGTGGGCAACATTCCCCTAACTCTTCGCGAGTCGCTTCTGCCAGAATTGCTGGCTATGGGAGATAACGTGCAGAAAACAGCCAAAGAGTTTGCTCCGCCGGGCATAATTGGACCCTTCTGCCTTGAAACAGTCATAACCGACAAATTGGAAATTTACACTTTTGAAATTTCAGCACGTATTGTCGCAGGAACAAACGTTGGGATAGGCACATCGCCCTATGCCTACTTGAAATATGGAGAGAAAATGTATACTGGCAGGAGGATAGCCCTCGAAATCAGAGAAGCCTTAAAACAAAAACGCCTTTCTGATGTAGTTGCATAGGATTTTGTTATAGAAGAAAAATCTATTTTATTTTTCTATAAACAGTTATAAAGGCAAAGCGAAAATCCTTTTTCCATTCAGAGAAGGGAAAAAAGGTTGGTAGAATCTTACAGTTGGCTTTTCATTGATTTTGTTCCATTGCTTTATGAAAGGCGAAGAGTTGCAAAACAGTTGCAGGTGGAAACATGGCTTGACCTTTCCCAACTTCTAAGAGAGCTAAAACTCGAAAACGCCGAAGGTAACGAGCAGAATGCTAAACCAAAAATAGACTATGCCATTTAAAAAAGACCGCAAACCTCTAATACCCTTTCAAAGTTTCGGCGGCTCTTATCCATTTTATACCGCCTCAAAGCCTCGATTAAGACTTTTTTATCTTTTACACCAAGTTTTTTTGTTATTTTCTCCGCGACAGCACCGCTGATGAATAGGAATTGAGCTATTGAAGTAACGTTTGATGGTTTGCGGTTTAGGCTTGCAGTTTCAAAATCAACTATGAAAACTCTGTTTTCACCATCTATTATTACATGTTTTGGGGCGTGACTCAACTCCCCATGGTCTAAACCAGCCGTATCCAGCCGCCAACACTGCTCTAAAACCTCTTCCAGAACCCTTTTTAGACGTGTTTTTCCTCTGCAATTTTTCAGCCATTTCGGAAGCAAGTCGCCGTCTATAAACTGCATTAAAAGGAAGTTGTCGCTAACGCCTAAAAGCTTCGGCCCAACATTTACAGCATTAGCAACTTTAAGCATTTCAGCCTCTTGCTGCATTCTGGAACGGTCAGCGTCAACTCTCCTAATTTTTAAAGCTGCCTTTTCACGGTTTCTATGGGCTATTACTACTATGCCAACACATCCCTTGCCCAAAACCGGCACATTGAAGGCTTGTTTTTCTCCGTGAAACTCTAAGGCTTTAACGCCAAGCTTCTCCAACTCCTTTAGACGTTTCTCAATCTCGGCTTTACTGGCTTTTGGATAGCATACCACAGAAGCGAAAGGCTCTTCCAAAAGCCTTTCAAGAGAAAACACTAAGTCTTCAACGCTCATTTTCATCTTGGCATACTGCCCTATTGGTATTTTGACGTTTTAAACGCTTCGCTATAAAGATTTAATTTTGAATAAATAACAAAACATGTGAAATTGAAGCTTTATTCTTCTTCGTAGAATTCTTCCGCTCTCGGCGGTGTTGGACTTAGGCCTCTGCGTTCGCGAATCTGCCTTATGACGTCGGCCTGCATGGATTCTGGCACTGGAGCCCAACGGCTGAACTGGGTTGCCCAGAAGGCTCTGCCCTGTGTTGAAGACCGCAGTTCGTCTGCCATTCCGAAGGATTCAGCCACTGGCATTTCAGCTTTAACTATAACCATGTCCTCCTCGTTCACCATGTCTAGGATTCTGCCTCTGCGTTTCTGCACCAGCGAAATAACCGAGCTTACAAAATCGTTTGGAACCTTACATTCGAAGCTCATTATAGGCTCTAGAAGCTTTGGCTCGCTTAGTAGGAAGGCACACCATATGGGGCGCCAAGTCATGGGAAGTATTTGGGCTGGTCCGCGGTGCACTGGATCCTCGTGAATCAAGATGTCTTCAAGGTTGACTTTTAATCCGTAAGCTGGCTCTTTCGCTAAAACAGATGTGTAAACGGCTTCTCGGAATCCAGACTTTACATGGTCTAAAACTTCTTCCACATATTGCCTTCCCTTTATCCGGTTAACAAGCACGTTTGTGCCTTCAATGGCTATTACGTTACGCGCGTCTTCAGTTGTCCAACCGAACTCCTTCGTTAGAATCTTCTGTCTTTCGTCGCGGGTTTGCATTTCAGAAATCTTCCCTGCTTTTATGGCTTCTATGAGTTCGTCTGAAAGCTTTTCAACTGTAACCCAAAGCTTGTTGTGTTTGTTGGGGCTTTTTCCCATTATCGGCGGTCCTTTATAGCTGCGGCCTATGGTTTCACGGTAAATCACAATTGGCTTGCTGATTTTAACCTTCAAGCCGGCCTCTTGCATGCGGTAAGCCGTAACTTCAAGATGGAGCTCACCCATACCGCTCAACAGATATTGCCCGCTTTCCTTGTCTATTCTAAAGTGTAGATTTGGGTCTTCAAGGGTAAGCTTGTGTATAACCTTGTCGAAAAGCGGCAGGTCTTTAACGTCTTCTGGCTCAACGGCTACGGTTACCACGGGGTCTGAAACATA
>JBNASL010000140.1:0-2718 GCA_049717905.1 Candidatus Bathyarchaeales archaeon | reverse complement strand
GTTTGGGTGCAGAAACATGGCGTGATTCGCCTTTATGGTTTCCTCGCCTGCAACTCCGGGCAAAACGCTTTTTCTTCCACCGCCGTAGCCAGCATAATAGTGAAAATCAACGTCTCCTGTCAAGATTTTCACGTCGGCTTCAGCGAAAATCCTGTTCAGATAAACCTTTGTTCCATACTTGGATGTTGTGCCCACATAAACTAAATCTGGGGTTCTGCAGTCGTGGCTTACAACTTTGACGCGTTTAAGGATGTTTTCGCCTAAAAGTCTAACAGCCTCTTCGTTGGTAACAGCCTTATGGGTTCCACAGCCAAAAACAACCGTTACATTTTCGTCTTTGACGCCTGCGCTGTTCAACTCGTCAAGCAGTGGAGGAACCATGAGGTGGCTTGGCGCTGGCCTAGTGGCATCATCAACAACTATGGCCACTTTGCTTTCTGGCTTAACAATTTCAGCCAGCCGTTTTGAGCCAACAGGTTCTTTTAAGGCTCTTTCAATCTCCACTTTCGCGTCTGAAACGCCGGGCTTTTCTCTGGGTTCTATGGAGCCTAAAAGGTTTCTAGCTGGGACTCTTAGGCAGACTTCTGTTTTCCCATAGGGAAGCCAAACGTCAACCATTAAGCATCACTATTGAAGACACACACGTAAAAAGTAGCTATTAAGCCTTATCAGAGAAAACGTTAATTAAAACCCGCTGATGAGGCTTGCTGAAAATAGGCAATGCAGCATAAGCTCTTTAAGACCTAAAATGTATAATTATCAAGTGTGAGGAGTCTGGTATGGCCATTGAGAAGGTTCCTGCTAAAAATGAAATAATGTTTGTGTGGTTTAACCGCTATGCCGGAGTAACCATAAAAACTCCTTCAAAAACCCTAGTTGTAGACCCTGTGGACGTTAAGCCTAAAAGCTTTCAGAAGGTTGACGCCGTTCTGATAAGCCATGAACACTATGACCATTTAGATCAGTCGCTTGTATCAGAAATTAGTAAACTGTCCCAGTGCATGGTTGTGGCGGACTCCACCTCTGCTAGGAGACTGCGCAACATTATTCCATCAGAAAAACTGCATGAAGTTCAGCCTGGTTTGGAGGTTGAAATTGGCGAGGTTTCTGTTAAAGCTGAAAAGTGTAATCATCCGCCGGCGGCAACTCCAGTGTCCTTCATAATTACAAGCGAGGATGGGGTCAAAGTTTTCCACACAGCGGACAGTCTCCCCTTCCCAGAGATGGCGAGCATAGGGGAAAGAGAAAAATTCGACCTGGTTTTCTGCACTGTGGGAATTGCCCCTGGAGCGTCTCCTGAAAAGGGTTTTGAAATAGCCCGTTTAACAAAGCCTAAAGTGGCTGTTCCATATCACACTGGCTCTACTGCAGATTTAAGGAAGTTCGCTGAACTTGTTAAGCGCGAAATGCCCAAAGTTACTTGTTTAATACCTGAAGTTGGCAAAGTTTATCAAGTTTCTAAAAAGGTGTGAAAAATGACGAAAGAAATGGGCGGTGACGCGGTTAAGGTTGAAGCTTGCAAGATTCTAAATAAAATAGGCGCCTTACAGTTTGGGACATTCAAGCTTACCAGCGGGAAAATGAGCCCATACTACATAGACCTTCGCATAGTTCCAAGCTTTCCTGACGTGTTCCAAAAAGTCTGCAGCTTCTACATAGGCTTCATAAAAGAGAAAATAGGCTTGGAAAACTTTAACAGAGTAGCCGGGATACCCGTTGCAGGCATACCCTTTGCATCCATAATAGCCTACAATTTAAAGAAACCATTTCTATACGTGCGCAAAGGCGTGCGTCTCCATGGAAGACAAAGAAGAATCGAGGGCGTTCTCAACCCTGGAGATCACGTGTTATTGGTTGACGACTTGATTACAACGGGCTTATCCCTTAGGAGAGCCGCAAAGGCTATAACTGCTGAAGGAGGCTTGGTGAAAGATGTTGTTGTGCTTTTGGACAGACAGGAAGGCGGAAGCGAAAAACTTGAAAGAAGCGGGATAAAGCTTCACACGCTTCTAAACATCAGCGAAGTGGCTGAAATGCTTTATGAAATAGGAGCAATAGACGAAGGACAACTGGAAACTATTCGGAAGCAGATTAAAAAGGGATAAAAAGGCGGTAAATGGAGAGTCATAAGGGTTTATTCGTAGAATATTAGGCTTTTCTCCTCTAATAGTTTGTGAAGGCTGTGTACTGCATCATAAACGTCTTGTTCTTTCTTCGCTCCAGTGCAGACGAGTTTTCCGCTTGCAAAGAGCAGAATAACAACTTTTGGGTCGTCCATTCTATATATTAGTCCTGGAAACTGTTCCGGCTCGTACATGGTTTTTCCAAGCGTATAAGCTGCCTTTTCCAAGTCTATCATTCCGCCTAGGCTTGCAGACGCCACAATGTTCTGGATTTTCAGTTCAGGCTTGCTGATGATTATTATTCCGCCCTTTTTCAGTTCTTTTATAACTTTCATAACGGCTCTGCGGGCTTCCTTTTCCGATTTTGCCCCTGTGCAAACCATTTTTCCAGAGTTGAAAATTAATGTGGCTGTCTTGGGCCTCTTCAGCCTGAATACTAGTCCTGGAAACTGTTCTGGGCGATATTCCACTCCGGGATAACCCTTAACAACAGCGTTTAAATCAACTTTCTGGTTCAAGGTTGCGGATGCTACTACGTTTTCTATGCTTATTACGGCTTTAACCTTCGACATTAAACACCACTCTACAATAAGGT
>JBNASL010000139.1:0-2738 GCA_049717905.1 Candidatus Bathyarchaeales archaeon | reverse complement strand
TCCAGGAGCGCAATCCAACTATTTTGTTAGCAAAACGGAAGGTGTCATACTCGCTTAGGCCGTCATTAAGCCACCAGGTCAGATTATGCCCACTTTCGTACACGTAGCCTACAACGCCACAACAGGAACCCAGCTGTGGGTGCAGAACAGGACAAACATGGGACTCGGATATGACGCTGCAAATCCAGGCCTTCTCTGGATGGTGGCCATCGGAGGAACGCAGCCCCGCGAAGGCGTCTACGTAGTTTTCCAGAAAGAAAAAATGCAGTGGCACGCCTTTAGCCTTAAAACAGGAGAAAAGCTATGGTCCACTGAGCCCTTAAACAAGTTCACCAAAAACGACTGGTCCATGTATGACTTCTTTGGGCAAATAGCCTATGGAAGACTCTACGTGGCTGGTTATTCAGGATGCGTCACCGCATTCAACCTCACAACAGGTGCACATTTGTGGACGTTCTCCACAGGCAGCAGCGGACTAGAAACAGCCTACGGGGTATGGCCCCTCTATGGAGGCATAACCGTTGCTGACAAAAAACTCTACGTGGCCAACGGCGAACACTCCCCAGGATCTCCAATGTGGAAAGGAGAAAAACTATACTGCATCGACGCAATGACTGGAGACTGTAATTGGTATATACCAGGATGGTTTGTAGGAAACTCCCTAGTAGTTGCAGACGGATACTTGGTAGGATACAACTGCTACGATAACCGCCTATACTGCTTCGGCAAAACAAGAAGCTCCACGACGGTTACGGCTTCGCCTAAAACCATAGCAAAAGGTGCTACAGTGCTCATCGAAGGCACAGTACTAGACCAGTCGCCTGCTCAACCTGAAACGCCATGCGTAGCCAAACAAAACATGACTGACTGGATGGGGTACCTGCACATGCAGAAATCCTGCCCCTCAGACGTAAAAGGAGTTCCAGTAGCGATAACAGCCATTAAGGAAGATGGCTCAGTGGTTGACTTGGGAACCACAACAACTAATGGCTTTTACGGCACCTTCAGTTTTGCATGGACCCCTGAAGAAGAGGGCACATACACGATAATCGCCTCCTTTATAGGAGACGAGTCTTATGGCAGCTCTTCAGCAGCAACCGCTATAACAGTAGGCCCAGCACCCGTAGAGCCTGAAATCCCAACACCAACAGACTACACGCCACTGTTGACGGGGATAATAATAGCCATAATAATCATTGCAATACTAGTGATATATGCTATTGTTTCAATAAGGAAACTTATGCGGAAATAGCCACCTCAACATCTTTTTTTTTTAAAAAAAAATAGAAAAGCATCGTTGAAAATGTAGCGCGCTATGGAGCGCTGAAAAATTAAGGAACCTTGCATAGCCCCGTTATCAGCATCTATAATTAGGTTGCAATATCTAGGAAAATTGGAACTTAAAGAATTGTGAAATTAATAAAATCTTAAATAGAGTTTTCCTTTATCTATACTAACGGAGAGAGAAATTATGAAGACGAATTGGAAAAATGCAAAAATAGCAACTATTATGTGCATTGCAGCGCTAATGTTGGCTTCTACTATGCTAATAGAAATGCCTGTTAAAGCTCAAGAATACACAAATCTGCAAGAAGGAGGTTCTCAACCGCTTCCAGCTGGCGTTACTCCTGATTTTACAGTTGACACTCACGCTTTCCTTAGTTTTAGACCCAACCCCGTAGGAGTTAATCAACCCATCCTAGTTAACATATGGATCGAACCCCCAATTCATGTAAGCCGCTACCTTAAAGGACTTAAGGTCATAATCACAGATCCCGACGGAAACCAAAAGGATATAACGATGGATTCCTATCGTGGAGACACAACAGCATGGTTTGAATACATAGTTGACAAGGTTGGCACATGGAAGATCAAATTTGAATTCCCCGGAGCCTATTATCCAGCAGGAAACTACACTGTGCCGCCTGGAGTTGCTGTGTACTTGCCTCGTATCATCGAATTTAAGCAATCATGCTACTATAAGCCGAGCTCTACCCCCGAACAAGAACTTACTGTACAGCAAGAACAAGTGGTTTCTTGGCCTCCGTCTCCGCTTCCCACGGACTATTGGACGCGGCCAGTAGCCTTTGAGCATAGAGAGTGGTGGCCGATACTTGGAAACTATCCATGGTATGGCCCAGGAGGAGGCACCTTATGGAACGAGCTATACCCTAATACAAACATGTACTGGAGCGACCGCTACAGATTCATCCCATGGGTTCAAGGACCAAACACTGCCCACATAGTATGGAAGAGACAGGGCGCAATATCGGGCATAGTTGGAGGAGACATACCAAGGTTTGAAATGAGCACTGTAGGCGGTGCGCCAACAATAATCTATGCTGGAAGATGCTATCAAACCCTTACAAAACCTTTTAACGGCGTAACCCAAACCGTATGGCAATGCTACGACCTACGAACCGGAGAAGTCTATTGGGAACGAACAGGCGTTACCCAAGTACCCACAGCTATTGAATATGATCCAGGGGTTGGAGAAGTCCCTGGCGCTGGTGGGCGCGCTTTTGCTGAAATAGGATACGTAAATCTTTTGTACATAGGCGGTGGTCGAGTGATAAAGTATTCTCCATGGACCGGAGCAGTCACCGGGAACTATTCGATTGCCCCATTGACGACAGGTCTCTACTACAGAAACTTGTATGCCTTAAGCGTGCAGGATCTTGGCGCTGCTGCAGCCCCAAACAGATATCGCCTGATCAACTGGACCACTGCGGGAGAAC
>JBNASL010000138.1:0-2819 GCA_049717905.1 Candidatus Bathyarchaeales archaeon | reverse complement strand
CACCGGAAGATAAACAACGAGAGCTAAAACTTTCGGTTTTTCCATATGCACTTACATTCACGTTAACCAAGATTCAATGTTTATAATAAAAGAATTGTGAACCAACAATTCATATTCCAAATAATCTAAAACTTTTTAGCCATAAACTTTTTTCTGTAATAAGGTTTATGCTTTTTGCTTATTCAAGGAAGGCTCTTCGAATAAGGGAAACTTTTTCTGTTAAAACAAAATATGGGACAGTTAGAACAGTCCCAATAATCAGATGGAAAGAACTCGTTCCACAACGGCTTTCAGTTTTTAGATTTTTCATAAGATTGAAATACTTATATATTATTTCAACTATATGAAATTCTATGAAAAAGCGAACAAAAGAATATCTGTTTAACAAGTTGGAAATTAAAATATTAAAGGAGGCTGCTAAGGGAAACAACGCTTTCTATCTGTTAAAGAAGTTTCTGACGATAAAACCAAATCTTCTGTCTTATAATCTGAAAAAACTCCTTCAGAAAAAGCTTATTCAAGTAGAAAGAAAGGAAAAGAGATTAGGAAAATACGTTTACTTTAACAGTTCAAAACACGCAATTTTGCTTAGAGATCTTCTGCTGAAATACGATCATATAAAGTGGGAAGATATTCTATCAGGCTTGGCTATCGATGTTCTTTTTCAAGTGATTAATAGATCAGAGTTGACTTTTAAGAATTTTTCAAAGATTACATTTTGGCGATATACAAGAAAATTAATGTCTTATGGGATAATTATAGTGTTAGATGATGGTTCTTATGAAATTAATCCCAGATTTTCGCTATTGAAAGACTTTTTGACGGAGTATCAACGTTCCATTTTAGAAAATATCGTTAGGTCAATTTCAGAAAACGCTGTTATCTTATGGCAAAGGGATTTGGAATGTTTGATTCGCTTACCCAAGGATGTTAATATTTCCCGGAAAGGTTTTCTGAAAACGGCAATTTCACTTTTTGACGAATTTGATCTTCCTCTAGTGACAGACTTTAGCATCTATTTTTACTCACCCAATAAAGAGAAAATTCAAGTAGAGGATGTAATTCTGCACACCTTATTGATTGATAGGGATAATCCACGTTATACACTTTATAGTTTGCTTCTTTTGAAGAAGCATTGGAAAAAACTCGACAAAGAATATTTGCTGAAAGAAGCTCAGAGACTTGAATTAAGTCTTTTAGTTAATGCTATGTTCCAGTTCTTGGAAACTAAAGGCGTGAGAAGAGGTTTGATGTTGCCAACTTGGGAAGAATTCGTCGCTAAGGCTGATGAGTACGGGGTGAAAGTTTAGTGCGAAGTGCATCGTTTAACAGAGAATACATATTAAATGAACTCGATAAATTGGCATCAAAAATTTCAAAGCCACTAAATCTCTTTATCATTGGTGGTTTATGCCTTATACATTACGGCCTCAAAGAAGCCACTAAAGACATTGACGTTGTACTGAAATCTTCACTCGAATTTGACGAATTAACTAGGTCTTTAAAGGAAATTGGGTACTATGAGCCTAGCTCTATTGAAATTTCCAGACCGTACAAAAAGTTGGCTGCAAATATAATCTTGGAAAATAAGGATGGGTTCCGATGGGATATTTTCCTGCAAAATGTTTGTCGAGCATTAAGTTTCTCAGATGAAATGGAATCCAGATCCAGTCTCCTCCTTAAAAAGAAATTCCTAACAGTCTGCTTAGCCTCAAGAGAAGACATCTTCCTTTTCAAGGCTGTCACAGAAAGGGAAGCTGACCTTGGCGATATGCGGGTACTTGCTGAATCAGGATTAAATTGGGAAATCATAAAGCAGGAATGCCAAAAACAGTCACTTTCCACCGGAATTCTATGGGAAAATGCCCTTTACCAAAAACTCCTTGACCTCAAATCAAAATATGGCATAAGGTCCCCAATAGAAAAGCAGCTCAGGAAAATAGCCGAAGAGAAAATGGCTGAAATCGCCATATTAGAAGAGATCAAGAAGGGAAACACCACAGTTAAAACCATTTCCAGATCCTTGAAACTATCTGAACTCTTTATTAGACAATCCCTCGAAAAAATGGAAAAGAAAGGACTCATAAAAGTCGACAAATCAACCCGCCCTCACAAATTAACACTAAAACAAAAATAAACAAACTTGTTAATATCACTAACCTTCTCATGGATAAGGCAAGCGACTTGGTCGCTAATAAAAAGCAATTACGCCACCCACAGCCATTCTCCGCAGTCTTCAGCAATCATCAAGAATAAGGACTTGAACCCTTTTGGGTTTAAATCCCACCGGGCCCGCCACCTTTTGGGTTCAGAATAATAAGTTAAGTGTCAACCTTTCTGAATTTCTCGTTTGCGAATTATTTTTCTTGCAGCGTCAAGGATTTCCACAGCTTGTTCTTTCTTTAGTTTATGTCTTTTTTCGCCTAACTCTTTTATGGCCGATTCTATGTCGGAAACTTCAATATAGCCCGTTTTTAGGCTTTCCAGCAGCACAGTCCAAGTATTCCATGTTTTAAGCCCAAACATTCTTGCAAGATTCGAAAGAGTCTTCTCGTCAACCAAAATTTCGGCTTTTCTCTCTCTTGCCAACATGAGCGTCTCCGCATCCGTTAGTGATATGTTTTCATCCTCAGCCAGCCTTTTAGAAACCGAAGTCAAACGTTTTGGAAATTCCTCAACCTTAATCCATCCTCCTTCTATGGCTTTTCCAATGATTTGAGCGTCGGGATGACTGAGTTTGACGCCTTCGTCAACAGCTTCCCGCTTCACGTTTGGGGTAATTATTACTTGTTTGAACAGTTTTTTGAGAAGATGTAGCT
>JBNASL010000137.1:0-2848 GCA_049717905.1 Candidatus Bathyarchaeales archaeon | reverse complement strand
CTTATGGAATCGAACTTTTAAGCCCACCTTCAAGAACCTTACTCTTACTTGTTAACGAGTATTTGAAGGGGACTCCCCTAAAAATCGGCGACCTACTGCATTATGCTGGAGCAACCCTTTTGAATGCGCAATATCTCGCTTCGTGGAACACGGATGACTTCAACAAGCGCTTCGAAAAATCCATAAACAAAGTAAACAAGAATAAAAACCTGAAAACTATAAAAGTTGGCACACCAACTATAATACTAAAGTGGTTACAATGAGCAGCACCGAAATAGCAAAACAGATACACGAAGACGTAGACCAAATAATGAAGGGTCTAAGCATAAAAGATCAAGAAACGGTGCTTAGAGAAGCCCACAACATAGTTGAAAGCCTAAAAAGAATAGAACAGATAACAAGCAAGGTTAAAGCCCAAGCATAAACAATTCATTAAGCTGTGACTTAATATTCTGTTAACAGTGACTAACAGAATTTTTGTTTGTTTGGGCAGTCTCCAAGCGATTTTCAGGCATTGGTATTGTCAATAGCTTTCTACGCTTTCAGTTTTCTCATACTTATCAGCGTATGGTACTCGTACACTCGAACAATGGCTCTTCTCCGTGTTGAAACCGACATGTTGGTCAGCTTCAATGTCTTGCTGCTGTTCTTGGTCTCCATTGAACCTTTCCTCTTCAACCAACTAATTAATTCTAGCATGTCGTTAGTTGAGAACGCTTCAATAGTCTACGCCTTTGACCTTGGAGGACTATTCGCCATACAGGCGTTGTTCTTTATCTCAACTCTACCCATTTTCTGGAACTGGACTATTCAAGTAGACAGCAATTTTGGCATTCCGCTCAGGGTTATACTTTGGGTATTGACCCTTTTCATGCCATCAATTAGGCGCTTTTGGGAAAAACGAGTAAAATGAATAGCCAAAAAAGAAGCATGAAGCCCAGCCAGAAGGAATCAAGCGTTCAAAGCCTACAAACTCTTCCTAAAGCTCACATACGGAATAAACCTCAAAATGCCGAAATACAAGGTTCCTCAAAAATCACCATTAAAATAACACCTGAAAAAGGTAGCAGCCCAAGAATATTGAAAATAAGCTTACATACTTTCAGACACTGGAAGGCTACAATGGTATACATAACAATTGAGCAAGGCTTATTCAGCAACGCATCAAATGACGAATTCTATGTGAAGACTGCTAGAACAGTGGAAGAAGCGTGCAAATTGGCGGAAGTTGGATTCGAATACTTTGATACTATAGAAGGTATTCATATATATCGGAGAAGAAAATAACGTGTTGAAAACTAACCTATATTATCCTATAATAAGTCATGTTTCGTAATATAGGTTAAATCTTTTAAAGGGAATGTGCGTATATTGAAAAGGTAAAATGCCAGTTGGTTGAGTGTGATGGTTAAAGCTAAAAGTGTTGAGGTTGGAGACGAGGAGAAGGTTAAACGTGTATTGACTGATCCGAAGCTTTCAGCGATTAAGGCTATGTTGGAGAAGGATCATGCTATTGATTGCCTATTGCTTTTATATTTGGGGCGTGGCAAGTGGAAAGAGGCTAAGGATTTTATGCGGGAGAACGGTTTGACGCTTAGTGATGGCACTTTTAGGGCTAGGATGATTGAGATTGAGGAGTTGGGCTTAGCCAAAAGCGAGCGCATTGACCCGTTGAAGAAGAAGTATATGAAGACTGAGCTTGGCGAAAAAATAGCGAAGCTTCTGCTAAAGTTCTTTGACGATTTGGGCGTTTAAGCTTCAGACTGGAAGGCATAATCCAATTAAGTTCCGATTTTTAGGTTATG
This sequence comes from Candidatus Bathyarchaeales archaeon, assembly GCA_049717905.1. Taxonomy (GTDB): domain Archaea; phylum Thermoproteota; class Bathyarchaeia; order Bathyarchaeales; family Bathycorpusculaceae; genus WUQU01. The sequence continues at coordinate 1,043 of JBNASL010000137.1, read as the reverse complement.
CACTCTTGAGAAGTGCTGTTACTGCCATTATTGTGTTGAAAAGCTTATGGCGCTTCTAGTAGTTTTCTTCTTTTTCTTCAATGTATCTTTTTACGATGCTACTGGAGTCGGCATATATGAGCTTCGCGTTCATCTCTCATCTCTCTGATGGTTTTGCCCGCTGAGGTTTCCAGTTTGGGTCTTCTTTCTTTGTCTTCTCTGTTTGATGGATAGGCTGTGGTGTTGATGTTGAGGATGGTTGAGAACTCGTTTAGCACTTCGGTTGTGTTGAAGGTTTTGATGGTTTCTTACACTGCTGAGCTGAGTTTTCGTAGGTTTTGGTATTTGGATGATATGGTTCTTTTTAGCTGGTTCCATACTTCTTCGTTGATGGTTATGGTTGTTTTGATGGTGCCCATAAGTTTAGCCGTGTGGAGGATTAACCGTCTAGCATATAAGTCTTGTGAACATGGTGAATTGGAGTTTTAGGGTGATTAGGCTGGAAATTTTGTTTTGGTTTGGTGTTGGTGTTTTGTTGTTTTGTTTTACAAATAGTGAATATGGTGTATTAAGTCGTAAGATTTAAATCCTCAACCCTCCCTTAAATACACGATAACCCAAAAAGGAGGGATTAAAAGGAAAATGAAAATACTGAAAAGCAAGAAAGCCCTAAGCCCCGTCGTAGCCTCAATCATACTCATCGCCGTAACAGTCGCAGTCAGCATAGCCGTCGCAGCCTGGATGGGAGCCCTAACATTCACATTCACAGCAACAGAACAAGTGCAAATAACCGACCTAGACTTCCCAACTGGTCAAACCGCAAAAATATATGCCACTGTAAGAAATACTGGAACCTCTCCAGTAACCATAGATCAGGCGTGGGTGAACGGAGTTAAACAAACAATTGCCAATACGACAACTACAATTTCCGCAAATCAAGAGGTTGTGTTTGAAATAACTTTATCAAGTGCTTGGGTCAAAGGCAATACTTACGAGGTTAAGCTTGTGAGTTCCAAGGGCAATGCGTTCCTAAGAACAGAGACGGCTCCAAGTTCCTAGCTTTC
>JBNASL010000136.1:0-2851 GCA_049717905.1 Candidatus Bathyarchaeales archaeon | reverse complement strand
CTTGAAGATTTTTTGAAGTCAGGCGCCTACGTTGTTGAACGCAAAATCCTAGAAGACATTTACTCAAGCTATGGATTGCTTCGCAGACTGGAACTGGAGCGAATAGAAGAACACGACTTCGCCAACCATGTGCGTTTAATCATGCGGAAAACGTAGAACTTTGCTTTTTCCATTCTATCAAAATTCTTGTCTAAGCGTGATAATTCTTATTAGCCTCTCCGCCGAAATAAATCCTTCAAACTTGTGCCATGAGGAAGAAAGTTGAAGGACATTTTGTCAAGAGTTGTGAATGAAGCTACAGAGAAATTCGGCGCCGAATACGCAGAAATACGTGCGCAAAAATTGTTCAAAACCATGCTTACTCTTAAGGAGGATAAAGTTGAAGCTGTAAAAGAGGGCATCGAAAACGGGGCGGCTTTGAGAGTTCTTGTGGACGGCGCATGGGGTTTCGCCTCTGTGGGAACGTTCAGCCTTGAAACTTTAACAGGCGCCCTTTCAGACGCGTGTAAAATGGCTAAAGCTGCTAGTCCAAAACTTAAAGCTGCAATAAAGCTTGCCAAAGACAAGGCTTTTGAAGATAAGGTTTCGGCGAACCCCCGCAAAAATCCCTCACAAATTTCAATAGAAGAAAAAATAGCCACAACATCAGCCATGGCTAAAACAATTCTAAGCTATGATAGACGCGTAAAAAGCTGCACCATAGACTACCTTGACCTTGTCGGAATAACTTACTTCATGAACAACGAAGGCACTTACATAGAGCAGGACAAGCTTTACGTGTGGTCAAGAATAGTTGCCACGGCAAAAGAAGCTGAAATCCTAACCTTTAGCCGCGAAGAAATAGGCTCAACAGCAGGCTACGAGGTTTTCGACAGGAGACTCCCAGAAAACGTTGGCAAAAAAGTCGCTAAAAGGGCGGTAGACCAATTAAAAGCAAAAACTCCGAAAGGTGGAAAATTTAACGCAGTGTTGGGGCCAAACGTTGTTGGAGTTTTCGTACACGAAGCTTTCGGCCATTTAGCTGAGGCAGATCTCACCCTTTCAGGTTCTGTCCTTATGGATAAGTTTGGCAAAAAAATCGCTTCAGATGTAGTGACTCTTTATGATGATGGAACAGTGGAAGGCGCTTTTGGCTCATTCAAATACGATGATGAAGGTGTTCCAGCCAAGAAAACCCTTCTTGTAAAAGACGGTGTTGTTGTCGGGCTTATGCATAACCGTGAAACCGCCAGCAAGCTTAAGGCGGAACCAACAGGTAATGCAAGAGCTGAAGACTTCAGAGTTGAGCCCATAATTCGCATGCGCAACACCTACATGGAGCCAGAAGACTATTCCTTCGAAGAGCTTGTTGAAAACATAAAGTTTGGCTATTACTTTAAAAGCTTCAGAGGAGGCCAAGCCAGCCTAGACGGCACTTTTCAAGTTGGTGTTCAAGAAGCCTATGAAATAGTTAAAGGTGAAATCGGCGAACCCGTGCGTAATGCCTCCATAAGCGGGAGCACCCTTGAAACGCTTCATAAGGTGGATGCTGTTGGAAAGGATTTTGAGCTTTCGCCGGGAAGATGCGGCAAAGGCCAGACAGCTTTCGTTTGTGACGGCGGCCCTCATATTAGAGTAAGGGAGGTAATTGTTGGTGGTAGTGCTTAAAGAAGAAGAAACCCTAAGTCTAGCTGAGACTACGGTGAACTTTACTGTTAAAAAGGGTGCTGATGAAGCAGAAGTCTTCATTTATCAAGGTCTAACAACATCAATAGCCATTGAGAGAGGGCAAATTGCAAAGAGCTCCCGCATAATTGACCAAGGGTTAGGCGTCAGAGTAATGGTTAACAGTGCTGCGGGTTTTGCCTACACAAATGTGTTAAGCGACAAAAAGACCGTTGAGGAAACTGCCTTAAAGGCTTTAAAATCCGCAAAAGCCAGCAAGCCAGACAATGACTGGAAGGGTCTCCCGCCAAAAAAACCTTTTAAACATGTTAAAAACACCTTTGACAAAAACATTTTGGGATTGTCTGCCGATGATTTGGTGAAAATAGCCTCTGCAATGCTTGAAGCTGCTGAAAAAATGGATAAGCGGGTTTTCCCGATAGAGGGCGGAGTTGGCGCATCCTGTTTATCTAGAGTTGTGGCGAACTCTAACGGCGTTTTAGGCTTTGACCCTGGAACAGTGATTGAGTGTAGCTTAGCCACGCTTGCTCGTGAAAAAGGCGAAGTAACCCCTGTATGCTTCGAATTCAACGTTGAAAGAAGCTATAATTTGAATCCTGAGTGGGTTGGCAAAGAGTCTGCCAAGCTTGCAGTTTCAGCTTTGAAAGCGAAGAGGGTTGAGACAAAAAGCATGAAGGTCTTGTTAGCGCATTTTGCCCTACAACAGCTGCTCTATTATACATTAATGAATGCTGTTAAGGCGGATTATGTGCAGCGAAATCAATCTGTCTTTCAAGGTAAAATAGGCGAAAAAGTCGCTTCAGAAAACTTGACAATTTATGATGACGGCCTATTAGACGGTGGTCTTCATACATGGAAATTTGACGGTGAAGGAGTGCCCCAGCAGAAAACCTTAATTATAGATAAAGGCGTTCTACGCGGCTTCATCTACGACAACTACACCGCGAGAAAAGAAGGTAAAGAAAGCACTGGAAACGCTTTCAGAGCTGGCTATTTATCAACTCCAAACGTTGAGCCAACAAACTTCCACTTTCTGCCTGGAAAGAAATCTCCCGAAGAGCTCATCGGAGAAATCGCTGAGGGGCTTTTAGTGTATTCCTTGCAAGGAGCCCACAGCAGCAATCCTGCCAGCGGAGAGTTCTCTGTTGTAGCTTCTCCAGCATGGAAAATAAAGGATGGCGAAATC
>JBNASL010000135.1:0-2864 GCA_049717905.1 Candidatus Bathyarchaeales archaeon | reverse complement strand
CTGAGAGTAATTATAGAGGTTATTTCAAAAATGGTAATATGAAAAATAAAATAACATGGGCTGAAATTTAGCTTAGAAACGCTTATGCTTTCGATGTGCGAAAGCCATTTTTTCAAATAAAAACCAAAAAAATAACCCTTTTTGCCAATAAAGGGAAATTTAAAGTTCGAAAATGAATGAAGCTGCTGTTAGCCTATGCAACATTCTACTTGAGGCTAACGCACAAATTTTAAAAGCTCAATTTTAGCTTAAAAATTTGAAAAAAGCTTTTTTAGGGCTTTTCAATTCAGCCGCCAATGCTAGTCAATGGACTTCACCGTTGCCTCATAAAGAAACTGACGAAAATCTCCATGCCAAGCCAGAACGCCTACCTTCGCTAAGACTTCGACCGATTTTCCATAGATTTTATGTAACGGTATACAAAAGCATCGACAAAAGTCAGTTCGCTACAAACTCTTTTAGAACTCTCTAAGGTAATACTTATTATTATCCCAAAAAATCTATCTAACATTAAATCTAAGTTGATTTTTATAATCGGATTAAAGTTTATTTTTTTGATAAAATTTTTAGTATCTTTAAAGAGAAGTTCTTTGATGACCTCATTTTTTTATTCCAAAAATTAAATAATTGTTATACCTAAAAGTTTCAAAAATTTTTGCTGGAAATATGCATCCGAAAAGTGAGTTTGGTTGATGCTTTTGTATACCGTGCGTTAAGTGTGTGGTGGTGCTAGTGACATCCTAAATATTATGGTAATATTAATATCACGAACTCAACCAAAAAGTAAAAACAGAACTTTAAATGCTTAAAAATGTTCAACATTTAGCCTACAGTAAATAAAACAAACATACACTCCTTCAGAAAATAAACCAGAAAAAGGCTTCTTCCACACAGCCTTTCTACACAAGCAACACTTTAGTGAGGTACCATTATCAAGGCAAAATGCTAAGGCTGTATACAAAAGCATCAACGCAACTCCTTTTTTAAGCACGGACATCAGAAGGATTCCAAATAGATTTTTCAAAACGGCACTTTTATAAAATGAAAGGATAATTTAAAATGCTGAAAGTAAAAATGGGCGTGAAAAGCCTTGTCAAACTTTAAAGTTTTCAATACCACCTACAGCTTTTCCACAAAGGGAGAAATTGAATTTATAGATTTAACTGACAAGGTTCAGGAGGCTGTCTCCCAGTCGGGAGTGGAAAATGGCATAGTGCATGCGTTTGCTCCCCATGCAACTGGTGTGCTTATATTAACTGAAAGCGAGTACGGCCTGCTCAATGACATCAAGGCTTTAATTGAAAAGCTAATCCCAAAACATGGCGCCTACATGCACCCCTCAAATGCTCACTCGCACTTGCGATCTGTTTTTCTTCCTCCGGATAAAACCTTGCCAGTAATCAATGGTAGGGTAGAATTTGGAACTTGGCAGTCCCTAATCTTTGTAGAGACCGATGTGCACCCTAGAAGAAGAACTGTCATAATTCAAGTGATTGGGGAAGCAGTGGAATAGCAACTGTTCAGTCTAAATCGTTAAAGCCTTTTCCCTCAACACATCTTCCACTCTTTTTCCGGAAGCAGCGATCTCTTGGGATATGCCGAATTCTTTGAGTATTGCTGATGCACCTGGTCCAATCTCTCCTGAAATCACCATTTGCACTTTCATTTCGGCCAATGCCTTCGCTATTAATGGTCCTCTACCATGGCTTATTGAGGCAGCTGGATTTCCCATTACTCTTACTTTTTTGATTTTTCCCTCTTCGATTTCTATTATCGTGAAAGTCTTGGAATGCCCAAATTCTTGTGAAACAATATCTTCAAGTTTCTTTTCGCCGATAGTGGCAACGGCAACTATTAAATGCTTATGCATGGTGAGTTCATTTCCTTTCTTGAACAATCTTTTTGAGTTCTTCTATGCGTTTAGCTAGGTCTGCCAGCTCAGTTTCTAGGCACTTTTTGTAGTCTTGCAGGGTTTTTAACTCCTCAGTTGGGTCCATTGGGTAGTAGTATGGGGTTCTGGCCCATGCTGGAGGCCATGGATGTCTCGGGCACCACCATCCCCTAGGCCAGTATGATGCGCTCCTTCTCATGGGGTTCACCTCTTTTCGTGATATATCCCATATCCATCAAGTATTTATATTTTGTGACATATCTCATAAAATATGTTCGAACACCATTGGCGAAGACGCCATAGACATGGAAAAGCAGGAAGACCTCCAAAACCCGTAGTGATCACATCTAAGGAAATTCCAGAAAAGTTTGAACCAACACCAAAAAGAAGCACGGAGCCAATCTATTTAGAACTAGCTGAAATTGAGGCGTTAAAACTAGTTGAGTTGGAAAAACTTTCCTTTGAGGAAGCTGCTACAAAAATGAAGGTTTCCAGAAACACAGTCTGGAGACTAGCCGAGAGAGCACGGGAAAAACTTGCGAGGGCAATTATTGAAAGCAAGGAAATCATAATACAGCAAGAATAAAATTACACCTTCGTGAAATAATATCGATTTCTAAACAGAGTTAAATATTTTTTAAAGTAATTTTTCTACTTTTTATTTTGTTTATTTGCTGTTTTATCATTTTTGAGCTAAAAAATCTCGTTTCGCTAATTTTACGTATTCAAATGGAGAGAAGAAAGCATCAAAGGTCATGATAACTTGAAAAAGACTCATCGCCTTGGTTAATGGACTGAATGAACTGTCGAAGTCATAACAGTTTGACTTGCTGGCGATTTTTGGCAATTTAATTGCAGGAAGTTGGCCAAGCATGTATCTTTACGCTATGATTATATAAATTTCGTTTATTTTCGGCTTTCCGAAAGACTTATAACTATTGTTTCGCTCGTATAAATTACGAGATCTCGTAAT
>JBNASL010000134.1:0-2869 GCA_049717905.1 Candidatus Bathyarchaeales archaeon | reverse complement strand
TTAATGGTATAGATGCCTTTATGTTAAGCTTTTTGGAACTTAAGGCTTATTTTTCTAAGCATCTCCATAATTTTGGGCTTGTATTCGCCTTTTATCCCCTTCCAGTCTAGAACTGCAAGCTCAACCTTTTCAAGCGTCTTTTCAACGCATTGCATTAAAACTTCATCATCAATCTTGGAAACGGCATATTTTGGAATCATATGACCAAAAGCCATTGCGTTTTCCAAAGCAATCATGGTGAATCGCGCGTTGTAGTGAGGCCCACCAATTCCTAAAACTGCTTTTGATTGCCGCTCTCCAAAACTTGAAACAGCTTCCATTGCAGCGTGGGCAACAACCTCTGCTGCTTCTAAATCCTCCCACTGTTTCGGCGAACTTCCCAATTCAACAAACATTGCGGGCACATCCAACGAAGGACCATGATGAGTACATTCATAGGAAACCTCATATTTCAGTTGCCTTTCCTCAACAAGCTCCGCCATGGTTTGCAAAGCTTTTTTCATAGCGTTTGCTGGAGAAACCGAAACCTTTCTTGGGGTTCCACCTAAATCAGCGTCTCCGAGGTTTCCTGGAGTGTGCACTGAAAGCGTTGGGGTTCCGCTAATACTGCTGTGTCTTGAGATGAAAACTATAAGTTCAAGTGATGGAGAAAACTCTGTTATGTTTTGTGCATAAACTAATTCTTCATTCAAAATGGCAAGCTTGACTTCTTTGCTGTTGACTTCAGCAGTGTAAATAGGGGATTCATGAAACTTTTCTTTCACTAGGCTAAAGGGATAATTGTTTAGAATTTGTTTTGCAATGTTTATGCTTGCCAAGTCCTTTGTTGATGCAGCGAGCAAAATCATCCGTATTTTCCCAATTGTAAACCGCCTCATCCTCAGAAAAAGGTTTCCATAAAACTTATAATCGCTGAAACATTGAAGGTTAATGTTTAGAATGGTGGAAAAATGCATTTAATCAATTTTAAGAATTTGTCTGGCCAGCAGCTTATGGACATAATTGATAAGGCTATTGAGGTTAAGAAAAATCCTGAAAAATATGGGGCGGCTTTAGACGGCAAGTCTTTAGCCATGATATTCCAGAAAACATCCACGAGAACAAGGGTTTCATTTGAAGTTGCCATGACCCAGCTAGGGGGACATGCACTCTACATTGACTGGAGAACAACAAATTTCACCATAGCTGACGTCTATGATGAGACGCAGTATTTGTCGCGGAATGTGGACTGCATCATGGCTAGACTTCTGCGGAACGCCGACTTGCAGGTAATGGCCAGTGCTTCACGGGTTCCAGTAATAAATGGATGCGACGAGAAATATCATCCAAGTCAAGCTATAGCCGACCTAATGACTATGAAGGAGAAGAGGGGCAAACTGAAGGGTTTAAAACTTGTTTATGTAGGCATTCACAACAATGTCTGCAATTCGCTAATTGAGGGGTGTACAAAAACAGGAGTAAAAATAACTACGGTTACGCCAATATTCAATGAGCCTTCAAGGGATGATGAACTGCTGAAAAGCGCCGAAAAAAGCGGCTTGTGGAAAACAACTTTAGACGTTGAGGAAGCGGTTAAAGACGCAGATTTCGTTTACACAGACACGTGGATTGATATGGAATTCTTCTCAGATCCAAAATTTTCTGCTGAAAAAGAAAAACGCCTCAAAATCATGATGCCATATCAGATAAATAAGAAACTTTTAGGGAAAAGCAACGCCTACATAATGCATGACATGCCAATCCACAGAGGCTATGAAATAAGCGAAGATGTCATCGAAAGCCCCAATTCAATAATATATGAGCAGAGTGAAAATCGTCTCTACTCAGCTAAGGCCATACTGCTTAAACTGCTTGAAAAATTCTAGAAAGCCAGTTTAAGACTGTTTGCTAAAAGGAAGTAAACTATGCAGAGGGAAAACGACTGGAATTTTGTTGCTCCATGCGGGCTTTACTGTGGCGAATGCACTGGTTTGCTTGAAGGGAAATGTGGAGGTTGCAGAAGCAACAAAGGTTTAAGCAGAGAATACAGAAGATACTGCAAAATCTACGAGTGTTCAACTAGCAAGAACTTTAAAACGTGTTTGGAGTGCGCAAACTTTCCATGCAAGTTTTTTGATTTCTTTAAAGCTGAAAAATTGGAGCAGAGCTCTTGGTTTTTAGATGTCTGGTGCAACATGAAGCAGATTAAAGCGCATGGACTATCCAATTTTCTCAAAGATAAGGAAGGCTGGTTGGAGAAGAGAAGGGAGTGCGCTGAAAAAAGAGGAATTAAATATTGTGATGAATGTGGGCAACGGCCATGTGAACTTCTAAAAAGGGAAGTTCTTGTTCCAATCGACTTACAAAAGTTCAAAGAATTTATGACTAAATTTAAAGAAGGCAAGTAGCCTTTACGATTGTTTCATAATCATTTGCACAAACTTTTCAGGGTTAAACTCTTCCAAATCTTCATATCTTTGTCCTGTTCCAATAAACAATATGGGCTTTTCAGTTACGAATGTTACGCTTAGGGCTGAGCCGCCCTTAACATCAGCGTCAACTTTGGTTAGTATTGTGGCATCTATGCCTACGCTTTTGTGAAACTCTTCGGCCTGCATAACTGCATCGTTTCCAGTTAAAGAATCAACCGTTAAGATTGTCAAGTCAGGATTTACTATGCGTTTGATTTTTGCAAGTTCGTTCATCAAGTTTCTGTTTGTCTGCATTCTCCCTGCAGTATCTATTAAAACAACGTGGATTCCATGAGCCTTGGCATGGCTTATGGCGTCGTAGGCCACTGCTGCGGGATCTGCACCATATTTATGCCTTATCATTCTTACGCCTAAGCGTTTGGCATGGGTTTCTAACTGTTCAATTGAACCTGCCCGGT
>JBNASL010000133.1:0-2872 GCA_049717905.1 Candidatus Bathyarchaeales archaeon | reverse complement strand
AGGCCGCTGCTCTACCATGCTGAGCCACCGAGGCCCAATAATTTTGAGGTATGCTTATTTTTAAGATGTTCGGAATAATTCAGTTAGTTAGATGTGAAAGGTGTGGTTTTTGGCTTCGGAAATTATTGTTGGAGAAAGAGAAATTATTGAAATTCTGTTGGAAAGGTTTGAACGTATGCAAAGCATGCCTATCCCTTTTGGCGATGATGTTTCAGCCTACCCGCTAAACGGTAACCAAGTGATTATTTTGAAGACAGACATGTTAGTGGGTAAAACGGATGTCCCGCCTAAGATGAGTTTATGGCAAGCAGCTCGCAAGGCGGTTGTTATGAACATAAGCGATTTCGCCGCAAAAGGTGTAAAGCCAAAGATTATGCTGGTTTCTCTCGGATTGCCGAGGGGATTAAGCGTGGACGACATAAGAGAGATTGGTGATGGGTTGAATGCTGGAGCCCGTGAATATGATGCATATATTGTTGGCGGAGACACAAATGAGGCAACAGACCTTGTAGTAAGCCTTTCCGTTTTTGGCGTAGCAAGAAAAGACGAGGTGATGTTGCGAAGTGGAGCGAAACCTGGAGACATTGTGGCTGTTACAGGTTTTTTTGGCAAAACATCTGCAGGATTGAAAATTCTCCTTGAGGGGTTCAAGGCGCCAAAAAATGTTTACGATGCCCTTGTTGAGTCCGTCTATATGCCGAAGGCTCGGTTAAATGAGGGCTTGGCCCTAACATTGACAGGTGCCGTTACAGCCTCCATTGACTCCAGTGACGGCTTAGCCTGGAGCCTTTATGAAATTGCAAAAGCAAGTGGTGTGGGTTTTTTAATAGATAATCCTCCAGTGGCCCCTGAAACTAAAAAGTTTGCTGAAATTAACAGCTTAGACCCGTTGGAACTGGCGTTTTATGGTGGTGAGGAATACGAACTTGTTTTAACCATAAAGCCTAAACTTTGGAGCAATGCTGAAGGAGCTGTTAAAAAAGCTGGCGGAAGCCTAACCAGAATTGGAAGGGTCACCGCGGAAAAACAGATTATTTTGAAAGTTAAAGGTAAAAAACGAGTAATTGAGCCGCGGGGCTGGGAACATTTCCGAAAACGCTAAAAAATCAGATTTATCAGCGTATCCAACGGTTCGGGAAGCCCTCTTTTACACAAGAGGTAAAGCTGGAAAACTTAAGTGTAGCCTCTGCGAAAGGCGATGCGAAATCGCAGAAGGTCAAACGGGATTCTGCAAAACAAGAAAGAACATTGGCGGCAAACTTTACACTCTCGTTTATGGAGACATAAGTGCCGTTGAAAGTCGTCCTATAGAGATAAAGCCTTTCTTCCATTATTGGCCCGGCTCCACTGCTCTCACATTTTCAACATGGTCCTGCAACCTCGACTGTGCCTGGTGTCAAAACTTCCACCTTTCAAAGACTGCTCCGAAACCAGCCAAGGCAGTTTACTGTCCGCCTGAAAGAATTGTTGGGTTAGCCCTTGCAAACGGTGATGCTGGGCTATGTGCAAGTTTTCAGGAGCCGACTCTGTTAACTGAGTGGGCTGTTCAAGTTTTTAAGCTTGGAAAAGATAAGGGAATGAAGTATTGCTGTTATGTTTCTAATGGTTACATGACCAGAGAAGCGATGAAAAAGCTTTGTGAAGCAGGCATGGATGGTCTAAAAATAGATGTGAAAGGTGACGGAGATGTTTATGCAAAATACTGCGGTGGCGCTGACGTTGAAAAGGTTTGGAGAAACGTTAGAGAAGCCAAAAAAATGGGCTTACATGTTGAAGTTGTGAATCTAATTGTAAGCGGTGTCAATGAGGAAGAGGGAACCTTACAGTGGATCATTGAAAAACATTTGAATAACGCTGGACCTGAAACCCCGCTGCATTTCACGCGTTATTTTCCAGCTTACAAGTTTCATAACCCGCCTACGAAAGTTGAAACTTTAGAAAAAGCCTACGAGATGGCCAAAAAAGCTGGAGTACTTTATCCCTATATCGGAAATGTTTCCGGCCACAAATATGAGAATACCTACTGCCCAAACTGCGGAGAAAAACTGGTTAAAAGGTATGGATACTACGTTTTAAAGTATACGATTACCAGCAAAAATAAATGTCCAAAATGCGGAACAGAAATTCCCATAACTGGACAATACATGGGAAGACGTTACTCTAAAAATGAGAACTAACTTCTTTAAACTGCAGTGTTAGTTTCTTGGGTTTTTCGCTTTTTGATGGCTATAGTTATTATAACTGCTTCAGCAACAACACCGACGATTATAGTTGTCGTTTGCATTAGAAGCCAGACAGAAGGATGGAAAATGCGCGTGGCAGCAATTTTTACTAGCCATAACTTCTGATAACCAACATTGTATGTCCCATTATACGTGCCAGTAAAAACATATCCCCCGTCATTAGCTTCTGTAATAGCGCTAGGAGTGTTAATGCCATAAACAAAATTGACGTCGATTGATGTCTCCCATTCCATGTTGCCAGCTTCATCTATCTTTACAACCCAAGCGTTCTTGCCTCCTATAACTTCGTTACCACCAGTAATTCCTACAAAAATGTAACCCCCGTCACTGGTCTGATTAATAGCCAGAACAATACTATTGTTTTGTCCATAGGTCCTGTTCCACAACATCTTGCCATGCGAGTCGGTTTTAACAAGCCATCCAAGGGGCGGTGTGCCAATTTCAGAGGAAACAAAGCCGGCTAAAATATATCCTCCATCTCGGGTAACTGTGCCACTGTAACACTTAGCACTATAGTAAGCGCCTTCCCCGCCATAGGTCTCATACCATTGCACATTGCCTTCCGAATCTAGCTTGATTAATTCAAATGATGCAGGGCTAGGCCCATGAGTAGTTTTTGTTGCCATGAT
>JBNASL010000132.1:0-2892 GCA_049717905.1 Candidatus Bathyarchaeales archaeon | reverse complement strand
AGCTTATTTTGTCCTTCTTGAAGAACAGAAGCCCTTCTACGTCTAGACAGAGCATAGCTTTGTCTCCCGTAGGATTTGGATGGGCTTGTAGATCTTCAAGCTCGGCTAGGCGCCTCTTCAAAAGCTCATTGACTTCCTCGCTCACTGATCTTCCTTGACCGCCCAATGCAGCCTTCAATCGCATATACACTTCACGTTCGACGCTGAAGGATTTGACAACTACATCTGCATATTTTCTTGGCCTTGGCATAAAGGCTTCCCAAGAGAAAAATAATAAATAACTAGAGAATTCGAATATGCGTCCCTTAAGCCCCTAATCTATGATAATAAAATTGCGTTTTTGCCTTCTGTGCTTGCGGATTTTTAATAAGTTAGGGAAAATATCCTAATAAAAAACATCTTTAGCCTTTTTGCATGCTTTTAGGCTTTCTGTTTAGCTGGCTTTTTTGCAGCTTTCTTTGCTGGTTTATGGATTTTTTCTCTGATGCCCTGCCAATGGGTCAACATTACTTTTAACCCTTCAATTTCCTCGTTAATTTGCATGGCAAACGTTTCTTTCAGCTCTGGTTCGCTGTTCAAAAAGGCGATTACTTCATCAGCTGGGAAATCTCCTTCTTCCCAGATTATTGGTTCTCGAATTGTTGGCACGCCTAACCAAGCGATGAATTCTTCGAAGAACAGTTTTTCTGTGTTTTTGTATGCGCGCAGGCAGAGCGTGTCAACGATGCGGCTTAACAGGGCCAAGGCATAGCCTTCTGGCACATATCGCAAGAACGCTTTCCACTTTTTGAACAGCAAAGTGTTTATTTTTTCTGAAATTTCTTTTGTGATTTCTGGCTTCTTTTTATTAAGGAAACAATCTTTGAAGTAGTTGTTAAGGTAGACTATTAACCCGTAAGGAGTTAACTCATAAGTCTTAGTCTGTAGCCCCGTCCGAAATTTGCCTTCCTTTTTAACCCGTATAAGATTTGCCTTTAAAGCCTGATCAATTTTCTTATGCACCGTGGCATGAGGCATTTGTGTTCTCTTTTCAATTTGGTATGGTGTTGCCTCGGTGACCTCTGTTAAAACGCTTAGTATTTTTTGTATGAGTTGGTCTTCTATTGTTTTTTCAAGAGTTTCCTCGTTCATGATATGTCACGCTTTTTGACTTATCGTGACAAAAAACCTATATAAAAGATTTGTCCTATGTTACTGAAAGTGACATATAAAGAGGTGTGACGTAAAAATGGAGGAAAAAGGCAAACCAACCGCGATATACTTGCCCAACGGCTTAAACCAGATGATTGAGACAACACGTGCTAAACTTGGTATGAACCGTAGCCGATTCATTCAATACTGTATTCTAAAAACTTTGCAAGAGTTGAATGTGATGTCTGCGAACGTGCACAATGAAAGGCAGCAAAATAGGAGCTGAGAAGATGGCTAGTGATGAGTTGGCGCTTGAAACATTACTCGAGTTTATTAACGCTATTGAAGCTGGAATAGCAGCTGCAAAGCAACATATCAAAGAGGTCAAGCAAGTCTACAATATTGAAGCCATAAAATGGGAGAAGGCGCAGGGACCAGGCGGCGAATACGAGCGCTCTGAAGACGTAAACAGCTCTGACTTTAAAGCCTTGTTGAGAGATGTGCAAGCCCATGGCGGCAAAATGACTGTGGACAACTATTTTGTCTGGTGCTTCAAGAATGGCGCAGTTTTGGGTCGTAAACTGAGGAAAAGCAGAGGCTGAAATTCTATGGCTGAACAGCAGCTTGCCAACGCTATGCTAACCAAGTTTGCATGTCGTGAAGACGCCTATGCAGTTCAGTTGCCCAAAGGTGGCTATGTTAAGGTGGAGCAGTCCTTGACCAGCGTGATTATTCAGAAACATTTGGAAGGCGTTGAAACTGTTGGTGTTTATCAGCTCAACCAGTGGGGCATGGTTAAGTGGCTTTGTTTTGATTTAGACCCGGAAAAGCTAAACGATCCCAAATCGTCAGCCCAAAGATTATTGCAGGTATGCTTTCAGAAGAAGATGGAAGAGGACGAGGTTGAAAGACCTAGGATTTGGCCGCACAGTGTTCTACTTGAGGCAAGCCGCTTCCCAGACCCAAGCTACCACATCTGGATTTTCTTCGCTATCCCCGCGCTTGCTAAAGTGGCGCAGTGGCTTGGGCTACGCATTCTGGAACTTGCAAGCTTAAGCCCTAAACAAGTTGAAGTTTTTCCAAAACAGGGCGAAATAACAAAGGAGCAACCGTACGGAAACTTGGTTAAACTGCCTTTTGGATTTCACCAAGTGGAACGTAAATGGAGCCGGGCTCTTGACTTTGAAAGCTTCGAGCCGTTGCCCAACAATGTTTTGCTTGAAAAGTGGGGTTTAACCCTTTCAGAAGCAGACATAGCGAAAATCTTGAGCTTCGAGGATAAAAAGCATGTTCAGGCTACTTTTGATTTGCCCCGGGGCAATAAACCTTTAAGAGGCACAGAAGAGCAGAAGGCTGTCAAGTTTTTGGCTAAATATTGGCGGAAAGGCCAACGGAACCAGCTTGAATTAGCCTTTTTGGGCTACTGCCTCAAATGCGGTGTAGACTACGAGTCTGTAAGGCGGATTATAGAGCGTGTTTGCGACCTAACAAATGATGAAGAAAAGGCGTCGAGGCTCAAGCTTGTGGATTATCATTATCAGAATAGGCGAAGCCTTGGAAGTAAGCTGGTTGCTGTTTCTGGTTTGCGTGAAATTGTGAGGGAGGCTTTAAATTGAGTATAGGCGAGGAGCTTGAAAAACTCGAAGCAGAGGAGAGAGCCAAGAAAATCAGAGAGTCCCCTCATGTTCTACATCCGGCAGGCGGCATAACTGAAAAGTTTGTCTATGAACCTGTGGCCATAGGCAAATATGTTTACAAGAC
>JBNASL010000131.1:0-2896 GCA_049717905.1 Candidatus Bathyarchaeales archaeon | reverse complement strand
GGGTTGGGGCCCTGTTTCTGGCTTCTTCTATTATGGGGAGTACTTGTTTTAGTTCTTTGAAGTGTTTGAGGACTGTTATGCCTCTTTGGGTTATGGCGTATACGACTCTGCGTTTGCCTACGGTTCTTTCTTCGACGAGGTTTTGTTTTATGAGGAAGTCTAGGTATTCTTTTAGTACGCTGCAGTTTACGTTTGCTTTATACATGATGTGGGTTAGTTTGAGGGGGCCTCTGTGGGCTAGTACTTTTAGGATGTCGATATACATTTCAAGTTTGGAGCGTCTCATTATCCAAACCTTCTTGGCTTATTTTCCATCTTTTTATATAAAGCTTTTATGGATTTGAAGTATTGGTTTTTCCTCTTTAGTTTTCATTAGTAGCTGCTTTTCTCTTGGGCGCGGATTAACACGTTTATTCTATTTTGGAAGGCTGTGGTTAGGTCGTCTATTAATATTTTTTGTAATTCTGTCGTGAGGCAGGTGATGTTTTCTTGGAGGGCTTGGGCTAGTTTTGTTTTTATTTCTTTTCTTTGTTTAAGTGTGAGGTTTTGTTTCAAGGGTTTCCGCCACCGTTTTATGTAGAGAGAATGGGGTTTGGTATTTAACTAGCTTATGAACTTGGAATATGGATTTTGGATAAGTGTTTAAATGTCGTTGTGGATGGTGGTTTTTGGCCGACGACAATTGGGTGGTTTGGGAAGGTTTTTATTTTTGGTTTTGTCCTATTTTGTTTTGCCGGATGATGAGAAGGCATTAGGTTGACTTTTCAAAAGGGGATGAAATTTCAGAGTTACTCGGACGGCAACGGATGAGAAACTTTATAAGTGTTTGAGTGACATCTATTTCTCAGTCTCTTTGAGGTGTGAGTTTGCGAAGGTTTGCCCGCGAGTGGGTTGAGCGTTATCCCAGTATCGCAGCGCTTTATAGGGCGATTGCCGGCCCGCGAAGGGTTGGAAGTGAAGGAGCCGCTGAAAACTATATTAAGGCTGTTAGAAAGTTTGTGGTTTATTTGGGTTTAAGTGATCCAGAATATGCTTTAAAAAGGCTTAGAGACGGAGAAATTGATGCAAATAAAGGCGTTGACGGTTTCATTGATGCCATGCTTGAGAAATATGCGCATACGACTGTTAGAACCTTCGTTTTTGGTGTGAAAAAGTGGTTGGAGCTTAACGATGTTAAGGTGGACTGGAATAAGATTCAGCTTCCTACAAGCGCTGCAATAGTTGAATCGGATAGGGCTCCAACAAGGGAAGAATTAAAAACTTTGTTAACCCATGCGAGTAGCTCAAGAGATAGGGCTACGATACTTATCCTGGCAAGTAGTGGTTTAAGAATAGGCACATTATTAAGCCTAAAGGTTGGCGACATTTTATGGGATTTTCCAGACGTTGCTTGCATCAAGGTTGAGCGCCAGAGGGGAAGAAAGTTTGTTGGCAAAAGAGGCGTCGCCCAAGGAAAAGTCTACTACACGTTCATCACACCCGAAGCCAGAGAAGAGCTGAAGAAATATTTGGAAGAGAGGAAAAGGGCTGGCGAAAAAATATCCGATGAAAGCCCCCTTATAGGAGACGTCTATCATAGAGGCAAAAGCATAAACGTCTTGGACTTCGAGAGGGTTTGGGCACGACTATTAAGAAGGGCAGGCTTGGCCGAAAAATCCAACAGGTGGTATAAGCTTCACATTCACACCTTGCGCAAGTTCTTCCGTAGCAATTGCATAGGCGTAGATCCATCTTACAGAGAACATTGGATGGGACATAAGGGCGGATACTTAGATGAAAGCTATTTTAAGGCTGAAATAGATAAACACTTGGCTGAATACCGAAAAGCCATACCCCACTTAACAATTATCAGCACACCATTAGAGGAGAAGCAACTTAGAGTAAAAGCCATATTAGACTTTGCGAGGCTTCAAGGCTTTGAAGAAGAAAAACTACAAAAGCTCGAGGAAATATTGGCCCGTGCAAAAGACATCGATGAAGGAATCCGCGAGTTCAGACGACTCCAAGAAATGGAGAACAACACTTATCATAATGGTGGAACCTCAATGTATGTTGTAGCAAAAGGCGAAAAACAACTTCTAAGTATGCTACAGAAAGGCTACAAGCTAATACAGCCCTTAAACCACGATAAATACCTACTTAAGCAAAAATAAACCTCTGCATATAAGCATATTTTTGATTCTCCGATTGTTGACACAAGAAAAACAGCTATTATTATCAGGAATATTTAGCAAATTTTAGATGGGCTTATCGGTAAATTCTTTTTCTAATGTCTATTTTGGCAACGACTATTATTTTTTCTTGTTCATAGACTTTGAACAGTGCTCTATATTTTCCTATGCGTAGCCTGAAGGTGTTTGCCTCACCTGCAATTTTAACTATGTCGAGCCTAACGGTTGGAAAATCTTCAAGCTGTTTAAGCTTATCGACTACGTGTTGCTTGTCTTCGACGTTAAGTCTATTTAAAAATTCACCTGCTTTTTTATGAAGGAGAACTCTAAACTTCATCGAGGGATTTCAACTCGTTAAAGCATTTTTTCTTAACAATTTCATCGGTCTCTTTCAACAGCATACACTCTTCAGTGGTTAGGAAAACATCTTCAAGAAAATCCCTCAACTCATCAAGCTTCCTACCTATTTCCTCAACCTTCTCCAAAACTGTTTCACCCAAAAAACCACCCAGTAACATGAATGTAAACGCATCCTAATAACACTTACTTTTTCCAAAAAGTTAATGCTATAACGCAATAACACAACTCTTCATTCCTTGCCCATTAATCGTTCCGTTAACAACAATTAACGGAATGTGGTTCTTTAAATCTTTTAGTTGGTGTCTACAGGAGGTAATTTGTTGTGGGGATGGTGTGGATCCAATTGCGTATTGTATAGAAATTCA
>JBNASL010000130.1:0-3057 GCA_049717905.1 Candidatus Bathyarchaeales archaeon | reverse complement strand
GGCAACCGAAGCCTCTAAACCGTCCAGAAAATCACAGAAATCCTCGAGGAAAATTTCAAAATCTTCCATTTTCATTTAACCCACTCCCATAAACCGTAAGGATTACGGAAAACCCTGCCCTCGTTTTTGAAGATTTCAAAGAGGTTTTCAGCTTCTTCTGGTGAACATTGTTTTATTTGCATTATTATTTGAGTTGCTTCATGCGTGTAGAAGGGTTTAGTGAGCTTTTCTCTTAATGTCTTATAGACTTCTGGAATGAAGATATTTTCCCCTTCACTTGCGGGTAGAATTTTCTCTGCAAGATAATATCGTTTCTTACGTTTATCTTGCGGATCCAAATCCTCGACAAGTAAACCGCATGATGTTAGAATGTCTAAAATTTCTAAGCTTCTTTTCGACCCTAATGGTTTGTAGAATTCTTTGAAGTATAGGCTTTGAAAGTCGTTTCGCGTAACGCCTTCGCCAGGTATATGTGACTTAATTTTTTGGTAAATAGTATAAATTTCTGGTGATAAGCCCACTTCATTAGCTTCTGATATGGTGTAATAAAGCTGAAATCCAGCTTCAACGTCTTCCCTTTCTACTATTATGCTGTTATCAACTCTTTTCTTATGCATTAAGTTCAATAATGCATGTGCTTTGATTAACGCTAAAAGACGTGAGATGTCCCTTTGGTGTCGAGGCATTAGAAATTTATGATCTTCGAGAAACTGTTGATAAATGAAGCTTCTAAACTCTTCAGGAATGATAATGTTGCTTATTCTTGCTTCTTTAATCTGTCTAATCCTTTCGATGAGCATTTTTCTTTCCGGATCTTCCATTAAACGTTTAATGAAATCTTGCCTGTTTGATTCTTTCTCGATTTTCAGGGCTATGGATTCCCTAAGCTTTTCTTGACTTATTTCCGGGCTAAGCAATAGTAGGCGTGTTTTTTCTTGATCTGCTAAAGTGAACTTTGCAGAACAGAAAATAACTGTTGGAAATCCTCTAACAACGACTGTTTTGGTTTTTAAGCCGGCTTTTTCTCTTCTATCAGTTATTTTTAACGCTATGGCTTTGTCGTCGTGAGAAAGCAGTGATCTAAGCCTTTGGAGAAGCTGGTCGTGGGGCATGTCAAGGAAAATTAGGATTTTCTGGTGGAGATCAACAAGGTAGTAGCTTCCTTTTAGAAGCTCTTTCCATCTCCTCATTTGCTTCTTATACTCGTGTTCTATTTCTTCTTTGGAAGGGTTGTCCTTGTCGAACTCTAAATCATCCTTAACCTTTGCCTTTGTGGGTTTCATTTCAAAATTAACTGGTATGCCTTCTTTCAACATTAGAACACCATAATCATGGAAGAAGGCTGTTGGACTGGCGTAGCCTAGTTTAATGACGTCTTCTGGTGGGAAATAGGCAGAAAGCTCTAAGGGGATATAGGATTTCCCGCTGCTTGACTCTGCTAAAAACCCAATGTTTATTTGATCTTCATTTGTGTACGTTAAAAGCATTGCCAGGATGGTTATGACCTTGTTCTGGTCGTCATGTTTAACCGTGCTACCCAATACATCAATAACATCTTCAACGGTTAACTTTCTATCTGCTTCGCTCAACAATCATCACCTTCTTTGAGAGGCAGACAATTGGAAATTTCGAATTTTACCCGCAACCCGAGGGGAAAATATCTCCTCATTTCTCAATCCCAGAAGATTTCTCAGCTGACGTTTCCATGAGGCCCATTTTAGCCAGTTTTTCTCTGACTGCTTCGCGGATAAAGTCGCTTTTTGAAACGTAAGCGTTCACTTCTAATGCTTTTTCAAGAATGCTGTCAAGCTTTGGAGTGATGGGAACTCTCCAAACTTTTAATTCGCGATTTTTTGGCAACTACTTCACCATAGATTGTTCACGGGATGGCAAAAATTTATAAAGGAATCCAAAAAGTTCGCAAAATGCGAACCAAGGTGCCTATAGAATGAAGGATTTGAGAAAGGCGCTGGAGCTGGTTTGTTATATTTACAGAAATGGTTTAGAGGGTAAATGGAGCCAGCAGATTGCTGAATATTCCGGTCATGCAAAGTCAACTATAAGTGAATGGGTTGAAACTGCTGAAAAGTTAGGCCTAATTGAAAGAAAGAGTCATGGGGTTTATATTACACAGAAAGGCAAACGCCTCGCATATCTATTGACTTGTTTAGAATTAACAGGTGTTGACCCCTCGCCCTTAACAGAGGTTTTCCTTCACATACGCACTTTTGCAAGCGACTTCACCGAGTTTTTGCTTGATTGGCTTCCCTCGTTCCCTCCAAAGCTTCTTCCACCACCCTATCCGCCTATAGCGCCAAACTGGATAGCGGAACAACTTGCAATAGAAGAAGTTAAATCAAACGCGTAGTTAAAAGGGAACGTTTACGTTTTACAAAATTTTGGGGTTGTGAAGCAATTTGTAACTTGTGATTTGCTGGTTAGGGTTGCCTTTGTTTGCAGAATCTTAAATGCGCCCGTAACGCTTGCTTGTTCTTGAACCATTTTCCGCAGTAGAAGCATTTTAGCATGTTTTTCATCTATAAGTGCCTTTAGGCATTTTTATGGGTTTGTGCTTGCTGGTTATGCCTATTCTTGAATGGTTATTCCAGCCTATGGGGGTGGGGGTCCCATTTCATTTTTTGAAATTTTTGTTGGCTGTTGCTCTGTTTGGGCCTTATCGGAAAGGCTGATATCGGATTCGACGACGGGCTCGACGACCAGCTCCTTAAGCTTTTCCTTAACCGCTTTCTTGCTTTCTTCCGAAAGCTCGTTCAAAAGCTCAAAGCCCTTACCCTCAACAAGGATCTTGCGCAATACAGCCTCGCACTTTGCTTTACAATCGCCGCTAACCGCTTCACAGGCTTCCTTAGCCATCTCGCCGGCCATTAAACAGGCTATTTCCTCTTCACTCATGCCTAAACCACCTCAAAACAAACTATAACAGTTAAAAGACTTAAGGTTTGCGCTTATTTTCCGAAAGCAGACATAAAAATAGGCAAGAATAGTATTCTTTCCCTTCTTTTAATTCGTCTTAAGCGAAAACAAACAAAAAATAAC
>JBNASL010000129.1:0-3107 GCA_049717905.1 Candidatus Bathyarchaeales archaeon | reverse complement strand
TCCGCAAACCAAGGTTTTCTGCACATTTGCTCGGGAGATCGTATCTGAAAACCGGGAGGCAAACCTCAATGTTCTATCAATGTTTAACCCTGAGAAAATGGATCTCCTCGTCTTCACAAGCTATCCTTACGCTGTTCAAAGAATAAACAAGCCATCAGATATTCCTGACAATTATTACTCTGAAGCCTTAAGCTATTTACCAGACAAACCACTAGGCTTCAGCGAACTAGGCTGGCCTTCAACGGAAGTTTTCGGCGGCGAAAAAGCCCAAGCCGATTTCATAACACAAGTAGCTGGGCGCCTCACCAGAGAACAAGGAATAAACCTACACTTATTTGGCTGGGCATGGCTACATGATTTGGATAAAAACGACCAAATAGGCCTCATAAAAAGAGATGGCACAGAGAAACTAGCCTACGAAGTATGGAAAAACTTATCAAAATCAAGTAAATGAAACCTGGCACGCGCTTACCAACCATTTCCACATTGTAAAAAAAAGACAATCTGAACACAAATTCCGAGAATTCAAACCGAGATCTAAACCTAAATTTTCATTAGTCGCTGTTAACAGAATATCTGCGTGCCGCGCGTCTACTTATTTTCTGACACATAATTTTTCTCTGCAAACTTTTTGTTATAATTATAAATTATAAAATGCTTGCTCCTTTAGGGATTATCGTTGAGAAGTCTATTTCCTTTTTTCGCTCGAGCCATGTGGTGATAAAAATGTGTTTATCCGCCGAATAGTAGAGTATGTCGTTTCTTCTTGCAATGTTAAAAAGAAGATTTAAGGACTGTGAAATTCCTTTCGGTGAAAGTATTATAGAATAGAGTGGTAAAGCAACTTTGCTGTATCCCAGTAATTGGGAAAAATCTCTCAGGTTAATTCTGCCAAGTTTGCATTCTATAAATCCTAAATGTGCCTCTTTGTCGGATTTCACAATAACTCCTGTTATATCAACCTCTACTTCATATGTTTGGTAGTCTGGAAAGTAATTGTGAAAGCCTTTCTCGAGGAGCCATTTTGACAGAACCTTTTTAGAAGTATCCTCAACACATATTCTAGCATTCTTAAACTTGTTTTGTAGTAGTTTCTTGAACCATGAGCAGACATCGGGGTACATTTCTTTCTCGTTTTTATACAAGTTGTTCACTTCTTACCTCTCTTTTCAGATTTAACCCATTTTGTTAGCCGTTTATGGCTTTTAACAAAGTTCGCGTATCTCACGCAGCCTAAATCAGCGCAAATCTGCCAATAGGAATCGTAATGTTTTCCTCGAATTTCTGAAGGCAGTTTCTCGGAATTTTCAGATGGATGCCTTGGCTTAGTTTTCCTCCTTTTTGGTGGATTACAAAAGTTTGCCTTTGCAAATCCTTTTACTCTATTGTATTCAGCAAGTTCTTCAAGTATTTCTTGTTTATGAGACATGTAGAATCCTATTTTCTCAAAATCGTCTGCAAAAATTTTTATTTGATGTTCCCTTGCCCAAGCATCTTTTCTTCCAGCTTTATATTCCTTTAAGCTTGGGTCTCTAGTGTTAGGGTGTCCCCATTGTATAACATCCACAGGAATTCCCAAATGATCTTGCAAAAGATGGCATATTTGAACCGGTAAACGCCAATTAGAGGGACTGTTAAGGACATCCAAGTAAACCCTGCATTTTCCCCATCTGTTCCTATTCGCCCATCTTGCAGATCCAGCCACATCCGCAAATCCTCGAACAAATTCCTTCTTTATGGAATCACTCGATTCGAAAATCTGATTTGGAACCTCAAATTCGTAATAAGAACTTTTACCCTTCATAAGCATCTTAACGTTCCGCAGAAACATCGTGTTCTTAAGCGTCTCAAGCACTAGGTAGACTGAACGTTCACTCTCAGTTTTTCTAACATTAACATCTGCAAGCTCATTAACCCTGTTTATAACATTGTCCAAGCTCAACAGTATTTTATCCTTTTGAGTGATCTTCTTTCTAATTCCCTCAACCTCTAAATTTCTAAAAGGGAATTCTATGGAAACCCGCTTTACTCCTCCCTGATCGGATATTTCTCCTCTGGCGGTTATTAATCCAATAAAATAGGCTACATCCTCATCGATGTAGTCAAGCGAGGGTTTCTCCAACTTCAACTTCTTCAACCCTGTTCTTCCTGAATATTAGGATATACTCATGGATCTTATTCACAATGAAAACATATGGATATCCTAACGGCCTCAAATTACTGTATTCTTTTCGCCTATCCCAAATTATTATGTCTTCAAGAATAAACCCTATCTCCGTCATCATATTCGCCATACTCATATGAAATGGAATAAACTGAGAACCTTGACGAATATCCATTACAATAACTATACACCGTTTACCACCCTTCAGGACGGTATGAACCTTTTCAAAAATAGACTTCAACTCATCCATGAACTCGTTAAAATCCGAAATGTTTCCAAGATCCCCCTCTAAAGATGAATATGGTCTCGGCTCCTTATAGTCCGCCGTCCGTTTCCTTGTATGAATATTCCAGTATGGAGGAGATGTTATTACCAGATCAACAGAGTTGGGCTTAACATGCTTCAAGAGATTTTTGGCATCTTCACAATAAATATCTGGATCTTCAACTCCGAGGTATATCAGCTTCTGCTGAGAAACCCTCCTCTTCGCAAGTTCAACGAAATCCGGATTAATGTCAAAGCCAATCCCTTTTCGTTCCAAGTCTCTAGCAGCAACTATCGCACTCCCGCTACCCATGAAGGGGTCTAGAACTACATCACCCTTTTTAGTATATATTTCAATTAACCTACGGCATAACTCCACTGGAAACATGGCTGGATGCTTAAGTTTGCTCTCTTCCTTTGACTTTACGATCTCCCATATGCTAATAGAATACTTTTCCCAAGTTTTCCCATCTAGCTCATTCAGCTTTTCCTTTTTCTTAAGCGTTGCTTGAACCTCTTGGTCATTCATCAACTTCACTGTATAACCATTTCTAGCAGGTTATTTATAAGTTTGAGACACCCCCAGCAAACTCTACATACAGCAGTCCTGTATCATCATAAATCACCTGAAAATCGTTTCTTCCACAACTTCTGTTAGTTGCTGTTAACAGAATAGGCA
>JBNASL010000128.1:0-3178 GCA_049717905.1 Candidatus Bathyarchaeales archaeon | reverse complement strand
TAGTTGTTAAAGGCGCCATGAAAATCTGCGCTTATGACGAAGCAACTAAAGCGTTAAACGAGGTCATAGCAAGCGAAGATAAGCTGCAGATTGTCCGTGTTCCGGGGCATTATTGGCATGGAACAAAAACTATTGGGGATAAACCGTCCCTCACGATATATTTTGTGACAAGGCTTTATAATTACAAAAACCCTGACGAGGAACGGAGGCCGTGGAACGACCCGACCATAGTGCCTATAGAAATAAACGGCAAAAAAGACGATACCCGAGCGGGAAAGCCTTGGGACTGGTTCTACCCGCCGCATAAATAGGGTGAAGCAGGCCTTGAAAGTGTTGATAACTGGTGGAGCAGGCTATATAGGGTCCATTCTTTCTAGGCTTCTTTTGGAGAAAGGCTATGACGTTGTATGCTTGGACAGGCTCTTTTTTGGAACAGACCCCATAAAAGATATAATGGATAAGATAACGCTGGTTAAGGATGATGTCAGATGGTTTAACCCTGAAATTCTCAAAGGCGTAAACGCAGTTTTTGATTTGGCTTCTCTTTCAAACGACCCAAGCGGAGAACTTGACCCTCAAAAAACCTTGGAAATAAACTATAAAGGCAGAGTTAGAGTGGCTGAACTTTCAAAAAAATACGGAGTATCCCGATACGTTTTGGCCAGCACCTGCAGCGTTTACGGCTTTCAAGAAGGCATGTTAACCGAGGAGTCTGCCCTTAACCCATTAACCACATATGCGAAAGCCAGCGTGTTAGCGGAGAGGGAAATCCTTCCATTAGCAGATAAAGCCTTC
This sequence comes from Candidatus Bathyarchaeales archaeon, assembly GCA_049717905.1. GTDB lineage: Archaea > Thermoproteota > Bathyarchaeia > Bathyarchaeales > Bathycorpusculaceae > WUQU01. The sequence continues at coordinate 2,383 of JBNASL010000128.1, read as the reverse complement.
AACGTGACGGTTCTGAGGCAAGCCACTGTTTATGGCTATTCATATAGAATGAGGTTTGACTTGGCTATAAACGGGATGGTTTTAGGCTTTTACAAGGACGGCAAAATCCCAATAATGAGAGACGGCACTCAGTGGCGCCCCTTTGTCCACGTTAAAGACACATCCAACGCCTTCATTAAGGTTTTAGAAGCGGAGCCTGAAATTGTCAATGGAAAAATTTTTAACGTGGGAAGCGACGAGCAAAACGTCCAAATTTTCGACCTTGCCAAGCTTGTTGCAGAATCCATAGGCATTCCCCTCAACTATGAGTGGTATGGTTCGCCGGACAAAAGAAGCTATCGAGTAAGCTTCAAAAAAATAGGCGAAGCCTTAAACTTTAAGCCGCAGTACACGCCTAGAGAAGGGGCAAAAGAAGTGTTTGACGCTCTTAAAGAGGGGAGGTTAAACCCTGACGATCCGAGGACGATAACCGTCAAATGGTATAAACACCTGATTGAGATGCACTCTTTCCTGAAAAACGTGGAAGTGGATGGAAAAATTCTATGAAAATAGCCGTTATAGGCGCTAATGGACAGCTTGGCACAGACCTTGTGAAAGTTTTCCAAAAAGGCCATGAATTGGTAGGCTTTACCCATAAAGAGATAGAAGTAACCGACCCCAACAGTTGCCTAATTTTAAAAGAGCAACATCCTGATGTAATTATAAACACTGCAGCATTCCACAAGGTAGACCAATGTGAAGACGAACCTTTGAAAGCGTTTTCCGTAAACGCCATAGGCGAAAAAAACATCGCTGCCCTTTCAAAAGAGATTGGAGCCATAACAGTATACATAAGCACAGATTACATTTTTGACGGCGCAAAAACAAAACCTTACACTGAAGACGATTTTCCCTTTCCCATAAACACTTATGGAATTTCAAAGCTGGCCGGAGAACTTTACACAAGGCAAAACCCTAAACATTACATTTTTAGGGTTGCAAGCCTCTTTGGTGTGGCAGGCGCAAGCGGCAAAGGCGGAAACTTTGTTGAAACAATGATAGGGAAAGCCCAGAGAAACGAACCTATAAGCGTAGTAGACGATATGTGGATGAGTCCCACCTACACTTTAGACGCTGCCAAAACAATAAAAGCCGTATTGGAGTCAAAGATGCCCTTCGGAGTATATCACGCTACAAATGCGGGTTATTGCACGTGGTTCCACTTCTCCCAAGAAATATTCAACATTTTAGGCCTAAAGCCATCGTTAACGCCGATAAAAACTGAACAGTTATTAATGAAAGCAAAAAGGCCAAAATTTTCAGCGCTAGAAAGTGTAAAACTGCATAGATATGGCTTACAGCCCAGAGACTGGAGACAAGCACTTCGCGACTATTTAACCGCTAAAGGCCACCTGCCAAAATAAACGCAAAGTCTGATAGGTGAAACTTTTTGCACATTGCCCAAATTGGAGTTGGCCGTGTAGGACGACCCACAGCTTATTCCATCATGTGCTGGAAGCTTGCAGATGAAATAACCGTGTGCGATGTTAAGCCGGGACTTGCTCAGGCTTTTGCAGAAGAGCTAAAACATGCCGCTGTCAGCCTAGGCTTAAATGTTGAAATAAACGCGTGTGAAAAGGACGAAGAAGTTTCTGGAGCCAACATAATCTTGATTTCCGCTGGTCAGCCCCGAACACCCGGCGTTAATATGAGCAGAAGAGATTTAGCAGCTCAAAACGCAAAAATAGTGAAATACATTGCTGAAGCCACTTCTCCAAACAATAAGGGCGCAAACTACGTTGTAATCACAAATCCAGTCGACGCTATGGCCATGGTGTGCAAAAAATATTCAAAAGCTGATTTTGTGATAAGCACAGGGACAAATCTTGAATCTTTAAGGTTTAGGTCGAAACTTGCAGAAGTTTTCGCTGTCCCACGGTCTAAAGTCCACGGGTGGGTTGGAGGTGAACACGGAGAGGAAGCTGCCCTTTTGTGGTCTACTGTGAAAATTAACGGTCTTCCTGTGGAAGAGTATACTCGAATGAGCCATCGAGGCGTTGATAAAGAAAAAGTATCCTCGTACGTGAAAATGGTTTCAAAGTCCATAGTGGATAATATCGGTGGCACAGAATATGGACCAGCCGCCTCCTTCAGAGATATAGTGAGGGCTATAGTGAACAACACTTGTGAATTTTTATCCGTAGCAGCACCCATGAAGATTAAAGAAATTCCTGAACCAGTGTTTGTTAGCGTTCCCCGAAGGCTTGGAAAGGAAATTGGAGCTTCGCTTTATAACGAATTGCCTGAAAACGAAAAACAGGAAATACTCCGGGCTGCTAAAGCCATTTACCAGACATATATAACTGTAACTGGCGATTTATAGCAACCACGCTATTTTTGCTCC
>JBNASL010000127.1:0-3201 GCA_049717905.1 Candidatus Bathyarchaeales archaeon | reverse complement strand
GGCGTGGGAAAAGAGGCTGATGTTTACGATGCTTTAACGCCGAACAACGAACGCATAGCCATAAAATTTCACAGACTTGGCAGAATAAGCTTTCGCCAAACAATCAGAAAAAGAGGCTACACAACAGAACGCGCCAGCTGGCTTCACCAGTCAAGAAAAGCAGCAGAAAAAGAATTTGAAGCCCTAAAACGCGTATTCAAGAAGGGCGTAGCTGTTCCAAAACCCATAGGCCAAAACCGCCACGCCATAGCCATGGGCGCCATAGAAGGCGCAGAACTCGCCGAATGGCGGGAAATTCCAAAACCCGAAAAAGTGCTGAGGGAAATCCTCCGCAACATTCGAAAAGCCTATTTAAAGGCGGGAGTTGTCCACGCAGACCTAAGTGAATACAATATCATCCTAAAACCAGACATGCACATCCTAATAATCGACTGGCCCCAATACGTAACTCGCGAACATCCAAACGCCCAGCAACTTTTAAAACGCGACATAGAAAATATTCTGAATTTTTTCAAGCGCAAACGTCTACTAGAAACTAAAGAGGAGGAGGCTTTAGCCTACGTGACTGGAAAAGGGGAAATACTTACTTTTTAAATGCATCCAAAACTATGTAAAGTATGTTGTTTCCCCGCAGCAAAACATTCCCATAGTTGGCCACCAGCTGGTCGTCCCTGCATTCCATGGCGCCTTCCAAAAGGATATTCATGTGACCATCGCACTTAACCATCTTCCCCTTGTATTCGCATCCGTTCTTAAGCACAACAGCAATATTAGCATTCAACTGTTTAACAAGAACATTCAAAGGTTTCTTACTAGGCTCCATCACAGCACCTTAAACCTTAACCTTCAAGCTATTATTTCACACAAGCATTAACTATAAAAGTTTTATGAAAACAACCGCCAGAAAAATACACAAAAACTTCAGCACCGAAACTCAAAGGTTTAAATGTCATTGCTTGTTGAAATTTTGCGCCGACGACATTTGAATTTTATCAGTATTCTGTCTGTAAGATTGCGGCGATTTCACCCCAATTGGTCGAGAGAACTCGAAAATGGGCCGGGAGAGATTTGAACTCTCGACCTTTCGGTTATCAGCCGAACGCTCCAACCAAGCTGAGCTACCGGCCCATGCACCAACTAGTTATAAACATCAAATATTTTTAAGTATTTTCAGAAAACTCTCTCCTTCAAGCATTAAACCTAACTAAAATTCACGATTAACGCTTTTTCACACTATTATTTAATTAACTTTTTATTCCTAATAGCAAATTGTTTCTAAGGAGCCTTGCCTATGTTTAGGGGCCCGTAGCCCAGCACGGATCAAGGCACCGGCCTTCGGACCACGGAAGAAAGCCGGAGAACAGGGGTTCAAATCCCCTCGGGCCCGCCAACTTTTGGGTTCGGAACCTTTATATGAGACAATGAACACCAACATTATTGATGGTCTATGGCGAAAGCCACATACGCTTATCTGCTTAAGGACGTGGACATCAAGCGTTGGTATGAGAATGTGGCTCGGGGTTCGAGGGTTACCGCTGATGTTTATCTGCGTAGGCTTGGCTGGGCGTGCAAGCACTTGAATTTGAAGCCTAAGGAACTTCTCGGGAAGAGTGAGAAAGAGCTTGGGATGCTTCTCGCCGACCTAGTTTCTTATCTGGAACTGGAGGGCAAGGCTGGAAGTTACATTAAATCGTGTTTGAAGGCAATTAAATCTTGGCTTTCCTTCAACATGGTTGAGGTTAAGGTTAAAATCAAGATTAAAGATGCGGATGATACACCAACCCTCCGTGATGAGCGTGTCCCAAGTCAGCCGGAGCTTAGAAAAATTTTCCTTTGCGGAGACTTGAGGGCTAGGAGCGCATGCGTTTTTCTTGCCCATAGCGGTCTAAGAATCGAAACTTTAGGCAATTATGAGGGAATGGATGGGTTAAGGATTAAAGACTTACCAGAAATGAAAATAGAGAAAGACAAGGTGATTTTTGAAAAAGTGCCTACAATAGTTGTTGTTCGTAGGGAATTAAGCAAGGCTGGACACCAATACTTCACTTTTCTTGGCGAGGAAGGATGTGAATATTTGAAAGACTATTTGGAAAGCCGTTTAAAAGAGGGCGAAAAACTCACGCTAGACTCGCCAATATTGACGCCTAAGGTTGCGCCTAAACCATTCATAAGATCAACGAACATTGGCGATATGATCAGGGCTGCCATAAGAAAGGCTGGTTTCAAGTGGAGACCATACGTTTTGAGGGCGTATTTTGACACGCAGCTGATGCTTGCGGAGTCTAAGGGATTAGTGCTACGTGATTATAGGCAGTTTTGGATGGGACATAAGGGCGATATAGAAAACCGCTATACAACAAACAAGTGTAGGCTTCCAGAAAACGTTATAGAAGACATGAGAGAGTCGTACAAGAAAAGCCAAGAATACCTTCATACGACTAAAGTTGGAAAAACAAGTGAAGAAGAACTACGACAAGCCTTCAGAAAGCAACTTCTCTTAGTTGCTGGATTTACGCAAAGCGAAATTGATAAAATGGATATATCAGCAATCAGCGACGAAGAACTGCAAACAATAATACGGAAGAGAATTCTGGGAGAAAAGGCAAACGATTGCGTGCAAAAAGTGGTATCCACTGACGAAGTTGAAAACTACTTGGAGCAAGGATGGGAATACGTGGCAACACTCCCCAACAAAAAAGTAGTAATTAAGCTGAATGCATAATAAATTGTTGTACGTCCACAATTAACTTTCCCAATAATTTGGATAGTCACTGCTTGTTTTTGTTTTGTTTCGTGCATATTCAAAAGCTCTACGCATACTTACACCATCAACGATATACCGCTTATAAAACATTAACGAAAACAATGCTGCATTAACCCACTCTACCTCTGTTATAGGAGCTAAAAAGTATCTACTTCTAAATGCTTCCGCTATTGTTAGTTTATTCGCCAAACAAGCATTGACAAAGATCAACGTGGCTTTGTGTTTTGTTTCCCTTATTTCTTCAGGCGTAGCCCACCATGTCGTTCCATTGCCTATTCCTGTTTTTCCTTTTGGTGCCCCATGAGCTGATATATGAATGATGTCGTATCGCTTGCCTGTATTGAGTTTTTTCAAAAAGTCCCGTTTCGAATTAACTTTATAAAATAATGAGGAAGCTTTTGCAGGCTTATATAGTCTGCATATGTTAAAAAAATCTT
>JBNASL010000126.1:0-3230 GCA_049717905.1 Candidatus Bathyarchaeales archaeon | reverse complement strand
AGTCGCCTTTTTGCTTGAGAAGCAGCACTTTTTCCATAGAAAAACTAAAAATGTTAAGGCGAACATCAAGAACAAAATCGTGTTCTGAGAATATTCGGGGATGGGCGTTGGGTTTCCATGGATTTGTATTGTCTGGCCATCGGTGCTCATGACTAGGGTGCCGGAAACGTAGGTTCCATAAACTGTAACACCTTTATTTAAAAGCCTTTGAATTGTCTCGTTATGCGGGTGTCCATAAGGATTGCCTATGCCAGCGCTTATAACTGCATATGCTGGATTAACTTTGTTAAGAAAATCATTTGAAGTTGCGTATCTGCTTCCGTGATGGGCAACCTTCAAAACTTGGCTTTCAAGGTTTAAGCCAGCATTAATCATGCTATTTTCAGCCTCGAAAGTTGCATCTCCAGTGAAAAGGAAGGCTACTTTTCCCGCTTGAAGCCTCAAAACTATGCTGTTGCTGTTCACATCGCTAAATTCAAGAGGCTGCGTGGGGCTTAAGACTGTGAAGTTCACATTTGAGTCTAAAACGTATACTTGGCCTCTTTCAGCAATCGCAATTTTACCTTGGGCTAAGCTGATGAAATCCGAGTATACTTGAGTGGTTGCTACTTCACCATTGTAAAGAACAGTGTTTACGGTGATGCTTGAGCTTAGTACGGTTATGAGGCCGCCTATATGGTCTTCATGAGGGTGCGTAGCAACAACAATATCTATTCGTGAAACGTGAAGCCCATTCAGATAGCTCATCAATGTTGCGCCGGCGCTGCGAGGCCCACCGTCAATTAACACGTCCAAACCATTAGTGTCGATGAATATGGAGTCTCCTTGGCCAACATCAAAAAAGTAAACTGTGACTAGGGTTGAATTTCCATATGAAACAGTCAGGCTGCTTATAAAAAGAAAAATGCAAAATAAAGTAACTGAAAAAGCAAGTCTATTTCGAAGCCTTCTCATCCTCTCATTTTCCATTTTTCATCTTTCAATTTACTTATTATTTTCTTCTTAAAATTTTACGCTCGAAATTTTAAATTGCGCTCTTACCGTGCAGGTTCCAGTCTGTTGTGGAATACTTTTCTTTGTAGAGTTTTTCTGCAAGCTCCTTTTCGTACGGCGTAAGCTTTTCTCTCTTAAATTGTGTTTTGAAGGCTGCTTGAAACCCTTCAACTAGAGCTTGGTGCACAGCATTTAACGAAATTTCTTTTCCAAGCTCCGCCTTTATTGAGGTTATCTTGTCCCTTGCAATGTCTACTATTTCCATAAGTGTTTTACCCCATGGAACCCTTAGGAAAGTGAACATCTTCTCTAAGTTGGCGTCTAAAAGGAGTGTGCCATGTTGTAGAACGATTCCAGCCTTGTGGCATTGGGCGCTTCCCGAAATTTTCCTATCCTTAATGGTTAAGTTTGGGCTTGCTCTTTCTGCGCCCTCGTTGAAGTCAGCTTCCAATCCCAAAATTTTTAGGGCTTGCACTATTCCCGCGTAGATTTTCGCGTAGGCCTCTGTCGCATCCTTCACCTTCAAGTCATCCTTGCATGCTATAACGCTGTATGTTAACTCGCCTTCTGCATCTAGGTAAACGGCTCCTCCCCCTGTTATTCTCCTAACAATGTCTACACCGTGTTTCGCGCAACTTTCAAGGTGGGCCTCGTTTTCTGCAATTTGAAACTTTCCAATAGAAACCGCTGAGGGATTCCAACGGTAAAACCTAACGGTGTTCGGCGCCAGTCCCTTCATTCTGGCGTTCAGCACAGCTTCATCCACCGCCATATTCATGTAAGCATTATAAGTTTCAAGTTTTAGCAAGCGCCAGTAATTCATTAAACCGCTTCCATTAGGCTAGCTGAGCTGCTAAGTTTATTCATTACCCCCATTTTTTTATTTTGCTAAAGCTGAACAATTTTGAAAATTTAAACCACTACGGATCTGTAACTCCAAGGTTTTGTAAGCTTCAACTATCTGTTTAAATATTCTAGCAGAGTTTGCTTCGTTCAGCTTAAATATTAGATTTGTGATTAGACGTAGCGAGAGGAATTTAGAGGCTATGGGTTCAAAGTCTCCAAGAGGCGAGTTAGCAGCGAGAAAACTCGCTGAAAAAAGGCGAAAGTTCCGATGGAGTAGCATGTACTATAAAAGGCGCATGTTAGGCTTAGACGTTAAAGCAGACCCATTGGAAGGCGCACCCATGGCAAGGGGCATAGTCCTCGAAAAAGTCGGTGTTGAAAGCAAACAGCCCAACAGCGCCATACGCAAATGCGTCAGAACCCAGCTGATCAAAAACGGAAGGGTTATTACCGCTTTCCTCCCAGGAGACGGAGCCCTAAACGTTGTAGACGAACACGACGAAGTAATAGTTGAAGGCATAGGCGGCTCCCGTGGAAGAAGCATGGGCGACATTCCAGGAGTACGCTGGAAAGTCATAATGGTTAACGGCGTATCCCTCAAAGAGCTTGTGCTTGGAAGAAAACAGAAGCCAGTACGGTGAGAATTTTGAGCAAAGAGCAAGAACAGAAAAAAGAGGAAAAGGAAATAAAACTCTTCGGCAAATGGAGCTTTAAAGACGTAGAAGTCAAGGACTTAGGCTTAAAAAGGTACATATCGCTTAAGCCAGTAGCTGTTCCCCACACAATGGGCCGCCACGAACACAAACGCTTCGGCAAAGCAGAAGTAAACATTGTCGAAAGGCTTGTAAATAACCTGATGCGCCCAGGGAAAAACGCTGGGAAAAAAGCTAAAGCCATAAACATTGTCAAACACGCCTTTGAAATTATCCACTTGCGCACTGGAAGAAACCCCATAGAAGTGCTTGTCAGAGCCGTTGAGAACTCCGCATTATGCGAGGACACAACCCGCATAGCCTACGGCGGAATTGTCTACCACTTGTCCGTTGACGTCTCACCCCAGAGGAGAGTCGACTTAGCTTTGAGACACATATGCGAAGGCGCCCAACAAGCAGCCATGCACAACCCACGCTCAATTGAAGAATGCCTGGCAGAAGAGCTTATTCTAGCTGCAAACCACGACATGAAAAGCTACGCAGTTTCAAGACGCCACGAACTGGAAAGAATAGCCCAAGCCTCAAGATAAACTCTGCCAATTCTATTTTGTATGGATTTCAACAATGTCTCCATCTCCAAGCTGGAACGCGGCTCCGACTTTCTGGGGACTGAAAACCAAGCGTTTAGCCCAAACTTTTGCATAAGCAAATTTTTCACTGAAATCGCTGTGAATGCTT
>JBNASL010000125.1:0-3303 GCA_049717905.1 Candidatus Bathyarchaeales archaeon | reverse complement strand
CCATAAAATGGCAATGGCGTTGTGGTGTTACTATTTGAGTAGAAGAACCATATACTGTCCCCACAGTTACACGGTATTCGTGATGCTGTTTCTGCTTCTTGTTTTGATCGTAGGTTTACTTTTTGTGGGTGTCATTGGTCTTGCTTTTAGGCAAATTGGTTTTAGCCCTCAGATGGCTGTTCTCATTCTTGTGGCAACCTTCGTTGGAAGCTACGTTAATATTCCGTTGTTAAAGCTTAAGGCTGTAATTCCCATAGTTAGGGAAGAGTACATAAGCTTCTTCGGAATAGTTTTCAAGGTTCCCCAGTTTGACTATGAGGAGTTCACAACAATTGTTGCAATAAATGTAGGCGGAGCCTTCATCCCTACAATGGTTTCCATTTATCTTCTTTGGAAGGTGCCTTCAGCACTGCTCTACGCCTTAGCTGGAATCTTCATAGTTGCGACAGTGACACATTTGGTTGCCAGGCCTGTTAAAGGTTTAGGAATAGCCACACCAGCCTTTATTCCACCCTTAGCAGCTGCACTTGCTGCTTATCTTTTGCCTTCAGGCGCGCCGGCTGTCGTAGCCTATACATCGGGAGTGCTTGGCACACTGATAGGCGCAGATATAACTAACTTGCACCGGATTCCGAGACTTGGAGCCAAGATAGCAAGCATAGGCGGGGCTTCTTCGTATACTGGCTTTATCCGCATTTTATAGTTTAAATCCCGTAGAAAATGGTGATCTAAAACCATGGTGTGGAGGCGTATCTCTTTTAAGGCTCTGATAAGGTTTTTATTGGACATTTCTAGGCTTTTGAACGAGTAACGGTAACCGAGCATGTACGTCATTGGGCCGTCGGCGAAGAGGATGTCTGGCTTCTCTTCTAAGATGAATCCTGTCTGATCGTCAAGAGAAGGGCCTTCTACGTCAGAAGTGTGCAGAAATTTTTCACTGTTGCTTTTTATGCTTACTTCTGTTACGTAGCCCAATCGTGGATTTGTGCCGTGGCAAACAGCCTTTGAAAAGTTTATGACGGTTTTGCCCAGCTGGAAGCTTTTGCCATCTGCGATCTCCAAATTTTTCGGCAGAGTCTTTATTGCTTGTAGGAAGAGGGCAGCCCTTTCTTTTTGGCTTCTGTTTATGTTCTGCGTTGGATGTTTTATGAAAACTGTTTTTCCGCTGTAGAGTTCTGGATAGTCTGGGTCATGATGGTCGTAATGGTAATGGGTTACAATAAACACTTCAGATTCTTCAGCGTATTGTTTTATAAGCGTCCATGTTTCGTCAAGCCTTTGCCACTCAATTGGGTGAGGTTCCAAACCATAGCGTATTGGCGCTAAAGAAACCCCAGGGTCTATTAGGATTTTTAAGTCGTCGGTTTCAACAAAGGTTGCCATGGAGCGAACGCCGAAACTGTCAAAGGCTAAGGGCATAATTCTCCTAATCACTAGGACTCATCCTCCTGGAAAAAGGTTTCAAGCCGCCTAGTTTCAACTTTTTTCAAGATTTCAGTGCATTTTTTAGGGTTTAAAGGCTTAAACTCCAGTTTTAAAGTTTCAAGAAGTCTTTGGACATCTCTGGCTATGTTTGGCGCCACGAGGATTCCGCGCACTTCACGGTTTGTTCGGTTTTTAACCGCCTCTATATATTTTGCAAGTTGAAGTGCTGCCTCTTTGCCGGCGGTTTTACGTTTAATCTCAACAACAACAAACCGTCCATTCTTGTCAACGCCGTAAACATCCACGAACCCGAGTTCCACCTTCTTCTCATAGCTTATAGGCGTAAAGCCTTCCTCTAAAAGCGAAGGCTCTAAAAGGAGGGCCTTCTGCATGTCTTCTTCGCTTGCATATAAAGCGAATTCTCCAGAATCCGCGAGGCTTAAGGCGGAAACCATTAGAATCCTATCGAAGAACACTTTAACAGATTCAGGCGGCTTTTTCCTAACCGCATGAATCTCTAACACGTTTCCCTTTACTTGCGTATGGAATACGCATCCTGGAGGCTGCCAGTTAACTGGTTCATAACCCACTGAACGGTGAACCAGCAGGGAACCGTCCTCCTTAACCATTAGTATGCGTTCACCAGGCCCAAGCTTAGAACTCGCCCTGCCAAAATAATGCACCCAACAGTTGCCAACAACAAGCAACGTTTTATGTTGAGAAATCGCCTCTTTAACGATTTTTTCTGTTTCATCCATGTTTGGACTGACTGAAACTGTTAAAGACTTGGAATTTGACACGCTTCACGCCGAAATAGTTTAGAAGCTTCTTTAATACATAAGATTTCTGAAGAACCCATATGACTGAATGGAGCCAAAAACGCAGCGTAATGCGCCGTTACGATTCCACAGCACAAATTTACAACATGCGATATGCAGAAGAGCAAGTGGTGAAAATTGAAGCTGCCTTAGAAATCATAGGAAGCCTAAAAATGGAAAATAACGGTCTAGTTTTAGACATTGGCTGCGGAACAGGCTTACTTTTCAATTACATCGCCGATAAAGCGGAAATGGTTGTTGGACTGGATATTTCAAGGAAAATTTTAGCTGAGGCGAAAAGGCGTTCCGAAAAATTCCATAAGGTACACTTGGTTTTGGCTGACGCAGATTACACGCCTTTTAAGGAATCTGTTTTTAGCCATGTTTTCGCCATAACTTTGATTCAAAATATGCCTAGCCCTGAAAAAACCTTAGCTGAAGCCAAAAGGGTTGCTAGAAAAGACGCCGTGATTGTTGTTACTGGGTTGAAGAAAAAGTTTGCACTAGAGGTTTTTGAAGTACTTTTACGTAAACTTGGCCTAAACGTGATTGAAATTATCGACGGTGATGAAAGCCTAAAATGTTACGTGGCTATTTGCACAAAAGTTTAACATTAATTTTTGCTTGAAGGCTGATTAAACTATATATGAAAGCAAAATGTTAGAACTATACTCTTCATAGGAGTTTCCCGCATCGAACCATTTGGGCTTGGTGATTAATGAATGCCCTTGAAAACCTTAAAAAAAGAGACTGCTGAAGCCTTAACCCTTGAATGGATTCTATACGTGAAAACTTACAAGTTAACCCTTAATAAAGACTTATGTGTTGGCTGTGAAATCTGTAGTCTTGCTTGTCCCAAAGAGGCTATCAAACTTGAAAAAAAGCCTAAAACCCTTGATGGTAAAGCGCAGCATGCCAAGGTTGACATAAACCTAGAAAAGTGTAATTTCTGCGGAATATGCGACATCCTCTGCCCTTACGGTGCAATTAAAGTAACCATTAACGGAAACCATGCATTATCCCTTGTTGAAAAGGAAAGTTTTCCACAGCTAATCCGTGA
>JBNASL010000124.1:0-3342 GCA_049717905.1 Candidatus Bathyarchaeales archaeon | reverse complement strand
GCCTTCTGCAAAGACAAAAACTGCAGATACAGCCACGCCGCAGAACAAGGCAATTAAAAACAAACTGTGCGTACTTAATGAAGCCTGCCAACTCAAACTAGCTAATAGAAGGCTGAATTCAAAATAAGCGCACCAGTCAAAAAGAATGGTTTAAACTCTTCTTCCCCTTCTGCCGCCCGGTCTCCGTGTGCCGTCGTGGGGAATAGGCGTAACCTCTTCTATTCGGCCTATGCGGAAACCAGCCCTTGCCAAGGCTCTTATGGCTGCTTGGGCTCCTGGTCCCGGGGTTCTTGGACCTGAGCCTCCAGGGGCGCGTACTTTAATGTGTATGGCTGTTATTCCCTTGTCTTTGGCAATTTCGGCTGCTGCTGAGGCTGCGCGCATGGCCGCATATGGCGAAGACTCCATTCTATCTGCTTTTACAAACATTCCGCCTGATGTTCTGGCTATGGTTTCAGCGCCTGAAAGGTCTGTTATGTGAACTAAAGTGTTGTTGTAGGAGCTGTAGATGTGGGCTACACCCCACTTTTCACTTTTCTTGGATGCTGCGCCGCTTCCGCCGCTCATTTTACCTCTCTCCCCTTGTCTTTTCCATCTTCTTTTCAGTTGTAGCTGTAACTGTTATGATCTGGCGTAGGGGATGACTCGGATTTGCAATGGGACTTTCTGGCGCATAGGCTATTTGCTCTTCTTCGCCCCTCGTAACCAGATAGCTTGGAACCGTTACCCTTTGTTTTCCTATAACTATGTGGCCGTGGGTTATCAGTTGCCTAGCTTGGTGAATGGACTTGGCTAATCCCTTGCGGAACACTATTGTCTGAAGTCTGCGCTCAAGAATATCCTCAATTGTTAAGTCTAGGATGTCATCTAAAACTGCTGTTTCCCGTATTATGCCAAGCTTCTTTAAACGGTTTAGAAGCTCCTCTTCCATTTTCCTTCTTTCTTCAGGCGGCTTACCTATAAGCGCACGGGCTGTTCCTCTGAATTCGGAAAGCATTGTTTTATGACGCCACAACTCCCGCTTGTTTCTTAGGCCGTACTGGCCTAAAATTTTGAGTTCTTCTTGTAAGATGTCTGTGCGCCATGGAAACCTTGGAGTTTCATACTTCTTTTTCTGTCTTTTTGGGTCTCCCATGGCTATCCGCCTCCTCCGCCGCCTCCAGGCTTTACAATGGCTTTTTTCTTAACTCCGAGGGCTTTACCTGCTCTTCCAGTGGTTCTTGTTCTTTGCCCCCGAACCTTTAGCCCGTAAGCGTGTCTGTAGCCCCGCCAAGATTTCAGCTCCTTCATTTGTTCAATGTCCATTTTTGTTCTGAGGATTAGGTCTGCACTTATCAAGTGCATGTCTTTTCCAGTCTCCAAGTCTTTTCTTCTGTTTAGGAGCCATTCTGGCATTCCATGCTTTACAGGGTCTTTAATTATCTCTTCTATTCTTTCAATTTCTGCTTCTGTTAGGAATCCTGCCCTTATGTGGGGGTCTACTCCTGCTTTTTTTAGTATGGCGGTTGCTAGGTTTAGGCTTATTCCCTTAATTTTTCTTAGGGCGTAGGGTGCTTTTAGAGTGCCGTCTACGTCGGTGTCTGTTATTCTGAGTATGTGACGGAATTCTCTTGACATTTGGCGCCATCCATATTTTATTAGCAAACTAGAAGTAAACCATATTTTATTTAAACTTTCCTAATTGAATTGTTTGTGTAAAGCTTGGCGGTGTTGGTTATGGCTTGTGGTGAGGTTCGTTTTATAGGGGTTGTGGAGGAAGCGGGAGAGCAGAGGGCGAAAATAAGGGTTTTTCCAGAATTTTGCAGCGGGCTTAAGGGCATAGAAGGTTTCTCTCACCTAATAATCTTATATTGGATTCATCTGCGAGACAGCGAAGCAGAAAGGCGTACGCTTCTTGTTTTTCCAAGAAGGCATAAGGTGAATGTGAAAACTGGAGTTTTTGCCTGCAGAAGCCCATCCCGCCCAAACCCAATAGGCTTATGCGTCGTGGAACTGGTTGAAGTTAAAAATTGTGTTTTAACAGTGAGGGGGCTTGACGCCTTTGAAGGCTCGCCAATAGTGGACATCAAACCCTACATTCCCAGAATAGACTCTTTCCCTGAAGCCCGTGTTCCCGATTGGATGTTGCATGAAGACACCGCGCAAGGAGAAAACCGTTCCTAAAATGCGTTTTGCACCCTTTTCCGTTTCCACTTTTGAAATGCAATGATGCCGCAAGCAGTCGCGAGCACTAGAACTGCTGTTACTGCTAGCTGGGGTAAGCTCCATGACGGGTTTCCGTTGCTTGTTAAAAGTTCCGATAACAGCACCACTTCGAAGCTGTTTTCTTTTAGGTATTTCATTTGTTCGTGGAAGTTTTTGATAGGCGTGCTTGTTTCCTTTGGGCTTTCGTCGGCTATGTGATGATAGGTTAACACGATTACAGTGCTTTTGTTTGCGTGCTCTAGGATTTTTTTGAATTCTTCAAGGGTTTGGTTTGTGATGGGCCATGAGCCTATGTGATAGCACGTGTTTGCATCTTGGTTTTCTATGGTGTAGGCTTCTGGTTTTATGGTTCTTGCACAAGTGTAGCCGGCTTCCTTCACATAGCCTATTACTGTCTGGTTCCATTCTCCATGGGGATAAACAAAAGTTTTCACGTTGAAGCCCAGCTGGGTTAGGGCGTTTTTTGAGTTTACGATTTCGTCTATTAGCCTTTCATGGGTAAGGTTCAGCATGTGTGGGTGGGTTTTGGTGTGGGAGGCTATTTCCATGCCGCTGTTTTGTAGTTCCCATAGTTCTGTCTGGTTCATTCTAGCCTTTGGGGTTCCTCTGTCAAGTCCAATGTAGTCTGTTACAACTGCGAATGTGGCTTTGAACCTGAAATTTTTCAAAACTGGGAAAGCCTCGTCATACTGGTCTTTCCAGCCGTCGTCAAAGAAAAGGGCAACTTTCTTTTGGGGTTCTGAATGGGCTAGCGTAAAAAACTCGGATAAAGGCAGGCTGCAGGCGGCGATTGTTAAGATTAGGAGGCAGAGGTAGCCTTTCATTTTCCCCATCTTTATTGCGTTAAAAGGGCGGGTCTGCTTTTAATGGTTTATTCCGTGAACGAACCATGCATGTGAGAAATGGTGGGGGCTGCCCGAATTGTGTGGGTTTCTTTTAAATGTCGTTGTTTGTTAAATTTTTGCGCCGACAACATTTGAAGTCTGCAGTTTGTCTTTTGGGGGCTGTTTTCAGCGGTTTTATGGGTGTTTTGTGGGTGTGGATGGGTCTGTTTTGGTTATGTTTTGCTGTGTTGTATTATGTCATGTTTCGTATCAAAGAAAAGAGTGGCGATTTCTCCCGCGAATCCTTTTTTTT
>JBNASL010000123.1:0-3344 GCA_049717905.1 Candidatus Bathyarchaeales archaeon | reverse complement strand
GCTGTATGGCGAAGGAAGAATCTACCGCCAAAAACTAAACCAGAAACACCCATGAAAGAGGGCTATGATTGTGCTTTGCTTCCACCCTCTTTTTTAGTATTTATCTAGTGGGTGAACAGTGAGTTTGCATATCCCAAAAGTTGAGGAAAGAAGCATCATAAGCGCGTCGAAAAACGGCTACATGCAATACTCGCTGACACTGCCCAAAAAGTTCGCCGACACGCTGAGGGCTAACGGCATAACAAGCCTCCACGTGATGTATGGCGAAAACGTCCTCATAGCCTTCTCATCAACCATCAAAGAAGACGAGTTAATGGCGCTTCTAAAGCTCCACACAAACCTCGAAAAGCTACTCGCAAAGGAGGCATAAAAATGGAAGGGGCCGGGGAGACCCAAGAGAAAAATACTAAATTGCACTGCAGTGTATGTTTGGCTGAGGTTGATGATGGAGCAGTAGTTTGTCCTAAATGTGGTTCTACTGTTTTTAGAGGAGCAAGCAATGATGCACCATTACGTAATACGTTACAGTTTTTCAGCACTCCTTTGCCCTTTTATGTTAAAGCAAAGCCGCCAGTTGTAGTGAACGGAGAACTAGTTACTTTTGAAACTGAATGGAAGCTTTATAGGGCTAGGCTGCAGCTTAACGCGCCTTCCATTTTCCTTTGGGATAGGGATGGCTATTTATCTGGCAAGCAGGAGGCAGCACTACATCTCGTCGAGGGAGACGATTTAGCATATGTTATAGCATCCCTTCCGGAGAGAAAGCGTCGAGAGTTACGGAATATACTTATGGACGAATGGGGGCTACAAGTAGAAGATGAAAAAGACTTAGTCAATGTGGTTAGCGGTTGTCCACTTTTTTACCAGCCAGTTCCGAGGTTGCGTGATCTCTCAATACTTAAAAACATAGATTGGCGTGATTACGTTGAACGTTTAGCGTGTCCAAAGCCTGGTAAAGATTCCAAGCTTGTTAAGGTGCACCTTACCAAGATTCCAGCGCCTCTAAGCATGCATTATGCCCCTCATAGTTTGGAAGTTGCAAATTCCAACACCGGAAAGACACGTTTCTATGATGCTGCTGGCATTAAAATTGATAAGGCAACGCGTAAGGCTGTGTTGGGATTCGCTAAAAGTCCAGTTGAAGTTTATCCTGGAACAATAAATGGGACAACTTTACCAACAGCGTTTGATCAAATCGAAAGTCAGGACAGCTATGAATTAGCAAAGTATATGCTGGATATTTTGGAGACAGGTAGAGCTCTGGTTGATAGCGGCGGTATACGTTTCGTAGTGGAAACTCGCAGTAGTTTCGCTTATTTGGGCAATCCGATGGCTAAGGACGCTAAGATTATTGAAGGTTTTAAGGCTTTACTGGATCATATCTGCGCCAACCCAGCGATGGGCAGACGTTTCAGCATAATATTATTCGCCACAGATTTGAAAACAATCAAAGGCGCGGAAAAAATGACTCTGCAGGAACTCGAAGAATGGAAGCGTGGTTTTACACTTTTTCGCGCGGTTGAGGAGTATGCTCAGCATAAGCTACAAAAAATCATAAACGATCCTAAAGTAGCAGATTGGTTGCATAAGCCAATCAAAGGATACCGCGAAACAATTTACAAAGCCACAGAGGAACTAGATGACTACAACTTAGCTGCATTTTTTGAAAGTCACGCAGAGGCGGAGCATCGTGTGCGAGGAGCAGCATTGCATGCCGCAGTAGCATTGTTGCTGGACAAAATAGCCTTAGACGAAGTAACAATCGATGATATGTTAAAGGAAGCCGAAGAACTGCTGATACAATACGTTCAGATAAACCTTGAAAGCATAGCGACTTTATGCCATGCGCGCGCGCGCATGGAATACTTCGAAAATCCAAAACCGCCTGAAGAACTGAAACTCATAGGCAAATATGGAGTTTTTAACCATTTAACCGATTTAACCGTTTCACCGCTTCCACAGACGCCTCAAAATGCATCCTTACAGCAAGGCAATAATGTTGAAGAGTCTATGCAGTCAAGCGTGACGCAGGGATCCATACAAGATAAAGAGAGTGATTTGTCTGAAAACTCGGTTAAATGGTTAAAACGGTTAAACGGTTACGGTAAAAACGATGATGCGCAAAAATCAACATCTGAGAAGATTGAGAAGTCGATGATGCTGAGAAATGGAGAAAACGATGTTGCCTCAAAACTGTTAAAGCTATTCAGGGCAGAGCATCCACAAGGCTTCAACAATGTTGAGTTCTATCATTTTTTCGTGGATGTGCATGGTTGTGCTGTAAAAGATGCTGAGGCGCTACTGAAGCGGTTAGTTGAGGGCGGCGAGGTTTTCGGCTCGTATGAGGGGGTTTGGAAATGGAGCTGAAGCTACCTTCAGAAAAGTTCTTGCTGGATTGGTTTGGTTGTGAAGGTCGAGAGTTGGGATGCCCAGAGAGTTTTTCACAAGCAACTCCGCTGACTTATTTGGAACAATCAAGAAGTGCGCGCAAACACTACAGCCGTGCTATATGTCAGTGCAGCCCTATAGGGCTAAGGACACGCCATGCGCTATTGAAAAGCTGTTCTTCGACTTCGACTGTGAAAAGGACCTAAACCAAGCATGGAAAGAAGCGAAAGTTTTCGCTGAAGCCTTGAAAGCTTTCTACCACGTTGAAACATTAATCGTTTACAGCGGACGCAAGGGGTTCCACGTCTACGCCTTTTTGAACAAGCTTGTCTATTTTGACCTAGGGCAGCTACATCTTGCAAAACAAGCATACGGAGAGCTGCAAAATAGACTCGTGAAGGGACTAAACCTACATACGCTTGACAATTCCGTTATAGGAGACATCAAAAGGCTAAGCCGCGTGCCCTTTAGCATTCACGAAGAAACTGGAAGCCTATGTTGCCCAATAACACTAGACCGCAAGCCCTACACACCTCAAAGCCTAGACAACTACAAAACCTTAGATCGGAAACTGTTGTCTCCTGTAATCAAGGATTTGAAAACCCGTGAGAAAATAATTGCCCTAAAATCCACGAGGTTGCCAGATTCATCCAAATCATTTGTAAAAGGGATACGCCCATGCATACGAAAAGCTTTGCAGCTGCCATTAGAAGGGGCAAATGGACACCTTATGCGTTTGGCAATAGCCCGTGAATATCTGAAAGCCGGCTACAGCATTGACGAAATAGTGCCACTTTTCCGAAACCAGCCAGACTATAGCCCACTGAAAACACGCTACTATGTGGAACACGCGCAGAAAAACCCAGCGAAGCCCTTCAAATGCCGAACAATTCAGCGTTTGGGATACTGCCTCGGAAACAGCTGTCAAGCAAAAAGGTGAAAAACAAGTGAGAGGA
>JBNASL010000122.1:0-3546 GCA_049717905.1 Candidatus Bathyarchaeales archaeon | reverse complement strand
TGGATAATGTAGCGATTGGAACCACCAGATGGATTATAGCTGATAAAACAGCTGACTTGGCAGGTATAGTTGCTCAGATTGCCGATGTTCCAGTTTTAGCTGCAAATCTTGACTTTAGCCAATCAAAATTTGATGGTTTAAAAGCCTATGAGGCTGGAGTAGTTAAAGAGGGTGTTGGCGCTGGAGGCGCATGCATAGCCGCTATTCTAAAGTCGTCCGGCATTATTTCAAAGGAGGATTTGCTTACAGAAGTTGAGAAAATATATAGCCAACTTGTATCTAGTGACGTAACATGATTAAGGAAATAAAAAATCTGCTGGGTTTTTTAACGATTTTCCCAGTGGGTATGTCCCCGGACTGCCTTACAGACGCCGCAAAATACATGTACTTATTCCCAATCATTGGAGCCTTGATAGGCCTTTTGGCAGGGCTGCTGGCTTTAACGTTAAATTATGTTCTCCCAAGTCTCATAGTTGGAATATTGACATGTGGCTTTATACTGTTGCTCACGGGACTCCATCACACCGATGGCCTATTAGACTTCGGCGACGGCTTAATGTGTCAAGGCCCGCCGGAAAGGAAAATTGAGGTTATGCATGATGTGCAGACGGGAACAGGTGGTTTGATGATTGGCCTAATCACAATTCTAACAACCGCCTTATGCATCTCGCAGCTTAAAAGAGATTCTGTCCTCCAAAGCCTAATAGTATCCGAGGTTTCTGCCAAGCTTGCCATGGTTGCCTTAGCATGGTTGGGTAAATCTGCCCACGAAGGAATGAACACTTACTTCATTAACGCCATGCACAGCACCCATCGAAAGCTCCGAATGGCAACGGCCCTAGCAATCTCCCTAATAATAGCGTTTTCTGCGCTTGAAATAACGGGTTTAATAACAATAATAGCTGGCTTATTTGCCACATTTATCATTCTATGGACGTCAAACCGCCATTTCAAAGGAGTAACAGGCGACGTTATGGGAGCCGCAAACGAGTTAACGCGTATGGCGTCGCTGCTTGCCATTTTAATGTTGGCAATGGCAAAAGTATTTTAGGGAGGTAGGAAAGACAAAGAACTGCACAATTTATTGTAAATTCTTGGAGGGTAAGTGGTAAAGCTTTATACAAGCCGGCATATAAGGCTCGGTAGTGTGCTGTTATGGGTCGAATAAAGGTATGCGTTGTAACTCATCTTTTTTTGCCCCACGTCGGTGGAATAGAAAGGGTTGTTTATGAGCAAAGTAAGCGTTTGCTACAGAAAAATTACGAGCCAGTAATACTCACAAGCGAAATTGCTGGGAAAGGCGAGTACACCTTTGACAGTTTGAAGGTTTATTGCTACCCCACTTTTAAAGTTGGGTTTGAATCGGGAATCCCCTACAGCATTCCAAAGCCTAACAGTTACAAACTTTTTTTGAAAAACATTAAAAACTGCGACATAGTGCATGTGCATGGACATCCATACCTCTCCTCATTTACAGCTGTTAAAGTGGCGAAAAAGTTTTCAAAACCAATAGTTCTTACCCAACACAACACTTTCATTGAGTATGGAGGTTTTTGGGATCTCGCTGAAAGGCTGAATGATTTTTTTGTTGGAAGGAATGTTCTAAAGGCGCCAGATAAGATAATAGTTGTTAGTAAGGCAACTTTAAACTACGTTCTTAGCCTAGGTGCGGATCCGCGGAAAGTTGAAGTCTTATACAACGGAGTTGACTTAGATAAGTTTAAACCAGCAAAAACGCCTAAAGGGGATGCTAGAAAAAGCCTTGGAATCCCAGATGATTACTTTGTAATCTTAACGGTTAGACGCCTTGTATATAAAAACGGCATAGACTCTTTGCTTGAAGGTGCAAGGATCGCTGTTGAAAAAAATCCGCGCTTGCTCTTTCTTGTAATAGGAAACGGCCCAGACTTTGAAAAGGTTAATGTTAAAATACGAGAGTTCGGACTTGAGAAGAATTTTAGACTCTTAGGTTTTGTTCCAGACTCTTATCTATTACACTATTACGAGGCTTCAGACGTTTTTGTTTTGCCGTCAAAATCTGGGGAAGGAATGCCCTTAGTTTTGCTTGAAGCTATGGCATGCGGCCTACCGATAGTGGCGACAAAGGTTGGGGGAGTGCCAGAAATTATAAATGAAAAATGCGGAAAAATAGTGCCGCCAAACGATGCGCAATCTCTTGCCGAAGCATTAGTGGATTTTTCACACAAAAATCTTTCTTCCCACCGCGAAAGGATTAGGAAGATTGCGGAAAAAAGACATGATTGGAATCGGAATGTAGAGAGACTTATTGAAATTTACGAAGAGCTTATTTAGTTAGACCGTAAACTCTAATTTGCACGCGTGCCCTATCACGGGTTAGTGACATGTCGAAAATAGACATGGTTTCAGTTGTAATTCCCACGTTAAACGAGGCAGGCACCATAGGGGAGACTATAAAGACTATAAGAAAAGTGCTGAGATATCCCCATGAAATAATTGTTGTTGACGGCAACTCGACGGACAACACAAGAGAAATTGTTAAAAAAGAAAACTGCAGGCTAATAGTTGAGCCAAAACGCGGTTACGGTGTCGCCCTCAAAGCAGGGGTGGAGCACGCCAAAGGCGACGTAGTGGTGATGGTTGACGGCGATGGTACCTACGAAATTAAAGACATTAACAAGTTGTTAGAGGCTGTGTGTAAGGAAAATGCAGAACTGTGCCTTGGCGCGCGGATGAACGGGTTATATGACAAGTCAATGGATGTTACCAACTTTTTGGGAAATAAAGCTATAACCTTTATTTTCAATCTGCTTTATAGACAGAGACTCGTGGATAGCCAATCTGGTTTTAGGGTTATTATGCGCTCAGCGCTTGAAAAAGTTGAGTTGAAAGAAGAAGACATGGCTTTTGCTACTGAAATGCTTGTGCGTTTCGCTAAAAAAGGCTTTAAAATAATAGAAGTTCCAACGTCTTACAAGCCAAGAGTCTACGGTAAATCCAAACTTAAAAGAATAAAGGCTGGACTGGAAATATTTAGAGTTCTTATAAGAGGAGTAAAAGATTGAAGTTTCCATCGAAGAAGGATGTCAAAAGATACTTAACCCAAATGGTAAAGTTGTCTGACCGAAATGTTTATGTGGTTTCAATAATGCTTGCACTTGCCGTTGTAACCCCGCTTCTTATATACAGCTACATTTCTGTAAGGAAAACAGATGGATCCATTTCGTTTTCCGTGCTTGACCCATGGAAAAAAGCGGAAAAATATCCGGAACTTCTTGTCATAGGACAGAATAACACGTGCCACTTATGGTTGTTAGTTGAAAACGACATGGAAGAAAATGTTTCATGTAAGGTTCTTTTAAAAATAACCAGCACTCCCATTTCCACATTTCCAGTTTTAACTGAGGCAAATGAAAGTTATGAAGTGAAAATTGAAAGCGGGAAAAAGTGGGAAAAACCTATCAACATAACTATTGAGGAACCCGGAGATTTCCATTTAATCTTTGAACTATGGGTATACGACAAGGAAAAAGGCGAATTCACGTTTTATGATTGTGTAGTTTTGAA
>JBNASL010000121.1:0-3548 GCA_049717905.1 Candidatus Bathyarchaeales archaeon | reverse complement strand
TAAATGTTGTTGTACGCGCAGAAGGGGATTATCCTCAAATCTGGCGTAACATAGTGTATGACACATCTTCTAACGCGGTTTACGTCAAAATTGTATCTGTCCATAAAAGCCATGCATCCAAGTAGAAAAATACGCCGCCTAAGGTTGCCAAGCGACCTGTAAGTTGGGGAAACATGAACCCTTAAAACTGTCTTGAAAAAATTGAATATCCCTATTTCTTTTCTCACCAAATTCCAGTTTAAAGATTTCAGCGCGGCAAAAAGCAGAGTTAACAGAATTTGAAGCTTGCCATTAGACTCCACGGATTCAGATAATTTAAGAAGAGCGCCGAAGAATTTTTCGAAATTGAGAAGTCTATTCAAAGGTATTAAATGGCCGTCCTTTGACACGTACACCCAATTTACGATTCCACAGTGGGGACTGCACGAGAATAGAGGCCAAGGCTTTTTCATAAAACGCCTCATAACCATTATAGGCGGCGTCATTATTGAGAGGGGAAAAAGATCTTCAGCTTTTATTTCGCCGAAAGTCTGCATTTCAACTTCTTCTGCAAAAGTATTATCCGTCCACTCGTTTAGAAACGGATTATCTGTGGCTCTGCCTGTAAAAGCTATGGGTTGGAAAACTACTCCTCTTACAATATCTGAGTTTTCAGCTGCAAAACGAATTATGCTTCCAATGTGGTTATCATTCATCCCGCGTATAAGGGTGGGAACCAATATAATTTCAATGTCATATTTGCGGCATACTTCTATAACCTTCAACTTTTCTTCCAGCAGTTTTTCTCCCCTCAACTTTTCGTAGATTCCGTTATCAAGACTGTCAAACTGTAGGTAAACTATGTTTAACCCGCTTTTCTTCAATTTAAAAGCCAAATCTTTTTGTCTGGCAATTCTAATGCCGTTGGTTGCCAATATCGTCAGAAAACCCAATTCATCTGCAAACTGGATTATTTCATTTAGATCATCGCGTAGCAAAGGTTCACCGCCAGAAAAAAGCACCGCGGGAGGTTTGGGATCAAGCTGGCTTAAAAACTTTAACATTTTAAAGATTTCCTGTTTATCAGGTTCATAACTAGATTCATGTTCTGGAAAGCTTGCGAAGCATATAGGGCAAAATAGATCGCACTTTTTCGTTAAATCGATGACAGCGATCACGGTTTTTGACAGATGATCACTGCAAAGTCCGCAAGCATATGGACAATTGTTAGGATCATCCCGATTTGCCTTATCATAGTGTTTAAAGAAGTCAAATTTTTCAACAAAACCGTAAATTTTGGGGCTCTGCCAATGTGTTGCCGTAAATGTTCCATGCTCTTCGCATTTTTTATTCAGCATAATCTTATCGTTTTTCTCAACAATTTTTGTATCAAGTTTTTTGAGGCATTCTGGGCATATGCTTTCAGTTTTTTTCATATGAAGACCTCAACTATTAGAGCCAAGGGTATAAGAATCATGGCCATGGTCATTAAACGTTCACTTTTTCTTATGTTATCTAGCGAAGTTGACGCTTTTAGAAGACTTGCTGAAGAATAAAGGATTAGAAGACTCCATATTAACATGCATGTAAGGTATCCTTCCCCGAAAACATGAAAGAGGTATGGCAGAGGCGTTAATAAGGCACAAACAATAAAAAACAAGGTCGCTGTTTTAACTGATTTACTAATACCTATTTTCTGGGGCAGTGTTGGATACCCAACTTTAGAATCTCCATCTAAACTCAAGATATCTCTTAAAATGTTACCTCCAATAGTTCCAAAACTTATGGGATAAAGGCTTAATGAAGAAAGAGTAATTTTTCCGAAACCTACAGCTTCGCCGTAAAGAAACGCTGTTCCTGTTAAACACCCAACTAAAATGTTTGCAGCGAAACCTGACTTCCTTTTTATGTATGCAGAGTACAATATCAACAAAACAGCATCAACCATTACTATCATGAGGGAAAGCCAATTTATCAGTGAAGATAGAAATAACGCAAGAAGAAAGAGGAAAGCTGAAAATCCTAAGGCAAGTTTTGGAGATACTTCTCCTGAAGGTATCGGCCGGGTGGGTTTGATAACCGCATCGCTTTCTTTGTCAAAAAAATCATTTATGGAAAATCCCGCTGAGCTTAAGGATGCCATGGAAAAAAATGTTAACAGCGACGCGCTTAGCTCGAGATTTCCCTTTTGGAGAGCCGCGAGAGTTAATAGCGATAATCCTCCAGTCATTAACCAGTAAGGCAGCCTCAAAAGTTTTAAAATTCCTTTAAAAGTAGCTTTGGCCAAATCAGAACAACCTCTCTAGGCTTATAAGGTTTTTCAAGCCGTCTTCTACGCTGGTTTTCGGCGTCCATTTCAACTTTTCACGAGCTTTACTAATATCCAGCCAGATAATTTCAACATCCCCTTCCCAAGATTTGCTTGTAGTGGTTATAACGGTTTCATCTAGTTTAAGCATTTTCAACAAAGTTTTGGCTAAATCAATGACTTTCATGGTTTTGCCAAATCCAACGTTAAAGGTTTGGCCCAAAGCCTCCCTTAAGGTAGCGGATAAAATTAAGGCTTCAACGACATCTGACACGTGGACAAAGTCTCTGGATTGAAGACCAGAACCAATTATTTCAAGCTGTCTGGGATTTTTGCGGAGTTTATATAGAAAATCAGCTATAACTCCGTGGCATCTTGGGCCGTAAGCGTTGGCAATTCGCATAATCGAAGCTTCTAAACTGTATTTCTCTATATACATGTTACAATAGTTTTCCCCTACAAGTTTTGATAAACCATAAAACGATATAGGATTAAGTGGCGAGTTTTCAGTGGTTGGAGTTTTAACAGGTTTTCCATACACCGCAGCACTAGACGTGTAAACTACTCTGGCATCTCTTTTCCGTGCTAATTCAAGAATGTTTAGAGTCCCGTAAGCGTTTGTTTTGAAGTCCTCAGCAGGGTTTTCCATGGAGTATGGGACGCTCACTTGTGCTGCCAAGTGGAATATAACATCGACTTTTACAACATTGTTTTCAAGCATTTCAAAGTTTCCTACATCTCCTTTTATGAACTTCACAGGTTTAGGCAAGTCCTTCACGTTTTCTATTCTTCCAGTTGAAAGATTGTCATAAATTGTCAGATTCGCGTCTTTTTCAAGCAGTTTTCGGCATAGATGATAGCCTATAAAACCTGCGCCACCCGTCACCAGTATACTCTTTCCTTCAAGGTTCTCCAAGCTTATGCAGCAACCTACAGCTTTATTTGAGAGCTATGGTTAATAGTTATGCTATGAACGCTGTAAGGATTTTTAAGGATTTGCTATCCTTCCTTACAACAATACCATTGGCCAAAGATGAAAATTTCCTAGAGACATCCGCAAGATACATGTTTTTATTTCCGCTTGTTGGCGGAATTATAGGATTATTTGCATCAGCATACTTCTACCTTTGCGTTTACATTTTATCCTTTATATTCTCCTTTTTGAACTCTTTTTTCACTATTCCTGAAAGTTTTTTTGTGAGAGTTTTTTCCTCAGGGATTACTTTATCTTTTTTGCTTGTTTTGACGGGGCTTCAACATT
>JBNASL010000120.1:0-3551 GCA_049717905.1 Candidatus Bathyarchaeales archaeon | reverse complement strand
AAAGCATTCAGCGAAGAACCTTGTATCGTACAATGTTTTAGGCTTCTTCTTCCCTTATTTCATCAAGGAGTTTCTTCATCTCTTCAGGCTTTGCGTATTTAGAGCCTACACCGGCAAGGTCGAAAATGGATTTAGCAGGCTTTAAAAGGATGCCTTCAGCTGTTTCGACAACCTCAAGCCGTGATTCTTTTTCTATTTTGTATTTTCTCCTCAACTTGACTGGGATTGTTGTCTGCCCTTTTCTAGTTACTACAACTTCGTTTTCCATATTCGGTTGAGTAATACTTTGGCAAAAGTAGTATCTATAAACCTTGCGCCCAAAAGCGTAAACAGAACACGCTGGAAAATTCTGAAATTGTTTAAGCTTGTCCACTATTCTTTTCCTGTATTGAGGGCTACTCTGGATATTTTTTCCGCTATGTTGATGAGTTCTTTTGGGCCAAGTGCACTGTGGGCGCCTAGAACCATTGGGGGTTTGGAGCTTAAGCTTACAAGTCCAGCTTTTAGGATTCCATGTGAATGTATTGTTTCAATAGACTTTTTCGCTTCGTTTCTTTCGAAATTTCCTAGTTTTACTTCGTATCCTATAATCGGTTTTTTGCCTTTTTTGTCAAGGATTACTATGTCTATGTCTCCTTTACCATGGGGCAGCATGGTGTAGCTTCTTTTTCCTTCATGGTATTCGGCCAGCATTTCTCCTAGGCTGAATTGAAGTTCTCTGCCAATAATGTTTGAAGCCAAATTATAGTCGATCCTCTGGTAGGCGCCTTCGCTGATGCCGAGTTTTTGGTCGATGTAGTGGATTATGGAAAGTAGTGGAGACCTATGCTTGTAGTAGTGTCTAGAGCCTCTTGTTTTCCAAAGTGGAATTTTCTCTATTAATCCCATGCTTGTTAACCTTTCAAGTAGTCCCGTTACTGTTGGCAAACCTCCAGAGATCAGGTTGTTTGACGTTAATACTCCTGAAATTTCCGAAGGTTTCCAGAAGCCTTCGCCAATTAGCCTCAGAACAGCATCGTAAACCCTTGTTATTGATCTTTCCTCTTCCTCGAAAACTTCTCCAACAAGGCCTGAGGATGAAGCTAGAAAGATGGGAAGTTTATCGCAGATTTCGCTGCCTACATCCATTTTAAACGTCGCCATCGGGATGACCCATGGGTCGCGGATAATAAGACCCCATAGCAGGGCATCCTTCAACGATTTGCAAGTGTCCTTAACCGCAACCACCGCGTCACAATATTTTATTAGGTCGACTCTAAAGGGGGCGAACAGGCCGAGAAGGGGGCTTCTCTTATCGAAAACCTTCTTAACGATTCCTAAGCTTGAACCGCAAGCTATCAATCGTCCATTGGGGTGACGAAGGGCAATTTCCTCCCAAAACCTGTCTGGAAGCCTTTGGAACTCATCCAGCACAACAGTTTCACCCTTGTCTAAAAGAGACCCGACCAGCCTAATGGCTTCTCCAACATTAAAAGTGGAAACTGCGCCATTCCTCTCAACCAGAAAGTAGCCGGATCTTGTTAAAACAAAATAGTTGGCTTCATGGAAAACTTTTCTCAAAAGAAACGTTTTGCCCGTCTTCCTCCTTCCATAAACAAGCAGCCAACCATTCAAACTTTTAATAACGTTTTCCTCGCTTCTTTTCACGGTAAAGGCAGCCATCAATATTCCCAATAGAATATTCTAAAGAGAATATTCTTAAACTTTACTGTCAGAAATAACAAATACATAAAGTTAAGACATTCATGGCATCTATTATTCTTGCGGAGTGCCTAATGGTGGCGATTTTGCGCATGTAAAAAGTTGACTATTCGAATACGAGTTTGATGAAATCCACTTTTCCGAGGTGTTTTTTGTCATTTGAGTAGACTTCGCGTACGCTGTTTCTTTCCATGATGGCCAGGTTTACGTCGTCATTGAAATCTAAATGATAGGTTAGCATGTGGTTTGTGCCTACAAGCATGTCATCCTCATCGAAGCCGACAACTTTAAGGGATTCGTATGAGAGAATTTTCTCCAGTGTGGGTTTGATTTCGCTTTGCTTTCCCATGGCCTCCAAAACCCATGCGATTTCGCATAGCACGAGAGCACGAGCGTTGAGGTTAAGGCTTCTTCTCCAGCCTCAATTCTTTGTAAGATGTTTTTGGCGGTCTCGCCATATTTAGGGTATCCTGTCAATGCGTAAATGAATATGCTTGTATCTACAAACCGCTTCAAGAATACTCCTCAGTTAGCTTTCTTTTGATGTGTTCTCTTGCAACCTTTTTTGGTTCTTCAATAGGCTTGTCTAGGCGGATGCTTCTGTACAACGCTTCTGTGGGCTGGTCATACCTTCTAACGGGGACTAGTACAATTTCGCCTAATCGTTCACGGACGATGAATCGTGAGCCTTCATTAATTTTGTATTTTTCTCGTATTTCTTTAGGGAGCACTATACGGCTGTATTTTCCAACTTCGACAGACAACGCTGTTACCGACAAATAAAAGGATGATTGGCAAAATAAAACTATTGCCAATAATCAATTCTAAAACCAAAATTCTAATAGATTGCATCTTTTAAAAGAGGGGATCTAGCGATGTTGAAACTTTAAACTATTTGGTTTGTGTCAACTGGCTTTCTTTGCAGAGCTACGTGGACAGACAGTTTTGCGTTACTTTTATGGAGAGGTAACATGTATGTTGTTATGGTTTCACGTTTGAGTCAGCATGTGTGCTGTTTCAGGAGAGGGTCACGGTTTCCTTGTCCTAGGCCTATGGTGTTAAAGATGCTTGGAAGTGTGGAAAAGGCGAGAAATACATGTTGAAGAGTTGCGCTTTACTTAAAATTTAAATTTAGGTAAAGTGTAGTTTACCAATATGTTAAGTGAAGATGTGGAACGTTTTAATGAGTGGTGGTTCACTGGCAAAGTTAGGAGTGATTTGGCTCCGCCGTTTAAAAGGTATGCTTTTCAAAGGATTGTGGACAGTTTTGGGGAGCGGCAGATTCTTCTTATTACTGGGGCTAGAAGGGTTGGGAAGACTACGCTTATGTATCAGGCGATTGATGAGTTGCTGCAAGCTGTGTCGCCGGATAGAATTCTTTACTATTCCTTTGATGAGTCGCCTGTGAGCCCTAAGGATGTTTTAGAGTTTTACGAGCGGAGAGTTTTGATGAAGCCCTTTAAGGAAGCGGGTAAGGTTTTCGTTTTCTTTGATGAGATTCAGTATGTTGAGGACTGGCATGCGATGGTTAAAAAGTTCTATGACTTGTATCCTAATCTGAAATTCTTTTTGTCGGGTTCTTCGACGTTGCTGTTGTCTAAGGAGGCGTCTGAAAAGCTGGCTGGGAGGTTCTTCTCTCTCAAGCTTAAGCCTTTAACCTTTCAGGAGTTTTTAGGGTTGAAGGGTGTGGAAAAGGCAGCGGCTGAAATCTATTCAAGGAGACTGGAGACGTATTTCCATGATTATTTGAGGAAGTCAGGCTTTCCAGAGATTGTTGATTGGGATAACGAGTCCAGAATAGCCGAGTAAATTAGAAACTCTGTCATAGATAGAGTTGCCCTAAGAGACAT
>JBNASL010000119.1:0-3561 GCA_049717905.1 Candidatus Bathyarchaeales archaeon | reverse complement strand
ACTTTATATTTCCATTTTTCAAGTTAGAAGAGAGAGAACGCTTTTGGCTAAAAAAGTTAAACGTGCCGCTAAACAAGCAAGAAAAAAGAAGGCGGATCTAGAAATTAGACAGATGACTTTAGAAGATCTTCCGGAAGTTTGGCGCCTAAGTGAAAAAATTTTCACGCCTTATAGCTTGCAGTTTACTTACCGCACTTGGAACATAAATGAGTTGCTTTCGCTTTTTCAGGAAGACCCCGAACTGTGCTTGGTGGCTGAGGAAACAAAGCCCAAGAAAATTGTTGGATTCGTAATAGGAACAATATTAAAGAGGCCCTTTAGCCCTTGGACTTACGGTTATTTTGTTTGGGCTGGTGTAAAAAAGATGAGGCAGAGACATGGCGTTGGGAAAAGACTGTATAGAGAGTTGGAAAAGAGGTTTAGGGATAAAGGAGCCCGCATAGCCATAGTTGACGTGGAAAGCAACAACCAAGCAGGAATACGTTTCATCGAAAAATTAGGGTTTAAGCAAAGCCAAACCTACATATGGTACTCAAAAAATTTGGAACAATAAAGATGTTTTAACCGTCACTTTGGTTTGGCGAGTTTTAACAAAATTTTGCAAACGTTATTCACAAATATTTGTAAAAAACTTGTTTAAAATCGATGTTTAAACAGAGATTTTCTATTCGAAGACAATGGAAAATTATTTATCTACCATCATTAGAAACCATGGTTATCGAGAATGTTGGAGGAAAATAAATTGGCTAAATGTCCTAAATGTGGAACCAATGTTAATACGCCTAAGAAAAAATGGACTATGGCTGGACGCCCAGACAAATCAGGAAAGAGAATGCAGTTGGAAATTGGACTTTTCGACTGTCCGAAATGTAAGAAACCCTTCAGAGAAGTCTTAAGCAAAAAGAAAGTTTAGCGTACGGGTCGTTGCCGGCGACTCAGCATGCCGAAAGCGAGACAAAACATTTGCCCAGACTGCGGAACAGAGGTTAAAGACCCCTATAAAACATGGGAGTTTGTGGCCCCATTCCCTGACAAAAAGATGCGAATCACAGTGACTATATTCGGAATGTACGAATGCTCTAAATGCGGCAAGAAGTTTAAGGGCGTCGTTGGAAAGGCTAAACTGGGCGCGGAAGGCGTAGAAATATAGGTATCTTGTAATCTTCCCCTTTTTATTTTTAAATTTTAAGCGCTAAGTTTTAAAACCAGAAGAACTAATTCAACAAGAATATTTAAGCCCATGAGAGGGCAGAAAGTTGGCAGATGAAGCGCTTAAGAAGCTTTGGAAAAACGAGTACTTTCAGACAGCAGTTACAATTGCCTTAATTTTTGTAATTGTTTTCGGCTTCTATTTCGGCTCGCAGATAATCCTTGGCTCAGAATATCCTGCGTTGGCAGTGGCTTCTGGAAGTATGCTGCCAACTTTAAACATTGGAGACCTCATAATAGTTCAAAAAGTGGATCCGGCTAAAATAACCGCAGACAAATTTACTGGGGATGTTTTGGTTTTTAGGGATCCGAGAAACCCAGCTGAGCTCATCGTTCATAGAGCGGTTAAGATAGAAAGGGTGGGCAGCTACTTTTTAATAACAACGCTTGGGGACAACATGTATGGTGAAAAGGATCAGTTTTCTCCGTGGAATTCCTCTCTGCTTATCGGCAAGGTTGTGGCTAGGATCCCCTACATTGGGAATCTGCCGTTGTTCTTCCATTCGGAGAGAAACATGTACGTTTTCCTCGTGATAATTCTAATAATTCTCGCAGTTTTGATGTTGCCCTTTGGTTTCAGCGGTGAAGAAAAGCCGAGGGAAGAAAAGAAGCTGTTCTGGAAAATTGATTTAAGCCTCATTTATTTTTTTGTCACAAATTTCTTAATTATTGGACTTTTGATTTTCAGTTTGTGGGGTTCTTTCACTTTTTGGCAGCCTGGAGCCAGCCCACCACAAGCAACCATTTTTGGCATGTACGCTGATCTGAATTTTCATGAAAATTTTAGCAGTGAAGCCTATCTGTCTCAAGGTTTCATGACATATAAGATTGACTGTCAAATAGGTGGTGGAACACGTTTAGGGGTTCCAGCGTTCTCATGGTTTCAGTTTTTAATTCTTGTCCTTGTTTTGTTTGATGCTTGGAAGCTTGTCAATTTCGTAAAAACATGGAAATCAAAAAAAGCGATAGGACGTTTAATGGAATTTTGTGCTACTCTTGGTTGAAAAATGAGGGAAATTTCTATTTGAGATCAATTATGGAATTAACCAAAAGTGTTATATATGGTTCGCTTTCCCCCCTTATAAGTGGAGAGACAAAATATGAAAGCTATGAAAAATCATGGAAAAGCAGCATTCTTTGCGTTCGCTTTTGTGTTTGTTGTTGTTGGTGCACTTGCGGTAGGCATACCGTTCATTAATGCTCAAGAAGTCTTGGAGTTTCCCACCTATGCTTTCATAAGTGTTGCGCCAAACCCTGTTGGTGTTAATCAAGAAGTCACTGTAATAATCTGGCTTGACATTGTTCCCCCAACCGTCGCTGGAGCCGTTACAGCGTGGGAGGGTTACAGAGTGAACATCACTAAGCCTGATGGATCAATCGAACCTAAAGGGCCTTTCTCTTCCCACTCTGATGGAGGGTACTATTTCACATATAAACCAACATCCACAGGTGTATACAAGTTCCAGTTTAGCTTTCCAGGACAAACTGTGGCAGGCGTTTACTATAAGCCTAGCAAAAGCACAATAGTAGAGTTGACGGTGCAGGAAAAACCGATAGAGGCATGGCCTGATACCCCACTTCCAACAGACTATTGGGAACGCCCAATAAACGCTGAAAACCGATTATGGTATCAAATAGGCGGTAACTGGCTTATGGCAGCCTACGACACTATGGTTCGGCCATTCGACACAGGCGGAGCCTACAGTCCATATGCGGATGCGCCAGACAGTCCCCATATAGTATGGACTAAAGAACTAGCGTTCGGCGGCATTGTAGGAGGAGAGCTTGGCTACGGTGCAAACTACTATACTGGAATGTCCTATGAAATGAAATTCACGCCGCCAGTGGTGATAAGCGGGAGACTCTACTACAATATATTCCAAACAGGTCTTCTTGATCCGGCGCTGAGCGGAGTTGTATGCGTTGACCTAAGAACAGGGGAAGAAGTGTGGAGAAGAGAGGACATGCCTCAGATAAACTTGGGCCAAGTGTTGGAATATGACTCGCCTAACCAGCATGGAGCCTTTGCCTATTTGTGGAGCACCACAGCCCCCGAATGGCAAATGTTTGACGCTTTCACAGGAAGACTTTTAGTGAAACTACAAAATGCAACAACAAGCCTCAGCTCATGGTCCACCAACGCGATTTTCGGCCCCCACGGTGAACTGCTAGTCTACATGCTTGACGGTGTCAATAACAGACTGATAATGTGGAACTCAACAAAAGCAGCCAGCCCAGAATGGTTGGGATTTGGTCCTGGGTCTCCAATATGGAGGCCTGGCTTCATACCGGTAGTAGACTGGAGAACTGGAATACAGTTAAACGTCTCAATACCGGATGTTCCAGGAGTGC
>JBNASL010000118.1:0-3568 GCA_049717905.1 Candidatus Bathyarchaeales archaeon | reverse complement strand
ACGGCACTTCGCATGGGAAAATACTTCAGGTCAATGTAAGATGGCAAGCCAAGCTCTTCCCGCAGCTGCGCAGGATCCACAGCCGAAGTTAGGGGCAACTCCACATCATAGGTTTTCCCGTCTAAATCTTGATAAAGAACAAACCTTCCAGACACAGCAACAGCGTCGCTGCCTCTTGCTTTATACATCTCTAATAGGCTTTCTCCTTTAAACTTCTACTGCCAATGCTTCAGCCAATTCCACCAAACCCACATAATACCACCAAAGATGATAATAAATGTTATGCCGCATCCGTCTCTACGACCAAAAATTTTAAACAAACTAGAAAAACGCATATATTTACTCTTTCACACTAAAACTTAATGCTTAAAAAAAGGGGCCGTAGTCTAGCACGGTATGACGACGGGCTCCAGAACCCAACAAAACGGGTTTGCGGACCGCCCGAGGCGGAATGAAGAAGTTCTGGAGCGGTCAAAAGAAGAAACCCGTTGGAACAGCCTTGCGGGCTGTTTCGGGGAAAGGTCGTCGGTTCAAATCCGGCCGGCCCCACCACCAATTTCAAGAAGTTTCAAGACGGTGTTTAAGCATCAATTTTTTATACTGATTGTGTAGATATAGTTAAACTATGATATCTGTTGAGGAGACTGCTGCAACAGTCTTGCTCTTTGCCTGGGTTATTTTCACGGCGTATTTTCTAACAGCCAACCTTTACACCTATATGAAGGAGTGCGGCTTAGAAAATAATGTTGCAGTTTACTACGATAGGAAGGTTATACACATTTTAACTGGCGGGGTGGTGGCAACTCTCGTGCCCTTCATTTTTAAAACTCCCATACTGCCCTTCATCATGGCTATGCTTTTGGCAGTTTTCCTCTACATACCCCACAAGAGGGGAAAACTTTTGTACTGGTTTCAAACAGAGGACAACTCTTATGAAGTTTCATTCTGCATCATGTGGGGAACGATACTAACCCTTGGATGGATCCTTTCAGAAGGGAACTTCTGGTTTGGAGTTCTGCCCGTAATCTTCATGTCCGTCGGAGACGCAGTTACAGGCGTTGTAAGGAATCTTCTTTACAAGAAGCGAACGAAGTCTTGGTGGGGAAACCTTGCCATGGCAACTTTTTCAATACCTACTGGGGCAGTGTTGGGAGCGGCTGGAATAATGGCTGGAGCCGCAGCATCCTTTATAGAACATTTTGAGTCCCACCCTATTGATGACAATATAACCGTGCCCCTATCCTCTTTTGTCATACTGCTGCTCGCCAAGTTTTATGCACCATGGCTTTTAGCAATTTAACAAGAAAATTAGGGCTTCTTACGCGTTATCTATAGACTCTTCGCTTTTCCTCAATTCAGCTCTTACAAAAACCTTTCTAATTCCAAGGTAAATGATCAAGCATCCAAAAATGAGAATTCCTGTTAAAAGAGATAAAACTGCAAGGATTACAATCTGCCCTTTTAAGGCGTCATCAACCATTTGAAAGGATAGCATGGAGAAGTAAAAGGTTAGGAATACGCAAACTGCAGTAACGGCAACAATGGCTGATTCAATTTTCAAGTTTAGACGCCCTTGTGTACCCGTCTAAGGCTAAATTAAGCCTTGGTTAAGAAAGGCTTTGTGAATTCTGAATTCAAACCAGAACTAAACTGTAAAAACTTAAATGGGTAGTTGCACTCTTATTTTCATGTGAAACCGTTTTGAGCAAGCCTAGGCTTTTTCGACAGACCAGAATGTAGAAACTGCGTTTTCAAAGGTGGCAGCTACTGCTGGAACAAATGCCCATACAACATATGGCGAAAACAGTGACGCGCGCGCTATAAACTACACGGTATGCTTATATTCATGTATATTGTATATTTGTATATGTGAAACTGTATGAGCGAGACAACCACCATAAGAGTTTCAAAAACTACCCTTAAGATGCTGGAAAAACTACGCCGAAAACTCGGCGCCCAAACCCTAGACGAAACCTTAAGGCTTTTCATCACCCAACAACGCAAACAACGGCTCAGCCAAGTCTTCGGCGCAGACAAAGGCAAAATAAAACCCTTCACGGAGGAAGACCGCGGTGAAAACAGCAGCAGCGATAGTAGTTGACTCCTACGCTTGGATTGAAATCTTCATAGGAAGCAGCCAAGGCGAAAAAGCAAAAGAAACCATCCAAAACGCCGAAGAAGCCTACACGCCAGGCATCGTCCTAGCCGAAATAGCCCGAAAATACATGCGCGAAGGCGCCGAAGAAAAAGCCATCCGCGAACGCCTAAAAACCATAGAAGAAACCACAGAAATAACCCAAATAGATGCAGAAGCAGCACTAGAATCGGCAAAATGGTACATCCAACTAACAGAAAAAGCCAAAAAAGAAAACCTAAAAACCCCAAGCCTCTTCGACGCCATAATGCTGGCGACGGCGAAAACCTTAAACGCAAAACTAGTTACGGGCGACGAACACTTTAAAGGCTTAAACCAAACCCTATGGATAGGCGAAACCTAATGAAAAAAGAAAAAACAAAGTGGCTGTAGCTGCTAATCCTGCTGTGCAATTATGTTTTCTAGGATTTGGAGTGTCCCTTCTTTTTCTTCTCTTCCACAACTAAGCCCACATGCCTCAAAGCCGAAACAAGCTTGCCGCGCCATTCGCTCCCAACAACGGCAACAACAACATCCATGTCCACAGTTGTACGCGCCCTGCCATAATAGCTGACAGCCAAAGCGCCAGATTACATGTAATACAGCCCAACTAAGTTTCCCCTCAAACGCTTTTCAAACATGAGGCGCTCTCTTACAAGTTCAATAAGCTCCTCTTCGCTTATGCTTGGATTTTGATCCTTAACGCCTTCAGCGCAAACCTTCCCCAAGAAAATTGCCCGCACAATCAAAAAAGACTCAAATACTCATTTTTCGATTTTATAAGTAATCTATATAAGCATTAAATGCAGCAATAAATTTTGCGGAGCCAAGCGCTCAATAAAAAAAGGAGAATGAGAGAAGTGAAAATTCGAAATATGGCAAATTTCGCTGTTGCTTTGATTCTGATGTTGGCTGTTGCTTTTCCGCTATTCACTATACCAAGCGTTAAAGGATATGCAACATACAAGACATACCCATTGATTGATGCTATACCAAACCCTGTTGGCGTCAATCAATCAGTTCTAATTAACTTCGGGCTTCTAAACTACCTGTATGCCGAGACACATGGCTGGAACATAACAATAATCATTACAAAGCCTGACAATTCAACGGAAACATTCACCAAGAAAACGTGGTCAACGGGAATGGCAGGATTCTATTACGTCCCCAAGCAGGTTGGCACATACTATGTACAAGCTGTCTTCCCCGGCGAATGGTACAACTACACAGGTCCTGCATATTACCTGCCCAGCCAAACCGACAAACTCCCATTAATCGTGCAGAAAGAGCCAGTACCCTCCTATCCTGGTCACACGCTTCCATCTGAATATTGGACGCGACCAATAGACGCCCAACTTAGAGAATGGTACTCTATTGCAGGCAGCTGGTTAGATAAACCGCGTAACCTCTTCGCGCCTTATAACGAGGGACCAG
>JBNASL010000117.1:0-3587 GCA_049717905.1 Candidatus Bathyarchaeales archaeon | reverse complement strand
GGCGACTACTCAAGTGTGGTTGGGTACGCCGCCGTGCAATTCGCAAAATAGTGATTTAGAATGGGGGTAGTTGCCTCAGCTCCCGCAAAAATCATACTTTTCGGAGAACATTTTGTCGTTTACGGCGAACCAGCAATCGTTTTAGCCATAGACAAAAGGGCCTATGCAAAAGCAGAATTTCGCAGTGACAAGAAACTTTTTCTTCGTTCATCAAACCTCAACCTTGCAGGAATTTTTGAAAACGGAAATTTTAAGGTTGAAGAGGGAAATCCTAAAGAAGCAAGAATGAAGCTTGAACCATTAAAATGCGCCGTGGAAAAAGTTTTGGAAATTTCCGGAGAAAAAGCTGGCTTAAACATAGAAGTCAGTTCCACAGTGCCCGTCGCCGCTGGGCTTGGGTCTTCAGCGGCTGTGGCCTCGGCGGTGGCTGCATCTGTTGGCGCCCTCTTAAACGTTAAGATGACAAAGGAAGAGGTTTTCCGCATATCATTTGAAGCTGAAAAAATTATGCATGGCACTTCTTCTGGAGTGGATCCTGCAATATCAACTTTTGGCGGAACATTGCTTTTCCAGATGGACACGGGGTTTAAACCTCTTGATGTTAAAGCTGACATTCCCCTTGTTATCGGCAACACTGGTGTTGAAAGGTTAACCCGTGTTCAAGTTTCAAAAGTGCGAAGTGTTAGGGATAAGCATCCTCAGATTTTTGAGGCGATGCTGCGTACAGCCCGTGAAATAGTTTTGAGAGCCATAGAAACCCTAAAAGAAGGCGACTTAGAAACTCTTGGCGAACTAATGAATTTTAACCATGCACTTCTTTACGGGTTAAGCGTTTCAGACGAATCCTTAGAGTGGCTTATAAACTCCGCGCGGAAAGCTGGGGCATTGGGCGCAAAACTAACGGGCGCAGGAGGCGGTGGATGTATGATAGCCCTAACAGATAAGGATAAACTTGAAAAGGTTTTAGAGGCTGTTCAAAGGTCTGGAGGAAACGCTTTCATAGCAAGAAAAACAGATGAGGGAGTTAGAATTGAGCCAAGCTAGACCAACAATTTTGAAAATAGGCGGCTCGGTTATCACAGACAAAAGCACAGAACTTGGAGTACACATGGAGGTTATAAGCCGCATAGCTGACGAGCTGCAAGAGGCAAATCCAAGAAATTTGATAATAGTCCATGGAGGAGGAAGCTTCGGCCACCCAGTAGCCCAAAAACATGCAATAAAAGAAGGGTTCAAAGAGGAACAACAAATAATAGGTTTCGCCGAAACCCACCATGTTATGACAGTGCTTAATGGCATATTTATGGACGCGTTAATATGGCGGGGCATACCAGCAGTAAGCATTACACCTTCCTCATGTGCGATGACACGTAATGGAAGAATCCAATGTTTTGAGGAATCACCTCTTAAACAGCTTTTAAAAATGGGTTTCATCCCAGTTCTCTACGGAGACGCCGTATTCGACACCGAACTAGGCTTCACAATCCTTTCGGGAGACCAGCTTGTTTCATTCCTCGCCATGCGATTCAACGCAAAAAACATCTTGATAGGTGTGGATGTGGATGGCTTATACAATGCTGACCCAAAAGACAGCCCAGAAGCAAAAATGTTCGACCGCTTAACATTGGAAGAGCTAAAAAAAGTTAAAGGATTCTTCGGCGGCTCAAGCGCATGCGACGTGACTGGCGGCATGTCCAACAAAATAGCGGAACTAATACCCGCAGTAGAAAAGGGAATCCCAATACTTGTTTTCAACGCAGCTAAGCCAAAATATATTTACAAAGTTCTT
This sequence comes from Candidatus Bathyarchaeales archaeon, assembly GCA_049717905.1. Lineage (GTDB taxonomy): Archaea > Thermoproteota > Bathyarchaeia > Bathyarchaeales > Bathycorpusculaceae > WUQU01. Next base: position 1,798 of record JBNASL010000117.1, on the reverse strand, counting down.
AAAGGAGATAAGGTGAAGGGCACATTAATAGAGAAGGAATAAGAGAATTGGCTGAAAAAACAAAAAAACGGAAAGCGGACCACATCCGAATAGCCACAAGTTATAATGTGCAGGCGAGAAAAGCCACAACGGGCTTTGAAGACATTTATTTTGTCCATAAGGCTTTGCCAGAAATTGACAAAGACAAAATAGACTTGTCCGCAATGGTTTTTAACCACAAGTTTTCTGCGCCCATGGTGGTAAGTGCCATAACTGGAGGGACAAAAGAAGCTAAAAAAATCAATGCAACCATAGCCAAGGTGGTTGAAGAATTAGGGTTGGGGATGGGTGTTGGAAGTCAGAGGGCAGCCTTAGAAGATAGAAGACTTGAGAAAACTTTTTCCATAGTTAGGAAGAAGGCACCCACAGCCTTTTTAATAGCAAACATTGGCGGCGTTCAACTTGCCAGAGGCTACGCCATGAAAGAGGCGAGAAAAGCTGTGGAAATGATAGACGCAGATGCTTTGGCAATACACTTGAACCCACTTCAAGAAGCCATCCAGCCCGAAGGCGAAACAAGCTTTAAAGGAGTACTGGAAAAAATAGGGGAAGTTGCCAAAGAACTTGACAAGCCAGTAATAGTAAAAGAGACTGGAGCGGGAATAGCCTCTGAAGAGGCGAAAAAGCTTGAGGCTGTAGGCGTAAAGGGATTGGATGTGAGTGGCGCCGGCGGCACAAGCTTTGCTGCAGTGGAGTATTTCCGTGCAAAAAGTAGGAGAAACACTTTTCAACGCAAGTTGGGCGAAACGTTCTGGGACTGGGGGATACCAACGGCGATAAGCATAGTAGAAGTTGCCCAAACAGTGCAGATTCCAGTCATAGCTTCTGGCGGAATACGCAGCGGTTTGGATACAGCTAAAGCTTTGGCTTTAGGGGCAAGCCTAGCAAGCCTCGCACAGCCAGTCTTGCAAGCTGCCGTTAAGGGCGTAAAAGAGACAGAAAAGGTGCTGCGTATCTTAATCGAAGAGCTGAGAAATTCCATGTTTTTAGTGGGAGCCGAAAACACGCAAAAACTGCATAAAACGCCTATTGTGATAACGGGTAAAACGGCAGAATGGTTAAAGACTAGAGGATTTCTCATAGAAGGTTACGCTAGGAGAGACGAATTTTGAGTTTAGACATTGAACGTTTTCTAGAAGAGAAAGCTCCCATCATAAATAGGGCTATTGAAAAGTATATCCCCAGAATTTTTTCTAAGAAGGCAGTTGTTTTTAAGGTTAATCCTCCAAGGCATGCATATAACATAGACGCTATAAATAAGGCGGTAGCTGAACCCGTATGGGAGTTCCTAGATAGAGGCGGCAAAAGATGGCGTCCAACCCTTTTCTTGTTGATATGCGAAGCCCTTGGAAAAAACCCTGAAGACTATGTAGACTACGCCATAATTCCAGAAGTTGTCCACAACGGAACCCTAATGATAGACGACATAGAAGACGCTTCAGAACTTAGAAGAGGAAAACCATGCACCTACAAAATTTACGGTTTAGATGTGGCTGTAAACGCTGGAAACACCATGTACTATCTGCCACTTCTACCATTAATTGAAAATCGGGAAAAAATAGGTGCTGGAAAACTTGCAAGAATATATGAGATTTATGTGCAGGAAATGATAAGCCTAAGCCTAGGCCAAGCCATGGACATAGCATGGCACAGGGGCATGGCAAACGCTGACAAAATAGATGAGAATGCCTATTTGCAAATGTGCGCTTACAAAACTGGAACATTGGCTAGAATGGCTGCAAAAATTGCCGCGGTGCTG
>JBNASL010000116.1:0-3676 GCA_049717905.1 Candidatus Bathyarchaeales archaeon | reverse complement strand
TTTTGCATGAGTTGGATGTTTCTAAGCCTTATAGTGTTACGCCTTTGCGTTTCCATAGTGTTTCGCGGGTTGAGAATGGTTTTGTTTTGGATCCTGCTTATCCTTGTCGTGTAGGTTTTAGGTTTTTGAGGGATGATTTGGCTGGTTACGTGTTGAAGTTTTTTGAGAAGCAGAACAGTGTTTTGATTTTTGACACTGTTTTTCGTATAGCTTCCTTAAGCATTAAGAGTAAAAGTTATGCGGATTTAGAACGTGAGGCTAGCGCAACTGAGCGTTTTAGGCTTATTTTTGAAACGCCTACTTATTTGCCGTGTTTGGGTAGCAGTTACCGTTGGATGTTTCCTGATGCTGTTAGGGTTTTTTCTGGGCTTTTGCGTGTTTGGAACAAGTTTAGTGATGGTAGACGTTTTAGCAAGGAGGAGTTTTTGGCTTATAAAGAATGGTTGGCAAAGAATGTGGGGGTTTGCGGTTATAGGCTTGGGACTAGGTTGGCGGTTATGAGGGATAAGAAAGCTGTGGGGTTTGTGGGTTGGTGCGCCTACGAGATGAAAGATTTGGAAAGTGAATGGAATAGGGTGACAGTTATGCTGGCAAAATACGCAGAATACTCAAACATAGGAGGAAACAAAACAGCAGGATACGGAGTAACCAAATTTAAAATATAACCTATCCAAGTTTTGTAAAGAATTGCTGTGCATTTTGTAAGCCAAAAATTTTATGCTCTTTCTTTCTAAGCTCATAATTTGTTTTAAGTTCTACGGCTCTTGAAAGAAGCTCACCATTTACATGCCCTTGAAGCAGATAATAAAGTAATTTGTTCAATATTCCTACAGATATCTCTCTATAATTTACATCGCTTATGTAAAGTGAAAAAATGAATCTACAGATGCTCGGGATTTGATCGTCGCTTAAAAAGAAGTCGCCATAATATTCTGTTAGGATCTCCTTAAGCCTGGGGAAAACATACATTCTTTTCTTTTGCCGCGAAAGCACAAAAATAACCAACGAAGTATCATTAGATATTTCTGAAAGAAGCTTCCCAGAATCCTTAGCGATTTCGATTGTCTTTTGCGTGTCTTTCCAGAATTTAGCGAAATATGACAGAAATATGAAGCTCATTATAAATTCTTCTAATGTTAATCCTTTAGGTATTTTTAAGCTTGAAAGTAATTCCTTGACATTTAGCCCAGAACGTTCAGTGCTTATTATCAAATAATTTTTATTCGTTAACCATTCTCTGAAACTTTCAGTTACCTTCGCTGGAGTATTTTCAAGATTTAAGACATAATCAAAACCATGCACTCCAGTTAATAAGAGGTAGAGAAACCTCCATAATTCTTCCGATTTTGGAATTTCTTCTTCCAAATAAAAATTTGGGGCTTGTTTTTTGCTGATTATACAAGGAGTAACTAGCACGTTGTAACCTTCTAGTAAAGCCTTTTTTACTATAAAATCAAGAACTGTTTGAATCTTTGTCTTTATTTCATCGGGTGCAATAATCAATTTTTCGTTGGTTTTATCAACTGTTATAACAAAATTACCGCCGCGAAAGTTAGCTTGCAAAAGCTTCTTTACAATAGGTAGGCAGTATTGCACGTTTTTATCATCTTCCAAAAATTTGAAAAGCATTTCTTTATAGCTCATATATTTATTACGCCTCACTTATGAAATCCGTATTTAAAGTTATAAATTGTGTCCTTAAAGTGCGCTACTGGGAAAACACTCTCTTCAAGTTTTACATTTTTCAACCACCAAAATGGAATGGGAACAGCCAATTCTTTTAATTCCGCTATTAACTTACTTTTCTCATCGAAACTTTTATATGAAAAATCCTTCCGCAATAATTCAGCTACGTGAGTTCCCATGGGGTCCTTGATGCAGTCTGGGTGTGGAATCACCAACGTAGTAAAGCCTTCTCTGTAATTTAGTGCTCGGGATATCTTCTCATCTTTTACATCAAAGGAGTAAAAAAATTTCAATAGGTCTTCCCAGTATTGCATATTGATGCTTCTTTTTGCAAAGGTTATCTCACTTAATAGTTCTTCATAACTGAGAGACAAATCTATTTTTTCTATCAATTGTTTTTCATTAAGCAGATTTTTACCTTCAAGTTCTCTAATAATCTCTTCAGAGATTTTTAGGTCACTTTCAGAATAAGGATAACTTTGTGGATCTTTAACATGTGGCTTAAAAATATAGACATTTATTTCTTCGGCTTTATTCCCATATCTATTAACTCTGCCAAACCTTTGAACAAGCGCTGGAAGTGAAGCAAGTTCCGTGAACATGATATCATAAGACAGATCTAGCGAAACTTCACATACTTGTGTTGCGATAGTAATGTGCGGTTTCTCTTGGTTATTATTTAACCAGTTTTCTTTTTCTTTTCTGTCTTTATACATGGTTCTTGCGTGAAAAACTATAAAATCTTTGCCGTAGGTTAATTTATAGTCATTCTCAAATTTTTTGCCCAAATTGTTCGCGTCTTCTACAGTATTGACAACAATTAAGACTTTTTTACCTCTTTGCTTTTCTCGGATAATGTCTTCTACAGAATTTTCAATTTGCTCATACGTGTATTCCCATAATACCCGTCGCTTTTCCTCATAACCCTTAGAATAGTCAAGAAAATGGTTTATCTCAAAATTTTCACATAAATATTTAATTAAAGCATTAGGCAAAGTCGCTGACATGAAAAGAATTTTGAACTTGTAAGTTGTAGCATATTTTTTGATGAAAAATGTTAATAAGTCGAGCATTAGTGGATTTAGTAAATGAACTTCATCTATTATTAGACCGGAATTCCTGAACATAACACGTTTGGTATAATATTTTCCGACTTGAAGAAAAGACAATAAAAATTGATCTATCGTAGTTATGTTATAAGGTGCTGTGAAGTTCTCTATAAAATATAGGTTCGAGAGTTTTTCATAATCTTCCTTTAATTCAGTGTCAAGAAAGTAGAAGTATTTTGCAACTTCTTCATTAGATGCTTTGCGGAGTTTTTCAAAAAAATTATTTATTGCAGTCGTCGTGGGAAGAAGATAAAATACCTTCGAAACATTTTTGTCTTTAAAAAATAGCAATGAGACATCGGTCTTTCCCCAACCAGTATACGCTCTAAGCATTGAAATGTTAGGCAGAGTAGATAGAGTCTTCTGCTCATTCCACCTAACTTCATCTAGTTTTTTTGCGACAACTTGCTTCACAAAATCTTCTGTGATTAATGGACGTTTTAACTGCACTGTTTTACCTTTTGCTGAACATACGTCAGCTATTTTGAAAAGCCCAAAAACATCAACTATATCGATTATCAAACTAAATTGGTTATTGGCCATTTTGCTTAATGAAGAGTTTATCGCATCTTTGAAAAGTGCGTTGAAAACATTCTTAATTGAGTACTTCCTCCCGTTATACTCTATTGTTTTTTCTCTGATAAAATCCGAAAGTGATGAGTGATGCTTCAAAATTAAAAACTTTAGAACAGGATCCAGATTTTTTTCAGAGTATTCAATTTTTTTCTCCAACATATACTCTAATGAATGATGTGCGTGGCCCTCTTTTGAGTTAAAGTTCCAATTAATATGCATTTTTCCAGCATCGTGATATTCAGCAAGAAATTTTGCTATTTGGAAATATTTTTCTCTGATTCCATAAAACTGTAAATACTCGCTTA
>JBNASL010000115.1:0-3739 GCA_049717905.1 Candidatus Bathyarchaeales archaeon | reverse complement strand
GTGTTCTTTTAGTGTCTCCTAATGGAATAATCAATTTATTTCAAGGGTTTTGTTGCCGATTTTCGTCCAAAGATTTTGGAGTAAAAGTAGCTGTGCTTTAAGAGTGCTGCGGAAATTTCTTTATCTCTCCTGCAGAACCGCTGTAAACTTTCAAAATCTAAATAGCAAGTTAAGGCGAATATCAATCCGAGCAACATTGGAATAGACATCAATCCAATTGATAGAAAGAAGAAAAAGGGAAGCCTTATGGCCAGTCCGCTGTTAAGAAGATATTCTCCCATTGGAGTTAGAAAGAGCGAAATTATTAGAAGAGCTGAGGCAAACTTGTAGATCTTTTTTGAGCATTTCCATCCGTGGCGTGGGACTTTGACTTCAATAAATTCTTGCAAATCCAAATATGTAACAATGCACAAGAAAATCAAAATAATCACGGTGAAATCTGTAAAACCTGACAAACCCCTTATGGCGATGAAAGCAACCATAAAGGTGACATAGGATATGCTCACAACAAACTTAAGGTCATAATAGAAACCAGCCTTCCAATCACCCTCTTCACAAGCCCCAGACAACTCAAACACCGCATTCATTAACTATAATAGACCAAACTTTAAAAATTTTAAGCCAAAACTAATCGATATGGTAGTTTTCCGAATCCGCCCATTCATAGTTTAATGTTTCATTTTTAGTCGCTATAAGTTTTTATTTTGATTAGTTGAATTAGAAAGTGTTGTGGAATATAAATGATATACGTTGAAGATCTTGAGGTTTCGTATGGAAAGCTTAAGGAGCCTGTTTTGAAGAATGTTAACGCCGTCTTTGATTGCAAGAGCCTTATTCTGGGACCGAATGGTTCTGGAAAGACAACCCTGTTTAGGGCTTTGTGTGGGCTTACGAATATAAGGAAAGGCAGAATCTTGGTGGATGGTGTTAGCGTAGAGGGCATATACGCAAAAACTGGAGTTGTTATGGTAAATTTTCCAGAAGTTTTATCTCTCTTGTCAATTAGGGTTTCCGATTTGATAAGGTTATACGCTGATTTGACTGGCAGGGACCAAGCCTTCGCCTACAAAATTCTGGGTGATTTGGGAATAGGTGAAGCCTTTTTAAAGGGCAAGAAGCTGCATGAGCTTTCAGCTGGACAGATGAAAGCTGTTTGCACGGCAATAGCCCTTTCCGCACATGCAAAACATGTTCTTTTAGACGAACCCTTCGAACAGTTAGACCCTGCCAGGAAAAATAAACTTATAGAATACATGGCAAGTTATGATGGAATAATAATTTTAAACACTCATGAAACATGGCTCCTTAGAAACCTCTCCAATTGGAAGGTTTTCTTTATGTTTGAGGGAGCCCTCTACGGCTCAGTTTTAGTTGAGGAACTGTTGAAAGCTAAACTATCCTTTAAGGAAGAAGCCGAAGCCCTCATCAAAATGACGTTTTCAGGTAAAACCATAAGCCTCGTTAAAGTGGGCCGTGGAAAACCCTTTCTAAGTTTAGAAAGCCTTGACAGGGTATATGAACTGGCATTAGAGGTGAAAAAGAGTTGACAAAATATTTTAGCTTAAGCCTTAAAGCTTTACTTTTTAACCCAGCCCTCATTTTTTGGGCCGTACTTTTCGTAGAGTATTGGGTTTTGATGTGGGCTTATGTTTTTGGAGCCAGCGTGCCCGCGTATGAAGGGGCTGTTAGAGATTATACATCGATGGCTTATGGAAGCCTAACCATCATAAGCCTTTCCGCTGTGGCAACAGGAATAGCGGACTCCCTTATCCACGCTTCAAAGTCAATAAAGTTTGTAACAAAATATACGAGGCTTTCACCTTCAAAGTTTGTAGCGGAAAACATGGCTTCCTCGCTTATAGTGTTGTTAATGGTGTCTGCGATAATGTTCTGCTCCATGATTGGAGTGTTTTGGCACAAATTTGGAGTGTTAATTTTACCAGAAAATCCTTTAGGCTTACTTTCCACCGCATTTCTAAGCGCAATATTTCTATACGCCTTTTCAGCCTTTCTAAGCTTTTTAGTTGTGGTTCTAAGAGCCCCAAAATCAGCCTCTTTTGTAACATTCATTCCCCTAATCTTGTCCTTTCTATCCTACTCCTCACTTTGGATAGACTTAAAAATATTCGCTTACGTATCGCCATTCAACTGTATTTCAGCCCTATTCTACCATTACTTTTCTGGCAAACAGCCTGTAACCGGAGGATTTTTTACGGCGAACGAAAAATGGTCCATGGACGTTACGTTAACAGCGTGCTCTATGATAGCGTGGACTATTACCATGCTTATACTCGTAGTAACTCTGTTAAAGAGAATGCGTGGAGTAGGGATTGAGGAAATAAGACTTGTATAGCATTGACATACAACTTAAATTTAATGCATAACAGCTGAAATCATCCGTCATGACAAAACATAAAGCTGGAAGAAACTAAAACTACAAACATATCAATAAAATGTTCAAAAGGCGTAACTCTGATTTTTATTCGTTGCTAAAAAGGATATAACACGGAAAGATGGATCGCTTTAATGATTTAGGCTTTGGCGGCGATTGCTTTCTATAGCCTTTTGAAAATTTTTATATTGAAAAGAGATGAAAATTTTATTTGGTGGTGGTTTGAGTTTTTCATTTAAGGCTATTTTTGTCGTTTTTATGCTGCTTTTCATGTTCACGTCCATGGATGTTAGACTTGTTGGTGCATTTTTCACTGAGGACATGATTCTTTTGGACTTTGACGAGAAAAGCGGAGATTTCACCCGTGTTTGTGTTGCTTTGTCAAGGCGGAGTGACGGTTACCCGCTGGCTGATTTTTACAGGCTTGAATTAAGTGTGGCATGTTTATCAACAGAGCATCCGTCCAACGGTCCCCTTCAGGTTGATGTTAACGTCTTTCTTCCCTCATATGCCGAAAATGTTGAACTATATGCTTCACCTTACGGGTTCTACAGCCAAATCTGCGGATATTATCCAATAGAGGTTTACCCAGAAATTGAGAAAATTCAGAATTCATGTTCGGTTAAATGGAGTGTTTCAGGTGTGAAATGGTTTGTTGCAGCAGACTGGCTTTTCATCGACTATGTTAGTTTCTATCTGGATTTTAGGGTTCCAGAAAACATGTCTGTAACGGCTTACGTGGCTGTCGCTACAGCCTACTATTCATTTAAAATTCTGGGCTATTCTAAAATTTCTGAAGAAGGAATTCAGTGGCTTAAAGTCCAAAACTCGGAAGAAGAACAGTTTAAACCTGAAACCGCAAAACTGCCTGAAACACCATCAATACTTCTGACGCCGCTGAGTCTAAACGCCATCTTAGGGACATGCATAGCAACAATTGCCACATCACATTATATAATAGTCAAGAAAAAGCCCAAAAATCAAAACCAAACTCTGCCAAAGCAAAGGAAACCGCTCGGCGTTATGCTTATCGCACTATTCAACCTTCTCTTCGCAGCACCATTATGCTTGCTCTTAGGCCTAGCGAACGTAGAATGGAGGCCTGCACTCACAGCAAACCTTGTAGCCTTCGGCATACTTAACATCATAATCGGCTTTGGATTGTTAAAACTAAAGACATGGTCATGGTATGCCGCCATCGCAATTGACACTTTAAGCATGATAAACAATTACATACTCTTCCCAAGCCCCAACACAATAACTATACCACTTGAACCATTCATAATAGCATATTTACTCATCCGCAAATCAGCATTCCAAATACCATAACATGTTCCATTAGTCGCT
>JBNASL010000114.1:0-3761 GCA_049717905.1 Candidatus Bathyarchaeales archaeon | reverse complement strand
CAAACCGTTCTTATCTCTTGTTTGCGGGTTTAGAACAGGTCTTGCATTTCATTGAAAGAATGAGGTTTACTGAAGACCACATCAAATTTCTTAAGAGCCAAGGGTTTAAAGAGGATTTCCTTGATTATTTAAGAAATTTCAAGTTTACTGGTGATGTTTGGGCAGTTCCAGAGGGCACTATAGTCTTTCCAAACGAGCCGTTAATTAGGGTTACCGCGCCCATAATAGAAGCCCAGCTTATAGAAACTTTCGCGTTAAACACTGTGAACCTTCAAACAACAATAGCTACCAAGGCTTCAAGGGTTGTTTATGCGGCTAAAGGTAAGCCTGTAATCGAGTTTGGTTTAAGGCGGGAGCACGGCGTGGATGCGGGAATGAAAGTGGCTAGGGCAAGCTACATATCGGGATGTTCCGGCACATCCAATGTCTTGGCTGGGATGAAGTATGGCATACCGATTTTTGGCACCATGGCCCATTCTTTCGTTATGTTTTTCAGCAGCGAATTAGACGCCTTCAGAGCCTTTACTAAAACTTTTCCAAACAAATCAACCCTCCTAATAGACACCTTTGATAACATTAGGGGCGCGGAAAACGCCATAGTCGTCGCCAAAGAAATTGAAGAAAAAGGGTTTAAGCTTCGCGGAGTAAGGCTGGACAGCGGAGATTTAGTGGGCATAAGCAAGAAAGTTAGGAAAATGCTGGATGAGAACGGGCTTAGCTATGTGCAGATATTTGCAAGCGGAGACCTCGACGAGTATAGGATAGAGGAACTGCTGAGAAAAGGGGCGAAAATAGACTCGTTTGGTGTTGGAACAAAAATGGGAACATCCGCCGATAGGCCTTACGTTGACATAATCTACAAGCTTTGTGAAAAAGTGAATGGTAAAGGCGAGTTTCAACCTATCATGAAGCTAAGCGAGGGTAAAGCTACGCTTCCGGGAAGAAAGCAAGTCTTCAGATTAAAGGATGCAGAGGGCAATTTCGTGAAAGATATTATTGCATTAGACGACGAGAAAATAAACGGGGAGCCTTTGCTTGTTAAAGTTGTTGAAAAAGGAAAGGTTGTCTATGATTTTCCAACACTTGAGGATATAAGAAAAAGGGCTTTGGAAAACCTTTCGAGGCTTCCAGAGAAATATAAACGGTTAAGAAACGCCGCTAAATATCCTGTTGAGCTAAGCCCTAAAATTAAGAAGTTGATAAGGGAGTTGAGGCGGAAGCTTAAGAAAATTGAGGGTTTAGGCGCTGATTAACCAAGCTTGCCTATTTACCAGGTTAAAATTGTTATTAGGACGTTTATGAAGGCGACTTCTATTAAGGCTGCGACGAGGAATATGCCGTAAATGTAGATCAAATCCTTCGTGGATAGTGTTCTGCTCAAGGTTTTCTTGAGTGTAAAGTATATGCCATACCCTTCAACAAGCCCCACAGGCGTGCTTATGAGCAGAATTAATGGCAGGGTCTCAAGGATAATTCCGCCGTAAAGGAGGGTGCCTCCCCGCAATATGCTTAAAAACACTATTACCAGCGTGAATATTATGGCGAAGATCCGTGGATGTTCAAGCACTATGTACGAGTAATTCTCCCGTTTAAAGAAGTTTGAAACCACTAAATTCACGTAGAAAGACATGCCTAAAAGAATTAGGGATATTACAAGAACGTTGTGGATGAAAAGCATTCCGACGGCTAAAAGCTGGTTCTGGAGGACAGCGCCTAAAATGGTGAAGAAAACGGTGTTTTCAAATGATGCAAGAAGCAATAGAAAGAGAAAAGCCAAGCCTAAAAGAACCGTGCGTTTCCTTGCAGCATCCAATTGGAAGCCTCACTGGAAATCTTTAAAGCCCTATGGAGATAAGCCACTCGAACACAAGGTAGAGTATGCCAAAGAAAAACGCAATAAGAACTAAAACCACTACGAAGACTATCAGGGCTAATATGCCCACTGCAATGGCGCCAAGCCATCCGGTCTCGTAAAGTCTCTTAATCAAGAGAAGCCACACAAAGACACTTAGAAGCAAAGCGAGAATGCTGTATGGTATAAACACAACGAACACGCCTGACAAAATTGTTCCGAGAAGTGCAATTATGAAGGCGTCGGAGAAAAGGGCGCGTTTTCCACCCACAACAATCCGTCCAGCAATATAGAGAACCACAGCCAAAACCAGAAGCTCAACGAAAAACAACACTATGCCAAAAACCAAGTTACGCAAAACCCATTCTAATCTGGTTTCATTAGCCCTTAGAAGAGACGCGTAAAGGATAAGCTGGATTAGTTGAGCCAGCATATTTAAGCCTCCCATTATTTCCGTTAATTTAACTTGGTATTTCCAATAAAAGCTTTGTGAATCCGCTTTTTAGATTCTTTCCCGCCTTATTTCAAAAAGCACTGTTCCACCGTGGGTATAGGGTTCTCCAGGATCTAGGCATTGGAAATATCCTTTTTCGCCTTCCTCTTTCGCCAAGCCCAACTGCTTAAAGCTAACTCCATGGCTTAAGGGAACCATCATTGAGAGAATACAGCCCAAAGCATGAATACAAAGGTTATCAGTTTCGTCAACAACTATTTTCGGCGATTCCACAACAATTTTATCGCCAACCTTAAAGACTGGACATTTCCCCCGTATCTCCTTAACATATATGATTAAACGATATTTTTCCTCAAAGTTCATGGAATTTCCTCAATTTATAATGCGCGTGTATGGATTAATGATTTTCCTAAATGCTAAATGGCACGGCAGCATCCGCCGCCCAATTCACCGAATTTTGTTCCGTGCAACCTAAATAGCACAAAAAAGAGAAACTTTTTGGAATCAGTTTTGGAATAAATTGAGTAGTAGACGCGGAGGAGACCCTAATACTTAGGCGGCTGCGACTAATTCTTCGGTATTTAGTACTTTGTTTATCAGCTCCTTTCCCAAATTTTTGTTGCATCTTCCTTTACATCATCCGAAATATCGCGTGTTCAGTATAATTAATCATTCCTGTTCCATGCATTTTCTCACTGTTTAGCATAAAATGTTTGCTGAAATACATGTTAAAATTTTAGTTAGAAATTAAAAATAGGAAGTTTCTTTATAATGGATTGGAATATAACAAATAGCTGGAGGCACTGTGATCGGTTTGACTGAAAAAATTGCAATGGACAAGCCCATTGTGGAGATTGATGGAGACGAGATGGCTAGGGTTATGTGGGCTTGGGTTAAGGATAAGCTTATTCTGCCATATGTGGATTTGAAGGTTGAATATTATGATCTTCACATTAAGAAAAGGGATGAGACTAACGATGAGGTGACGGTGCAGGCGGCTGAGGCTGTTAAGCAATGGAAAGTAGGAGTCAAATGCGCTACCATAACGCCTAACGCTGAAAGGGTGAAGGAGTATAATTTAAAGAAGGAGTGGAAAAGCCCCAACGCCACTATAAGAAACATGTTGGATGGCACAATTTTCAGGGCGCCCATAATCCTAAGCAATGTTTTGCCTGCTGTGCGGTTTTGGAAAAAACCCATAGTGGTTGCGAGACACGCCTTCGGCGACATATACGACGGTGTAGGCATCAGATTTGACCGTTCTGCCGAGGCTGAAGTTTTGGTTAAGCAAAGCAATGGTAAAGAGCATAGGGCAAGGTTTCCAAGCTTTAAAGGCGCAGGCGTCCTTCAAGGAATCTACAATTTAGACGCTTCCATAGAGAGCTTTGCCAAAGCCTCTTTTAGATACGCATTGGAAAACAGACTGGACTTGTGGTTTGCGGCTAAGGACACTAT
>JBNASL010000113.1:0-3769 GCA_049717905.1 Candidatus Bathyarchaeales archaeon | reverse complement strand
GGGAACCGGTCAGCTTTAGAATTAGCCAGATTTAACCTATTAATGTTTAAGCTCAAGGCTCATAGAAACATATAAAGCGCAAAGTAGCAGCATTCTAACAGCTGGAAAAGGCGTCCAAAATGGAATGCCAGAAATGCGGGAAAGAAGTGTTCTTACCTTTCAGATGTCCTTACTGTGGAGGCTATTTCTGTTCAGAACACCGTCTGCCAGAAAACCATGAATGCCCAAGGATGGATTTGGCGCGGGTTCCCAAAAAAGAGGAGCCGGCGTTGACGCTTACTCCGCAAACACCGAAATCGTATGAATACACTGTTACATACATTCCTGTGGAAGCGAAGAAGAAATTTTATTTCAGCCTTAAAGAGGTTAAACATCTGGCTATAGGCGCATTGCTTGTTATGGGCATAGGCTTATCTCTTGGAATTTCTCCCGGGGCATATATGGCGCTTGGAGGCCCCCTTATGCTATTAGTCTTCGCCCTTCTGGTGACAGCATCCTTTTTCATCCACGAGTTAGCCCACAAGTTTGCAGCCCAAAAAGAAGGGTTATGGGCAGAGTTTAGGCTAATGTTTGTAGGCATAATTTTAACAGCGATATCGATAATTTCGCCGCTTTTTAAGATAATATCGCCTGGAGCAGTTGTTATAGCAGGCTTCGCAAGCAAAAAAAGCATTGGAAAAATATCTATAGCTGGGCCCTCAACCAACATAATTCTTTCAGCTGTGCTGAGTGTTTTATGGCTTACAATGCATCAGCCAATTTTGCTGTTTGCAGCCGCTTTCAATGCTTGGATAGCCCTCTTTAACCTGATTCCGTTGGGTATTCTTGACGGCTTTAAAGTCTTTTCATGGAACAAGGTAGTGTGGGCGTCAGCCTTTGCATTAAGCTTGGCCCTCACCATAATAACCTCTTTCTACTGGTAAATTAGGCTGAAAGGCGCTCTCCCAGCATCACAGAAAGACTTGTGTTTTGGAGTGTTGGCAAAATTTTTAGGCTTGAAAACTAAATAATTTTGTTAGATGAGAATTTATGCGGTTCAAGTTTCTACTCCTATCTGGAATCTTTTTCTTTCTTCTAGCGGTTTTTCCTATGGTCGGATGTGCCGAGGCGCCTGAGATGGCTTGGAGTAAAACTTATGGAGGAGTCTACGATGACCAAGCTTACTCTTTGGTTGTTACTTCTGATGAAGGATTCGCCCTTGCTGGCTACACAAACTCTTTTGGTGCTGGTCAATGCGACTTCTGGCTGGTTAAGACCGAACCAATTGTAACTCCAACTGCAACGCCAACAACCGAGCCTTTCCCAACAACAGCCTTCACGGCTGCCACAGCCATAACAACGCTAACAGCCGCAACAGCCACAGCCATCCTACTCCACCATAAAAAACATCCCACCGACAAACTCCAATTAAACCAAATTAAAAACAAAAAGCAAATTCCAAGACCAAAAATTTTAAATTTTAAAAATAAAACCTCGCCACCCGTTAAATTACACCATTGACTTGACCGTTTTAAAATCGCATCACAAGTAAATGAGTAGAAATCGGAAAAAGGGTTAAACAAGTTCTATTGTTACGTGCACTTCTTCCGGAACCCTAATACGCATAATACGCCTCATAGCGCGTTCTTCAGCGTCAATGTCTATTAAACGTTTATGGATACGCAGCTCCCACTTGTCCCATGTAGCTGTTCCTTCACCGCAAGGCGACTTCAAAACCGGAACCTTAAGCCTCTTAGTCGGCAAAGGCACAGGCCCAGTCATTTTCACACCTGTTTTTTCAGCAATAGCCTTCAGTTCCTGGCATACCTCTTCAAGCTTCTTGTAGTTGGTGCTTGTTAAGCGTATCCGCGCCTTTCTTACCATAGCCTAATACTCCACGCCTCAACCATTTATATTTTCCAGTGGGTTACCTTTAGACGAGAAAGCACAAATAAAAACTTATCGAAACAATTAACGCGTTAAACGCCTAAATTTGAGCAGAAAGAGGGAAAGGGAAACGGTGAAACTGAAAGTTAAGGGCCTAATCATAGACTTAGACGGCACGCTAGTGGATTCCAGAGAAGCCTACCGTGCAGCCTTAACGGAAGCCTTCACAAGTATGGGCATTAAAAATTTTAACACCAAAATAGCTTTAGAAATTCCAAGAAGGCTGGAACAGAACAAGCAAATAGACGATTTAATACCAGAAGGAAGCACTGAAAAGTTTTTGAGCAATTATCTAAAAGCATATTACACGTTAACAGAAAGCAAATCAAAAGCCTTACCAGGCGTATCTGAAATATTAGAAGAACTTTCAAAGAAGGCAAGGCTTGCACTGCTTACAATGCGTTACGTGCCAAGGGAAAAAGTAATGAAGGAATTAGAAAAGTTTGGCCTAGCCAAATATTTCTGCTGCATAGTGACAGCCCTAGATACACCTTTCCCTAAGCCATCTCCAGAAGCGCTCAAAAAATGTGCACAGCACATCAGTGTTAAAATAGATGAGTGCGCCGTAGTGGGTGACTCCGTTACAGATGTAAAGGCTGGAAAAAAGGCTGGAGCCAAGACCGTTGCAGTCCTAACTGGAATATTTTCCAGGGAAGAGCTGGAAAATGAGAAGCCCGACTTAATTCTTGAAAGCATAAATGAGCTCCCAGCTTTCTTAAGGTAATTGAAATATTACTGAATGGAGAATATGGCTAGAAGTTATCTAAGAATGTTATAGAAGCAACTATAAATAAAGCTTATTAAAACTTACGTCTAATATAGGTTGGAGAAAGGCTTCGAGCGGGGGCGACAATGAACTTCATTGAATTATTGCTGTCTGAAAAACTGAAAAGCAAAAACCCAATGCTGGATATTTTGGGTTCTGACCGTAAAATCCTTCAGATAGCATGCCAAGACTTTACAAACTACCTTAAAGTGTTCTGGAACCTTGTAGGCAAAGAAGCAAGCGAATACGAACTTACGAATAGACTGGAGGAAATTTACCAAAAAGAACAGAAAGAGCTGGAAGAGTTCATAGACCTATGGACGGGAATTTGGCTTAAAAAATGGGGTGAAAGAGTTAAACTCTTGATAGGCAACGAGGACTTCAAAAGATGGAACAAGATCACAAAAATAATTAACAACGCAGAACCCATCTGGAGAAATCTTCCAAACAAAAGAGAAATGCAAGAAGTAGTAATATCAACGCTTGTCAAGAATGGAGAAATCTGCGGCACACAAATCTTGTCCGAAAACCTGCTAAAAATGGAGCTAGGTGAACACAGGAGAAAATACGTCAACACCAAAGAACAAACAATAAATATTGTTAACAATACTTTACGCAAAGCCAAGGAACTATCCAGAAGCAAAGGACCATTAATATTCGTCAAAATTGACAAAGGCTATTACAACAACGGCGAACTGTAAACACACAACTTAACGTGAAAGAGTCTTAGCGTATCCTTTCTCTGTTAAGATTTTTCGTCTGCCACGAATATTTCCTAATAGCAGGGGTTTCTCCATAACCGCATGCAGCACACCGTTTCTTTGCAACATTATAAGCTCTTCGTCCGCAACGTCTACACCGTATGTGTAGAGTTTTTCCAGCGCGTTTTCCAAAGGATGGTGTTCCCTTTCCCAAATTTTTCACCTTGGAGGCGGCGATATGAGAATGACGTTGTCTCCGCGGACAATTATTAAGCCAAGCTTCTTTGCGTTTTCAGCTTCTGTTGTGTCTTCTGTTTCTTCCAAAACAAGGTTTAAGTGCTGATCAAATCCTTTCAATCTTCCCCGCAGATTCTTT
>JBNASL010000112.1:0-3817 GCA_049717905.1 Candidatus Bathyarchaeales archaeon | reverse complement strand
CTTTACTACAACAAATATCCAAGCTACTTCTATTCGCCATCTCCTCAACAAGAAGTTGTTGCAGTGGACCTGCACACTGGCAAAGTGTTATGGTCCAAAGACCTTAAGGTGGGAAACAGAAGAATAGCCTTCGGCCAAATATTATACTGGAATAGCAGAAACCAACGCGGCGCCTTCGCATACCTATGGGTTATTCAAGGCGGAGGGTTCATTCCTACACCAGAAAACTGGTACGCCTTCGACCCCTATGACGGCACCTTGAAATTCAACATCACAGGTGTACCTCCAGGCACAAACTATTATGGACCAAACGGCGAAATTCTAAGATACTTCATGACTAACATTGGCAACGCCACCAAGCCCAATTGGCGCCTAATCCAATGGAACTCAAGCTATGTGGTTACAAAGGGCAAAACGGGAATGGCTGAAAGCTGGGGAAGCCAAGTTCAAGGCGTAACCTACGCCGCGAACCGGGGCTACGACCTCAACGTATCAATACCTGCATTAGCAACTCCAGGCAGCACATTGCCAGGAAGCATCGTAACAGTCTTCCCATGCGACCGTGTAATCGGCTCACGTATAACCCAAACAGAAGTCAACCTATGGGCACTAAGCCTTAAGAAAGGCTCCGAAGGACAACTCCTATTCAACACAACATGGAAGGCACCTGCAGCATGGGTTGAAGGCAACGTAACTGTAAGCGGATTCCAAGGCGGCTGGGGTCCCTTCAGCCAAGAATCCATGGTTGGAGCCCTTTGGGTAAAAGAGGAAAGAGTAAATTACGGCTTCAGCCTCCTAAACGGCAGCTACCTATGGAAGACTGAACCCCAATCCTACGCAGACGCTTGGGCAGACACCCTCTTGACAATGTTCGGCCCAGACAAAGTCATTGCTTACGGCAAACTCTACTCAGCGTCGGTCAGCGGCACAGTATACTGCTATGACGTTAAAAATGGCAAGCGTTTATGGACATATAACATGACCGACCCCTACCATGAATCATACATCACCAATAACTGGTGGGCAATACCCCTATTCGTTACTGACGGAAAAATCTATGTGGGCCACTGTGAACACTCTGCACTAAATCCGAAACCACGCGGCGCTCCCCTCGTATGCCTAAATGCCACAACAGGAGAAGTAATATGGCGAGCAGACGGTTTGTTCCGTCAAACCCGCTGGGGAGGACGCGCAATAATAGGCGACAGCATAATAGCCGCAATGGACACCTACGACCAGCGCATATACGCTATAGGTAAAGGCCCAAGCTCCACCACAGTTTCAGCGCCAGACATCTCCGTTTCAGCTGGCACACCTATAATCATAAAAGGCACAGTAATGGACATGTCGCCGGGCACCCAAAGTGACGCTATTAAACTGCGCTTTCCAAACGGTGTTCCCGCCGTATCTGACGAGAGCATGACGGATTGGATGCTTTACGTCTACAAACAATTTGAAAACCCCATGACTCGCGGAATCAACGTTAAAGGCGTCCAAGTTTCAATAGACGTCATGTACCCGAACGGCACTTCCATCCACGTCGGCGATGCTGTAACCGACGCAAGCGGCATGTTCAGCTACGTGTTCACTCCTGAAACTGCCGGCATGTACACTGTTTACGCCACTTTCACTGGCTCTAAATCCTACTACCCGTCATACGCCCAAACCGTCCTATACGTAACGGAAGCACCGACACAACCGCCAGAAAAACCATTGCCCCCCTACGAAATGTACACTGTAGGATCAGCTATCGCAATAATCATCGCCATTGCCATAGCAGTAATAGTCATTCTCAAACGAAAACCGCCAGCTTAAAGACGCAATTTCCCAGACATTTCCCCTCTTTTTTAATTTGTAGCAAAAAGGGCGAAAGGGCCTGAACCCGTGAAAAAGGTCCTAGGTGCTTACCTTTTAACCATCACTAAATTATATTGGCTCTTTCCCATTTAAGAGAAATTTAGAAACGCGTTATAAGGTTGCCTACATATTTCCGCATGGCTTCCGCCATTTTTTCAAGGGTTTCCGGCGGATAAGGCTTTACGCTCCTATATTCCTCGTTCAAAGTGTCTCCTGGAATAAACTGTTGCAGGGCATAGTTTTCAGAGCCTTTCACCGTTTCACCTATCTTGGCCATGTCTTCTTCTTCCACCAACTTTGGAACAACAGTGGTTCTAAACTCGTATTCCACCTTGCCAACTTTCAAAACCTCAATGGTGCGCATAAGCTCCGCTGTGCCCGCTGCGCCTAAAAGGCTGTATTTTTCCATGCTTGTTTTCACGTCTAAGGCCACATAATCCACGTAGGGCAGGCTTTCCTCCAAAACTTTTGGGTTAAAGCCGTTAGTGTCAAGCTTAACCGCGAAGCCCTTCTCCTTAAGCCTCTTCAAAAACTTGGGCAGTTCCTTATGAATTGTGGGTTCTCCGCCAGTCACCACAACAGCATCCACATAGCGTTTTCGCTCCTCCAGGATCTGCAGGGCAGTTTCCTCATTCAGAAAAGGAGGCTTAGGATCCACCACTATCCGCCAGTTATAACAGTAGGGGCAGCGCAGGTTGCAACCAGGCGTGAAAAGCACTGCTGCTACCTTGTTTGGAAAGTCTATTAGGCTTGTTTTCTGCAAACCGCTGAACTTCATAGGCGTATCACTAGGCTGACACTGATGCTTGTGGAATAACCACCGCCTTTTCAAAGGTTCTGCGAATAGCGAATTCCGCCTGTTTTCCGTCGTTCCACTGGTCCACAGGCCGCAAATAGCCCACAACCCTCGAGTAGACTTCGCAGCTGGCTCCACATTTTGGGCACTGCTTCTGTTCGCCGTTTAAGTAGCCGTGGGTTGGGCAGATGCTGAATGTAGGTGTCAAAGTGAAGTAGGGCAGACGGAAGTTCCAAGCTACTTTGCGGATTAGTTCAGCGGCGGCCCTCCAAGAATAAAGTCTCTCGCCGAGATAAATGTGGAAGACGGTTCCGCCAGTGTAAAGCGTCTGAAGCCTATCCTGATGCTCCAAAGCCTCAAACAAGTCTGCCTCATGGTCCACTGGAAGCTGTGTTGAATTTGTATAGAAAGGTTCAGCGCCCCTAGCCACGTATTTCTCGTTGGCTGCAACTATGTCTGGATATTTACGCTTGTCTATGCGCGCAAGCCTATAGCTTGCGCCTTCAGCAGGCGTAGCCTCCAAATTGTAAATGTTTCCAGTTTCCTCCTGAAAGTCTGAAAGCTTCTCCCGCATGAAATTTAAAACTTTCACTGCGAACTCCAATCCTTCAGCTGAGGCTATACCAAAGCCGAAAAGGTTCATTATGGCCTCGTTCATGCCTAAAATCCCTATCGTCGAGAAATGGTTCTTCCAGTATTTCCCAAAGCTTTCCTTAACACCGCGGAGATACCGCCTAGAATATGGGTATAAACCATTCTCAGTGAACTGTTCTAGGGCTTTGCGCTTTATCTCCAAGCTGTCTTTAGCAGTTTCCATAAGCGTCTCTAGGCGTTCAAAGAACTCGTCTTCATCCTTAGCCAAATAGCCCAGTCTCGGAAGGTTAAGGGTGACAACGCCTATGCTTCCAGTCAGCGGGTTTGCACCGAAAAAGCCTCCGCCCCGCTTGCGCAGCTCGCGGTTGTCTATTCTTAGGCGACAGCACATGCTCCGGACATCTTCGGGTTTCATGTCGCTGTTTACAAAGTTGGAAAAGTAGGGTGCACCGTACTTGGCGGCAATCTCAAAAATTTTCTGGGAAGCCGCTGACTCCCAGTTGAAATCCTTAGTTATACAGTATGTGGGAATTGGAAAAGTGAAAACTCTTCCTTTTGCGTCGCCCTTGC
>JBNASL010000111.1:0-3842 GCA_049717905.1 Candidatus Bathyarchaeales archaeon | reverse complement strand
GGGATACTGCCTCGGAAACAGCTGTCAAGCAAAAAGGTGAAAAACAAGTGAGAGGACCAAACAACCTTCCAGAGGCCTTGAAAAACTCAGTAGAAATGAAACTAATTGAACAACTTGAGCTCCTCAAAAACGAAATGGGCATGGGACACGAGGTTCAAGTAAAATGGTTTCCCGGTGCAATAAAATTCAAAAACGGAAAACAACTTGAGGAGGAAGTAATAGGCGACACAATACTAATCTACACAAACAATGAAAAACACGCCAAAGAACTACTAGCCCACGGCTTCGCAGAGTGGCTCCTAAACCAACACACAAAACGATACAGACTACTCATAAACAAACTAATAGAGCTCTTCGAACAAATACAATACGAAGAAAAAGAAAAAATAGCAGACGCAATAACAAACCTACTATTAAAGAAAAACAAAAATAACACGCAAACCATTTAATAACGAAAAAGCGAAAACGCAAAAATTGAGTTAGAGATACCTTTGCGGGGTTGCCCTAGCCTGGTAGGGGGCAGGCCTGCTAAGCCTGTGGTCCGTTTGGGCCGCGCGGGTTCAAATCCCGCACCCCGCGCCACAGTTGGTTTTGCAGTTCTTTATATGTATATTTTGTGTCGGATTTCGATTAAGAATCGTAAACATTATAAAACTTTTGAATCTAAATTGCAAATTTTACAAATCTTGATTCTGGTTTCACATAATTTAAATGTAAATTGCAGATTCTTATAGTAAATAATCAACTGTCTCTGCAGGAGTGTTTAGAATGTCAAAGAAGGAAGAGGGTAAGATTGAAAACGAGAAGAACAAGGGAAATGAAGTGCAGTCTGAGAAGGCTGAAGTGGAAAAGAAGGAGATCGACAAGATAAGATCTGATGTTGACAAGTTATCTCAAGAATTGAGGACAGCTGTCACCGACCTTAAAAAATCTATTGTGGATATACGTTCAGCTGTGAGCGAGATTGAGAATCCCTTCAATCTTTTAAGGGTTATCTCAAGCGAAAAAGATTTAAAAAAACTAAACAGTGAAAGATTGCCTCCTGGAGTTAAATCGCTAGTTTTAGGAAGACCCGAAAAGGAATCAGAGGAAAAAGTTGAAGAGAAGCCAATTATGCCTCAACCTTTGCAAGAAGAGGTTCCGAAGGCAGAGGTTTTAGAGGCTAAACCCACTGTGGAGGAGCAAATCCCTTCTAAGCCCGAATTAAAGCCCTCGGGAACAGTCTATCTAGACTGGGTATGGTCTCTTCTTGATTTAGGTTTTTCTCCAGATGATGTAAGACAACTTGCCCAATCCTATGAGCGTTTAGGCTTTTTACCAGAAGGCGCTAGCGATCAAGTCTATTCTTTGGCAATTGCAGCTGAAAAAGCTAAGTCGAAAGGGCTTACAAGGAGTCGTCTGCTACTGAACATGTATGAGGCTTCTGTGCTTTCTGGAATAAAAATAGGCATTGAAGATGTGAAACGGCTTATTTCCATAGCGGAAAGCAGGACTAAAAGAACAGAAACAATGAAAAGGGATGTATGATGGGTTTCTCAGTAACTTTGTCCCACATTATAATGGTCATATCCTCTGTTTGTTTAGCCAGCGCCTTTTCCGCCTACGCGTTTTATAGTGGAAACCTTGTTCAAAACGAGCTAGCGCAAAATGTGAATGACTATAAAAGGATAGTTAATATGCAGTTAGAAATAGTCTACGCGACAATAGACAACTCCACAACTCCATCACACTTTGTTATATATGCAAAAAATGTTGGATACTTGCCGCTTAGTGATTTCACTTTCTTGGATGTCTATGTTGGCGAGTATGGCAAAGCCCAGCTTTTCACTTATAATTCCAGTGCAGAGCCTGGAAGCGGCCAGTTTAATTTAACCGATGCCAATAGAGACGGCGTATAGGAGCTGCGGGAGACGGTCACCATAAGTGCTTATCCTTCAAGTAATATAGAAGGAGTAATGTTTGAGGCTAAAATTGTTCCTTCAAAGGGAATAGGCAGCAGCTACATCTTTCCAGCACCCCCGTCTTGAGGTGGTTGAATGGGTTTTTCAGTGACGATAACTTCATCAATCGTCTTAATAGTTCTCTTTGCCATATCATCCTCTTTTTTGATAGCTGTTTTCCAAGGGATAAAAGAAACATCTTACACGGTTAAAGAATATGTTTGCCGTGAGAGGGAAAGGCTCGACGCCGCATTACAGCTAACGATTGATTCTGTCAGCGCCACAGAATGCAATATAACTGTGAAGAACACAGGTTCTAATGTTATCTTTTTTAAGGGTCAGAATGAATTCAAGTGGAACACAATAATAATATCTTACGGAAATGATTCCTTTTGGAGTTCTTATCCAATTGAGGAGTATGAGATTTTAGAAGTCAAGGTTTCAGGAACAAACCATACCTTCACTCTAGACAAGCATAGTTTCCTAAACGCTGGAGAAGAAGCTGAGATTTCTTTTCATATTCCAAATGGAGCACCGGAGATTCCCCTACATGGGTTGGTTTCAGTTGTTTTTGTAACCCATTATGGGGCAACCGCAAAAGCGGAGGCTGTTAGAAAACAATGAGGGTCATAAGTTTAGGAATTGCAGAGCTTGACAGGGATCTCGGCGGAGGGATACCCCATCCCAGTTTAATTTCCATTGAGGGAGATTATGGTTCTGGAAAGACCATTTTTGTCCAGCAAGTAGCCTCTGCCATGCTTAACGAAGGATTAAAAGTTTATGTGATCTCTAGTGAAGCAACAGTTAAAGAGTATCTTTCAATGATGAAGTCTGTTAGGCTTGATGTGGACACCTACTATTTGTCTGGACAACTCAACATTTACCCACTGCATGTTGAGGGGGGCAGATGGACAGATTTTCTAAGCTCCTTTTTCCTAAGGGTAACCGCAAATTTTCTTGAATTAAAAAAGGGATTTTACGACGCCGTAATTATTGACAGTTTAAGCGTGCTAACAGTAAATACGCCTGAATCAGAGTTTCTAACATTTGTAACCAGAATGAAAAACCTAGTTTCAGACGAAAAAACAGTCATAGCCACCTTCCATCCCCAGTTCCTCTCTGAAGAAACAATTATGAAGTTAAGGGCAAGCTCAGACGTTTACCTTGTGCTGAAAAACACGAGCATTTCAGGAATTGATGTTAAACTCCTAAGGGTTGTTAAGCTTTGGGGCGTAAGCGGCGAAAGAAAAAGCGCCATAACCCTTGAAATCAACCCCCAAATTGGGCTGAGGGTTATGCCCCTAAGCGGAGTAAAAGTTTAGGGAGGAACACATTTGCCTAACAAACTTAAATTGAACGCGTTTCCCAAAATTTAAAGCCTTAAAATTTCATTTTTCAAAAAAGAGGAAAAAGAAGAGGATGTTTGGCCATTTAAGAGAACTGTTTGCGAAACATTAGATGAGGCTTTAAAAGAGCATCCGTACTTAGCGGCATACTTGGAAAGTCTTCCTGAAAAACCAAAATACACATTGAATCTGGACTTATTAGAAGGTGAAACCAACATTCTTTATCCTTTGGGTTTAGGAATCTACGTGCATATTGATGTTGGAGGAGAGATTGGAAAATACAACATTATAGAACCTGAAAAACCCTCCAGTCAACTTTTAGACGACCTTGAGGCCGCTGTTGCAAGGCTTATTGAGGATAAGGAATACCCAGGGCAAAAAGAGAGAATTTTAGCGGCGCTTTTCAAGCAAGCTGTCAAGAAGAAAATGGTTAAGCTCCCTAAAGATAAAGATGAAGGCTCCATACTTTACCACTTTTTAAGGGATAAAGTTGGACACGGCTTTCTTGACGGTTTCCTAACGGATCCATGGCTTGAAGACGTTAGCATTCCAGGAG
>JBNASL010000110.1:0-3861 GCA_049717905.1 Candidatus Bathyarchaeales archaeon | reverse complement strand
GCTACGAAAGCTGCGACGCCTAATATTAGATTCATAGTTGTTCCTTGTCATTTTCCAAAGCAACTTCAAAAACCACCATATAAACCTATCTAGTCAATATGACTGAAACTGCTTTTCATTAACATGTTGGCGGGATAAGAACCCTAAGCCTGTTTAACGCTTTCAGTTTTTCCGTGTCGCCCACTTTAGCGTCTTCAACCGCTCTTTTTAGCATTTGTATAGATTCGTCCATGGCTTTTCTGTCCACTGGATAGGGGACGCCGTCTTTTCCGCCGTAAGCAAAAGAATATTTAACGGGGTCTTTCCAGCTTGGTTTTTCTCCGTAAATCAGCTCCGCAATTAGTGCCAAACCTCTCACCGTGGCTGCGCCAACTCCCTTAAAGCCTAAAAGCTCCTCATAGTTTTTCGGTTTAAACTCGTAAACTTGCTGCAGGGCTTTCCAGTTTATGTTCGCAGGCATGGACAAAACGTCTATTGGATACTCTTTCCATTTTGTTTGAGCTGTTTCTGGAAGCCAATCTTCAAGGGACTTCTGATAGGCTGGTCTAACAGACATGATTAACCGCGTAACCTTTTTAGGCGGTTCGCACGCCAAGTCCACGGAGGCTTTTCTGCATCCTTCGCTTTCTTTGGCAGTCATGTCCAAGGCTATTTCCCGTTTCGCTTCGCCCACTATGGCATTGTGAGGCTCCACAACGAAGTTTTTGACGTTTTCTGAAAGCCAATGATAGCGCCGTGCTGTGCGATCTTGGGGGCACATGCCTTGCTGAATTACTGTCCATTTTCCCTTTTCATCAACAAAAAAGGCATGATGGTAAAGCTGATAACCAGCTTGAATAGCAGTATTATCAACCTTGGCACTCATCTTACTTGCATAACGGAGACTCTCGATTTTGGCGTCTGAAAAACCGAACTCTTCGCCTAAACGTTCAATTTCTAAGGGTGTCTGCCTTGAAACTTTGCCTTTTCCGCCGCAGACTGCGATGCCATGCTCTTCCGGGATCACGGCCTGTTTCAAGACTCCAGTGAGAACGGTGGTCACGCCTGAAGAGTGCCAGTCATACCCTAAAACACAGCCTAAGGCTTGAAACCAAAATGGGTCGGAAAGGCGTTTTAGGAATTCTCCGCTGCCGTATTCGTCAATAATTATTGTCACGATTTCTTTGGCGAGTTTTTGCATGCGGATAACTAGCCATCTAGGTGCCTTGCCATAATGAAGCGGAAGTTTTGCCACACCAGTCCTTTGCATCTTTCTCTAAAGCCCGCTTTTATGCTATGTTTCAGCCATTATTTTTGTCTTATCACAAAGCGTTACATATGCCTTTCCCGTTGATGATATGCTCCTAAGTTCTCAAAAGAATTTCGCGTTCTAGAAGTTCTTGAAACTCTTGATTTGCGTTTCCATATTTGGCTTGAATATAAGCGCTTATTCTGCGCCAATCCTCGGATATTCTGGGCCAGAGATCGCTGACTACATGTTTCATCACATAGTCTTTTATTGCTTTTTCACGTTTTACTGTTTTTTCACGCCAATTAATGGTGATGAGTCCTGCTCGCCGTAAATGGTTTAGGTTGTGGAAAATTTGCTCCGCGTCAATGGGATAGCTCAAGTTATCCGCCAAATTTTCAACTAGGGAGTCTATTGAAATTTCACTTTCAAACCGTAAGCATATTATTGCAACCATGTTCTGAATGAGTCTTGCAGTTTTGCTCAAATACAAGCCAATTTTTCTAGGCGGTATCAGCACTTGTTCAAGGCGGTAAGAATATCTCTTGTAAAACCATTTTTTGACAGCTTCAACAAGCACTAAGTAGGCGGCAATGAGCCCAGCCAAGACAAAGAAAAATGTGTAGGGAGGCGCAACAAACTTGAAGATGGCTCCTAAAGGCGTGAAAGGCAGTATCAATGCGAATGTGACTATGGCTATGCTGCTTAAAAGTAGAAGCCTGCTCGACTTGCTTTTGTAGAAGGGCGACTTTTTAGTTCTTATGACGAATATAACTAGGGTCTGAGTGGAAAGGGATTCGATGAACCATGCAGTTTGGAACAAGGGTTCAGTCGCGTTAAAAAATATAAGCATTATGAAAAACGTGAGAAAATCGAAAATCGAGCTTATGGGTCCAAGGAACACCATGAACCTTTTAATGAAGGATGTGTCCCACCTTTTAGGCTTTTCAATGTATTCTTGGTCAACATTGTCCGTGGGTATGGTTGACTGGGAAAAGTCGTATAGCAAGTTGTTTAGAAGGATTTGTGTGGGGAGCATGGGTAGAAAGGGCAGAAAAAGGGATGCTCCAGCCACACTGAACATGTTGCCAAAATTAGAGCTGGTTCCCATCATAATGTATTTCATAGTGTTGCCGAAGGTTTTTCTTCCTTCCAAAACTCCATCGTGAAGCACTGTTAAATCATTTTGTAAAAGGATAATGTCAGCAGACTCTTTTGCAACATCCACAGCGTTATCCACAGATATTCCAACATCTGCGCTTCTCAAGGAAGGAGCATCATTAATCCCGTCACCTAGAAAGCCTACAACATGCCCATTGTTTCTTAAAGCATGTATTATTCTATCTTTTTGGGCAGGGGTCACTCTGCAGAAAACATTTGCCTCTTCAACAACTCTTGCAAGAGCGTCATCGTGCATTTGAGCTATTTCGCTTCCCAAAACTATTCCCTTAATTTCAAAGCCTAGATGCTCGCAAACTTTTCTTGTCACCAGTTCATTATCGCCTGTCAAAATTTTCACTTCCACGCCAGCCTTGCTTAAAAATTGCAGCGATTCCTTCGCAGTTTCCTTAGGTGGATCTAGAAAGGCTATGAAACCCAAGAATACCAGTTCTTTTTCGTCGCCAGCAGCATATACTGGTTTTTCTTCTCTTATTCTCTTGTAGGCTACTCCCAGAACCCTGAAACCATCAGCGCTCAATTCTAGATATTTCTGTTCAATTTTCCTGCGCGCTTCACCGGTTATGTCGGCGATAACGTCTCCAATTTCATAGTATGAACAGATCTTGACAACCTCTTCAGGGGCTCCTTTAGTTATCATAAACCGCTGATTTTCATGTTCAACAACGATGGAAAGGCGCTTACGCAAAAAGTCGAAAGGAATCTCGTCTATTTTCTGATAATCCCTTACGTCAATGTCCTTATACCTAAGTATTGCCTCGTCGAGGGGGCTTTTCAAACCAGTTTGGTGATAGCTATTTAGGTATGAGTATAAAAGTACCTTCTCGTCATCTTCTCCATTAATATTCACGTGAAGAACAAGTTTTATCCTATTTTCTGTAAGCGTTCCAGTCTTATCCGTGCATAAAACATCCATGCTTCCGAAGTTTTGGATTGATGCCAAACGCTTTACAATCACGCCTTTCTTAGACATGGCAAGAGCACCCTTGGAAAGGTTTACGGAAATTATCATGGGCAAAAGCTCCGGAGTCAAGCCGACGGCCAAAGCCACAGCGAAGAGAAGAGACTCAAGCACATCACGCTTGTAAAGTGCATTTATGAAAAAGACGAACAAAACAAGCAGAAAGGTTATTTCCATAATTAGAAAACCGAAGCCTCTGATTCCCCTTTCAAATTCCGTTTCAGGCGCTCTAACAACAAGCCTCTTAGCAATTTTTCCATATTCTGTAAGGCTTCCAGTCTTCACAACCACTGCTGTCGCGGTTCCACTCACAACCGAGGTTCCCATAAAAAGATAATTATTCCATTCTGTGATGGAAGCTTCTCTAGATTTTGGCGGTGCCGCCGTTTTTTCAACAGGAAAAGATTCACCTGTCAATGCAGACTGATTCACGAACAAATCCTTTGCGCTAATTATTCGCGCGTCCGCAGGCACTATGTCGCCGGCTGACAAG
>JBNASL010000109.1:0-3984 GCA_049717905.1 Candidatus Bathyarchaeales archaeon | reverse complement strand
GCCTTCAAAGCGCCAGTTAAAAGTGGAACATTGTTGCTTGTTATGGTGTGTCTTCCAGGTCCGAAAACGTCGTAGGCTTTGCCGTCGCGGAAGAAGACTGCCCACTGGTTTTCCATAACTATTACTTGACTTCCATACTTAAGCGTCAACTTTGGAAAACGGTAGGCTATGTCTTCTGGTCCGGCATTGTCCCATGCAACTCTTTCAATTACCGGCATTTAGCTTATACCTCCATAAGTCTAAACTGTTTTTCACGTTCATCCCATTTAGACTCAAAACCAAGTATTAAGGATTTAATGTTCCTTACTTTAGAAGCGGCGTCCCCCCAGTTTCCGTTTTGGGTTTCACTGTAAAAATCTTCAACAGCCTTCACAATTCCTTGAACGTCATCGTCTAAAGCCTTATCATAGTTTAAAACTCTGGCGATTTCAGTTTCCCTTATATGCCCCTTCCTGTCCATTAAGCCTGCATAACCATAATCTGCATGGTTAACCTTCTCAGCGACTCTATCAATGGTCTGAATAACTTTCTTGAAGTCATCCGTGGCTTTTCCAGCGTTTAGTGCTGTTAAGTAAATTTCCTCCCATCTATGGCGTAGTCTTTTAAAGTCCGCATAGTAAAGGTCTCTAAGCTTCTTGTCTAACTCCCGCAAGTCCTCTTTCGTGGCGTATCCTAAGCCGAAAACATTTTGAATTTTCGTCAAAAGCCCCTGTCTATCCTTAACTTTTTCTATCGTTTCCTTTTCCGACATTATAAATCCTCTGCCTATGTAAATAGGGGGGTTCTCTCACCTAAACTTTACCCTTTTTCCTTCTTGAAAAAGTTAGCGAGCGGATTCCAAGATTAAGGGGTAAACTTCTTTGGTTACATATTCAAGGTATTTCTCTTTGTCCGTTAAATTGAATATGGTTACTGAAGCGTCGCGGGTTACACCAACCACGTAGCCGTATTCTTTGGCTCTTGCAACAACATACCATAAGTCGCCGTGTTTGCAGTAGTCTTCGAAGAGCGAAGTGTTAATGAGGTCCGGTCCGTAAAGGGAAAGCTTGTTCACGTTTGGAATATCTACATTGTCAAAAAAAGTGATTTTTGTGTCCTCTGGATTTTTCAAGTGGAAATCCCTAAGGGTTTCCGGTGGGATTCGGGCTTCCACTATGCCGCCTATCCGGTCGAAGAGAATTTCGCTAAGTTTGTTGGCTATGAAATTGGCGAGGCGCTTCTTCTCCACAACAGTTAGAAACGTGGAATCTTCTCGCTGGGCAAAACTGAAGAGGGCTTCAACAGTGCGGGGCAAAGGCGAAACTTTTCCTCTGTGAAAGACGTGGATTACATAGTCATGTGAGTAAACGCCTCTAAGCGTGTTCTCCTTTGGCAGAAGCCCAACAATCTCAGTTACAAGTGTAAACTTGTAGTCGCCCTCTTCATAAGGCTCTTCAGCGCGGTAGCCTTCAAGCCTAGAAGCAATCTCAGCTACGGAAAGCGGTTCTGAAAACCGGAAAACCTTACCAGCAACAACCATGAAGCATCGCCCTAAGCAGTATTCTATATTCTACCATAAAAGACTAAAGGTTTGCGCTTCACTGCACCCACCCACTGGAAAACTTGCCCGATTGATGCTGAAAAAATTCAATAACGCCCAATAATCTGTGAGGCGCGTTTTTAGATTTGTGTCACTTTTTTAAAAAAGTAACACTTATATTATTAAAGTTCCACATTTTTGGCAGTGATGGGAATGGCTATCGTTGAGATTGGTCCAAAGTTCCGTGTGACTATTGCCAAGAGTGTGCGGAAAAAGACTCCGTTGAAGGTTGGGCAGAAGGTTTATTTGTTGGCTAGACCGCCCTACATAGTTTTAATTCCAATCCCTGATAAGATTGATGAGGCACTTGCAGAACTTATAGGCGATATAACATTTAGCAGAGAAGAACGGAAAAGGGCTGAGGAGCAAATTTTAAAGGAAGTTTCCTAGATGAAAGAAAATTTCATGGTTGAAACCGAATTTCTTTTCGGCTTTCAACCAAAGGATAGACGCTACGACATAGTTTTTAGAATACTTAAGGCTTACATGGAAACTAGAGGCTTCTCCATTTATTATCCAGTTTCAGCTTTAATGGAGGTTCGCATGGTCATGGCAAGCCATGGAAAAAACGCCGAAGAAAGGCTTAAAGCCTTAACATTGATAAAGGCCAAGGCAGAAGCATCAAACCTCTCCGAGATAGGCTTTTCAGCAGACAACCTAATGCTATGCGAAGAAATAATGGCGCAACACTCAGCGTTAACATTCTTCGACGCTTTACACGCCTCTGTAGCATTAAGCAACAACCTAACAATAGTGTCAAACGATGAAGCCTACGACAAAGCTGGAGTAAAAAGAATCTCCTTCAAAGACTTTCTAAATCTCCTAGAAAAATAACCTCATTACTCAACTTAATTTCGAAAACACTGCATGTGCTTAAATGTCACTAAGGGAGGGTTATGTTGAAATTTTAATGTAAAATATGGGGGTATTTCTCTATTTGTCTGGCTCTCTATTAACTCACACATAGTTTAGTTATGACTTAACATATGCTTTCAGAAGTTTTCTGCCACCATCTATGAATAAGCTTAAATATTTTCTGAACTTATGCTTCGTGTGTAAAAATTAAAGGAAAGGAGAAGTTTGCAAATGGAGTTATTTGTAAGCAAAGCAAAATTGGTAACGGCGCTCGCTGTAGCTCTTTTGATGGTTTCTGGTGCATTGATGGCAGCACCTGTACAAGCGCAAGCATATACCGAGGGTGGACCACCAGGCGGCGGTTATGAAGGGCCTACTACGATACCTGCTGGAGAAACAGCTGATTATGTTGTTAAGCCGATGGCGTTCTTAAGCGTAACCCCTCATGTTATTGGTCTTGGCCAAATAGCTTTGGTTAACGTGTGGATTACTCCCCCATCTGGTGAAGGCAAATACATGGCTCACTACGTGGTGACTATTACAAAGCCTGACGGATCAAATGAGACAGTTAATCTTAAGTCATATGTTGCTGATGGAACCAGCTGGTTTTTGTATTATCCTGAGACAATCGGCGAGTACAAGTTTCAATTCAAGTTTCTGGGCGAATGGTTCCCAGCTGGATACTACCGAGATGGCAACTATTCGACGACACGCACAGGCTATTTTGCAAACGCAATCTATAACCCTTCAATTTATTGTGAACCCGCTACATCCCAAGTAGTAACGTTGATTGTGCAAAAGGACATTGTGCCTTCTTGGCATTCACCGCTTCCAGCAGACTATTGGACGAGACCAATTGAGCCGAACAACAGAGAATGGAATGTGATCGCTGGTAATTATCCATGGAACCAAGCAAACATCGTAGGGGTCACAAGTAATGCTTGGCATGACAACTATTATGGGCCATACATTCCATCGGTAGAAACTCCGCACATCGTCTGGAAACGTGTAGGCGCACTTGCAGGAATTATCGGTGGAGAAACGGGGCAATTCGCATTAAGTTCCAGTCCAGGCACTCCAAGCGTAATTTACATGGGCAGATGCTACCAGACAAGGACTGAGGTAATTGACGGCGTGCCTACTACTTGTGCAGTTTGCTATGATCTGCGCACAGGCGAAGTTTACTACGCAATTCCAACATCAAAAGGCGGTGTCACCCCAACCCACATCGCTTACCGTAGAGGCACTGGCACGGCAGTTCCAGGCGAAGTAGCAGATGTGGGTTACTCGGTGGAACTCAGCACTATTAGCGGCAACAGACTGTACAAAATTAATCCGTTAACAGGTGCTGTGACGGCGAACATTACATTACCAAGCTGGGGAACAGGCGGTGTCGCTGAATTATTCTATCGCGACGGCTACTACTACAGCTTCCAAGCTGTTGCAAGAACGACTGCAACGCCTGCTGTCAACATCACTGTTACAACAGGCTACAAAGGTTTCTTAATTAAATGGGACTCGTGGGGATCTTCAACAAACTTTGCCAGCAG
>JBNASL010000108.1:0-4087 GCA_049717905.1 Candidatus Bathyarchaeales archaeon | reverse complement strand
GAAATTCGAACATACCTTGGGAAGAAACCTCGGCAACTTGAATTTGAATTCAACGGTGGAGATATAGTTTTGGAGACTGAGCTTGCCCCACAACTCAGCATTGAAACTCCGATACTTTTTGCAGCCATGTCCTATGGAGCCGTAAACCTGAATGTTCACGAAGCTTTAGCGAAAGCTGCAACGGAATGCGGAACATACTTTAACTGTGGAGAAGGCGGATTACACTCACATCTCTACAAATATGGTGATCACATAATTGTTCAAGTGGCTTCCGGACGTTTCGGTGTAAGCCCTGAATACCTCAATATTGGAGCAGCGATAGAAATAAAAATAGGCCAAGGAGCTAAACCTGGTATAGGCGGGCATCTCCCGGGAGAAAAAGTAAGCGAGGACGTTGCTAAGACGCGTCTGATCCCTGTTGGCACAGATGCCTTATCCCCTGCTCCGCACCACGACATTTATTCCATTGAAGATTTAAAACAGCTTATTTACGCGTTGAAAGAAGCCACAAACTACACAAAACCTGTAGCAGTAAAAATAGCTGCTGTCCACAACGTGGCAGCTATAGCAAGTGGCATAGCCCGCAGCGGTGCTGATATCCTCGTGGTAGACGGCTTAAGAGGCTCCACAGGCGCTGCTCCAAAAATCATAAGAGATAATGTAGGTATACCCATTGAGCTTGCTTTGGCTTCAGTTGATAAAAGACTGCGTGATGAAGGCGTCAGGAACGAAGTTTCCATAGTGGCTTCTGGAAGTATTCGAAACAGTGCTGATGTGGTTAAAGCTATAGCTTTAGGCGCTGACGCCGTCTACATAGGCACAGCCGCTTTAATAGCCATAGGGTGCACCCTATGCCAAAGATGCTATACTGGCAAATGCCCATGGGGCATAACCACTACCGATCCAACAATTTCAAAGAGGCTTGACCCTCAAGAGGCTTCACAAAGGCTTGTCAACCTTCTTAACGCATGGAGCTTGGAAATTAAGGAAATGCTGGGAGGCATGGGTATAAATGCCATTGAAAGTTTACGGGGGAATCGTGAACAATTAAGGGGCGTTGGATTAAGTGAAAGCGAGCTTAGAGTTTTAGGAGTCAAACACGCTGGCGACTAACCTCGGAGAGTTTAATGGTGTGGAGAAATTTTTAGGCAATCTGAGCGAATTCACTCGACTTAACATAGAAAGCGGTCTAGTGAATGTTGACGCGAAGGAAATGCATTACCATGAATTAAACGTGTTAATAAGAAAATTGGTTAACGACGGATTTAAGGAGTTTAAACTGCAAAACGTTTGTGGTCAGCGGTATATAGGAGCAGGCCTAAACCACAACGCGATGTTCAGAATTTACGGGACGCCTGGAAACGATCTTGGCGCCTTCGTGAAAGGTCCACAAATGTTTGTTTATGGGAACGTGCAAGACGGATGCGGCAATACCATGAACGATGGTCTGATAACTGTTTATGGTTATGCAGGCGATGTTGCCGGCTACGCTATGCGCGGAGGAAAAATTTTCATCCGCGGTGATGTAGGATATCGCGCGGGGATCCACATGAAGGGTTATCAAACTACTCCCGTCTTAGTTGTTGGTGGATGTGCCGGAGACTTTCTTGGAGAGTACATGGCAGGTGGCATAATCCTTGTGCTAGGCTTAGGACTAAATAAAGAGGAGCGGTATAAAACTAGGTTTGTAGGCACAGGGATGCATGGAGGAGTAATCTACATCCGCGGGGAAACCCCCAACATTGGAAAGAGTGCAAAAATTGTGGATGTTAACGAGAGCGATCTGCAAGTTATCCATGGACTAGTCAAACAGTTTTGTGACTTTTTCAACTTTAATTTCAACGAGATAACCAAGCATGAGTTTACAAAAATAGTGCCCTTATCCCATAGGCCTTACGGAAAAATGTATATGTTCTAAAATCCTGTCCTAGAATAAAGAAAAGAGAAAAGGTGGGTTTTGTGTTTGCGAATTATTTGGCAGTTGCGGCTTTCGCCAGTTTTTCTCCAAGCTTCTCCGCCTGTTCCAAATCCTTCGCTTTAGGCGAACCTTCCACAGCCATTCCAGGCTTTATCCATTTAGGATTGAAAGTGCCAAGTATCCTATCGATATTTTCTAGGGCTGTAACTTGGCTGCCAGCGCCTGTGGTGAACACGCATGCTGGTTTACCCGCTAATTCATGTCTGTGGGGATAAATGTTTGTGAACATGGTTAACATTTCTCCAGACATTATGCTGAAATGGGAAGGCGAACCGAAAGCATAGGCGTCTGCCTCCGCCACATCTTTAGGCGTGACATCTCTCGCCTTCTTTAATATCACTTCAACTCCTGAAACTTTACGGGCTCCTTTTGCCACTGCTTCAGCCAACTTTTCAGTATTCCCCGTTCGGCTGTCATAAATGACGAGAATTTTTCGCATAGCTAAACTCCCTCCTAAAATAATTGAGGGCTTGCATACTAATAAACCTTCCAATAATTTGACTTTTCCAGCAATTAGGTTTGTTTCATATTCTTCTTTTCTAATCTCGCTGCCACCCCTTTCACATGTGTACACTTCTTGAATCTGATCGCCCCCAGCATTCCTTGCACATGCCCTTACAATATGGAAAGACTTGTAAACCATGGAAAACATGCAGAAAAGAGTTTTTGAATTAAAAGCTTTTATAGTGGGCTGCAAATTGTAGAGGGACTGCAAAGGCTCATACGGAGTTTTATGAGGGCTTTTAGGCTTTCGAAAAGCGCGTATGAATTTTTGCGATTAAGGAGGTAATGAAATGAGTCAGGTAAAATACTTCAAAGACTTGCCCCTAAGCAGCACAGTGCTAGACGGCATAGAGGAGCTTGGCTTCACAAATCTTTTTCCAATTCAAGCTCAAGCCATAATTCCGCTGCTTGAAGGCAAGGATGTTATTGGGCAAGCCCAAACGGGCACTGGCAAAACCGCCGCCTTCGGCATCCCGCTTATTGAACGCATAGATTTCACGAGCAAAAAGGTTCAGGCTTTGGTTTTAGATCCAACTCGGGAGCTTGCGGTTCAAGTTGCCGACCACATTAGCCGAATAGGCCGGTTCACCCCGCTTAAGGTTTTGCCAATATATGGCGGGTCATCTATTCAGGGGCAAGTGGATGCATTGAAAAAAGGTGTTCACGTTGTTGTTGGCACGCCTGGCCGCATCATTGATCATATTAAACGTGGGACAATCGATCTGACAAGTGTGAGGATGGTTGTTCTCGACGAGGCTGACCGGATGCTTGACATGGGCTTTAGGGAAGATGTAGAATTTATACTTTCAAGGGTCCCGTCAGATAGGCAGACAAGCCTTTTCTCGGCAACCATAGATCAGACGGTGATGAGCTTATGCGACCGTTATATGCGAAACCCTGAGAGAATACTGGTAAGCAAAGATGAGATAGCGCACACTAAGATAAGCCAATATTACATGATAGTTAACCCGAAAAGCAAATTTCACGCTTTATGCAGTATCCTCGAAGAAAACCACATTGGAAGGGTTATAATATTCTGTAGGACACGTAATGGCGCCAGCATGCTTGCTAAAAGGTTAAGCTTGAATGGTCAAAGGGCGAAACCCTTGCATGGAGGCTTTACGCAGTCGCAGAGGGATTTCACCTTGGAAAGTTTCAGAGAAGGCAAAATCCGCTTGCTGGTCGCCACCGACGTAGCTGCAAGAGGTTTAGACATTCAAGATGTAACCCACATAATTAACTATGATGTCCCTTTAGATGCGCTGGTTTACTTTCACAGAATCGGCAGAACCGCCCGTGTTGGACGGGGAGGAACAGCCATAACCCTTGTAAGCTACAGCGAAATCTCAGAGCTTAAAAAGATAAAGGCTTTAACGAAAACCGAAATAAAAGAACTTGAAAGCGACATCAAACAAGAATTCTGCGAAGTCCAACCAAAGTATAAGGCAGTGTGTGCGGAATGCGGTGCAGAATGCGAAATCCCCTTTAAACCACGTCATGACCGACCCGTTTACTGCAGCAGCTGCTGGGAACAACAGAAATCCCCGATTCAGAGGATAACTTAAGGCTGTGTGAACTTTTGGGTAAAAGAAAAATTATCAGCGA
>JBNASL010000107.1:0-4138 GCA_049717905.1 Candidatus Bathyarchaeales archaeon | reverse complement strand
TATATAATAGGTTATTTTTCCCTTTGAGGTTGAAGGCACATATGCCTAGACCGGACACACCCTTACAATGATAAAATTAGAAGATAGACGCTTGCATCCATAGAAAGTTTCGCCATGATAAAACACGCCATGGAAAAGTTTTAGGTGAACGCCAAGCTTGAAGGGTTAAACTTTAAAGATGAAGAACTCAGATTTGTAAGGTGGCTTGAAGAAAACACACAGAAAATTAAAACCAAGAGAAATGTGAAAGCTTTGGGTTGAACGTCTTCTGGGATGCGCCTTAGGAAGCCATTTGTTTTCTGATTTCCGTGAGCCTCTGCTCCAGCTTTGCCATTTTGCTGCTCATTTCCAAAAGCGTGATGAAATTGTGGGCTTCTGAAAGCGGTCCCTTCCATTCCGCCAGAAGCCTAGGCGTTATCTGCCCTACGTTGCTGAAGTCTCGGGTGTCTAAGCCGAGTTTGATGGCTAGGCTGCGCAGTTCCCTGTAATGGGGGCTTTTAGTTATTTTTCTACTTATGTTTCGTCCCTCTTCTGAAAGCCTTATGTATTCCCGTTTCAAGGCATCATATTCGGCTGGGTTTAAAATGGGAGTTTTCACGCCTTCAAACTGTGCCACGCGTTCGCGTATCATGATGTTTAGCTCTTCGCTTACGGTGCTGCCTTTAGCCTCTACAAGTTTTTTAAACTTGTTGAAAACATCTAAGTCGGCATAAAAGCCCACGGGCTTTGCCGCTGGGTAAAGCTTACGCCGAGTCATTTTAACCCCGAAGGAAAAATCTGTTTATGCTATAAGGTTTTAGGTTTTCATGTTCAGTTCAATTTTAAATTTACTCTTTGCGTATCTCCATTTCATATCATTTAACAGTTTAAAATGTTAGAAAACCCCTCTAGCCCTTGGTTTAATCCATGGAAAATATGTTCTGTTAAATAATGTTAACAGAAGCCATAGAAACGTTATATATTTAGAAAAAATTTCAAAAACCAAGAAAAATTCCATATATAGAGCCATTCTAGGCAACATTACGACTCGCGTCGTATTGTTTGGATTGGTTGAAAGCTTTGCCCCCACCGTTTTCTGACATTGGTAAAGTTGATAACCTTGATAGAGAGAAGCTTTAACATAGAGTCGCATAGTTGGTTGCCCTAACGTGAGCATCCATTAAAAATCGCTCGCGAAAGACTAGTCTGCGCGTGCAAAATTTTTAGGCTGAGACGTCTCTAGAGCACGTCGAATCTCGCGAGAAATCCTTTCAGAAATGCTGTTAACGCGAGTTAACAACATAGATAGGTGGTGACAACGCCTGTTTCAGTCTTTTGGTTTATTGAAACTTAATAGAAATAAAATTTCTTATTGTATAATAGAAAACTTTTCAAAAAGAAGATCGCAATATTCTTTGAAAATGTTAAGACTAAAGGTGGAAAAATGGAGTTGGGAGATGTCGACGATGAGGTTACAAGGATAAGAGAGAAGCCGAGGATCTTAGATTTTGTCACGTTGGATGGTCTTCAGCGTTTTACGGGTTGCACTTCCGAGAGGTTTGTTGAGTTCATAGTTAAAGAACTAATAGACAACGCTTTAGACAAGAAGAACGTCCATAACATTGATGCCGGTGTTATTCGGGGAAATGGCTACTTACTAGTGTATGTCGCCGACGATGGAGAGCCGAAATTCACGTTTGAAAGCTTGGAGAAAATTCTAGATTTTAGAAACGCTCCGTCCTCTAAACGGGGAATTAAGCGTATACAACGTGGAGTTCTTGGAAATGCTCTCCAATGTTGCTTCGGCATTTCCCACACATTATGGAATGATGAAGACCGACCGGAACATACTGCTCTAGTAAATGGAGAAGAATGCTGGATCATCGCCCTAAAGGTTGAAAATGACGACGTTAAGCCAGCAATCATGCCTTTATCAAACTTAGAGGATGTGAAAAATTGCATGGCAGAGACTAGTCTACGCGTGCAAAATTTCACAGGTTCACCATCAATTGACTTGGAAAGTTTACCGCCAACGGTTTTAATGTTTAAGTTGCCACTATTCGAATTTAAAATCCCAGTGGAAACTGTTAGATACATTGCAAGTGTTAATCCGCACGTAACAATTAAATACCGAGAGGGTCAACAATGCATAACTTATGAAGCCTTAACGGGGACTTCGCCGCCGGTTTCGCCTTCAAATTTTGGGGATATATGGTGGTATAGCTTTGATGATTTCCAACAGTTGGCACGGGAATTCGGCAGAACCGATGTCAAAAAGTTTGTGTCCCAATTTAAGAAGTTCAGCTCCCCGACTGATGTTAAAGAGTTCTTAAGTGCTACCGATATAGAATCCGCAACATCCGTCGGTTCGCTAAAAAAAGAAGAGTTAAAACGCCTCTTCTCTAGGAT
Organism: Candidatus Bathyarchaeales archaeon; assembly: GCA_049717905.1. Classification (GTDB taxonomy): domain Archaea; phylum Thermoproteota; class Bathyarchaeia; order Bathyarchaeales; family Bathycorpusculaceae; genus WUQU01. Next base: position 1,750 of record JBNASL010000107.1, on the reverse strand, counting down.
GCGGGAAAAAACGAAGCCAGCATCACCAAAAACCCTTCCAATAGTAGGCGAAGCAGCATTCCGTAACCGAGGAGCAATAAAATATGCCTTAAAAAGGGGATCAGAGAAAATCCAAGATAAAATTATTCCTTTCGTTTTTGAAGCTGCGGCTTTTCCTTCCACTTACAGAGGACGTCAAATAATCGAGTGTGTGAACTTCACCGTGTCACTTTATAGACCGTTCAGCAAGTGGGTATGGAATCAAAACGACGGAAAAAAGGTGGAACTCCATGAGCTGATCAAAAAAGGCAATGAGCCTCTGACAATTATTATTCATTTTGTATGCCCGAACATTACTTGGCTGAGTCCATCCAAAGGAGAGATGGAAAACGTCACATGTTTTAAAGATCCATTGCTCTCTGTGGTGAAATCTACAGGGAAAATTGATTCCGGCACTTTGGACAAAACAGCAATTTTAGGCGGTGTTAAAAAAATTTCTGAAAAAATGCCTGATTTTAAGTTCACTTTGAGGCAATTTTTTTACCAACTTGTGGCAAAGTATGGTTACCCAAATACAAGAAACTCATATAACTCTCTTTCAAAACTTTTGAGAGAAGCAAGGGAAAAAGGGCTTATAGATTCAGAGAAAATAGTTGATCTGACAAGACCTGAATACTTCAATAATCCATGCTCCCAGACTTTGGAGGAATACAAAAGCGAGAAAATCCACAACATAATCGAAAATTTTGACCTCGACAGATGGAAAAAACAGCCTTATTACGTTGAGGTTTGGATTGAAAAAGAGGCGCTTTCTCGAGTTATTTTACCTATATGCCAAAAATACAGGGTGAACCTCATAGTCGGGAAGGGTTACTCGTCCTACACACAGGTTTATAAAGCCGCGACACGTTTTCCAAAAGAAAAAGCGGGAACCATACTCTACTGTGGCGATCTAGATCCACCGGGACTACATATAGAGGAGAAACTGACTGAAAGACTGCAAAAAAAGCTGCTGGCAAATAAACTAGAAATCAGCGACGAAGAAGCTGATAATTCGTGGAAAAACCTCGCGGACGAAAAGAAGTATCTTATCACTTATCTTACGAATCTTGAAGTAAAGCGTGTGGCTTTAACCCCTAGCCAAGTTGAGGAGCATTCTCTGCCGCCGTCCCCCATAAAGAAAGCAGGCCAGAAATACCGTGAATACATGAAGCTTTATGGAGATAAGGTATGGGAACTTGACGCTCTAGATCCGCGGATATTGACAGCCCTCCTTGAGGAAGAAATAAAACGACTGATCGACTGGAAAATATGGGCTGAAAGAGAAAAAGAAGTTGAAGAAAAACGAAACCAACTTAAACAAGAACTTATGAAAGCGTTTCCAGATTACTTCAAAGGCTAAGCTGCAAAATTTTGCCACAAAAGGCTAGTCTACGCGTGCAATTTTTACAGTTATTAATACCTCAGCACTCAAGCTTGTTCTGTTTTGTCTGTGAGATTCGCTAACCACGCCGAGGGTTCAAACTCTTTTCAGTGTCTTTGGAGCGGCTTGAAGCCCGCTTGGTGAGTTTCTGTCGCACATTTATCTTTTGAGGTGGGTAAAACGTATTTGAAAAACCTATCCTATAAAATGGAAAAAGAACTTGTGGAACTGCTGAGAAAGGTGTGTAAGGCTAGAGGAGAGACTGTCAGCGGCTTCACGCGTAGAGCAGTGCTCATAGAATTAGCGAAGCTCGGCTACTTGGGCAGCGAAAACTGCAAAGCCCTAGGC
>JBNASL010000106.1:0-4158 GCA_049717905.1 Candidatus Bathyarchaeales archaeon | reverse complement strand
CGTAGGCTTCCAAGCTACCTCACCTCGGCCACTTTAACGAGTTTTCCTTGGCTTCGCCTACTTTTAATGTTTACCTTTCCCATTTAAGTTTCTGCATTTTCTTGAAAAACATGTTTGAACCTTTTCCCGTTTTCCGCTTTCATTTATGAATTTAAAATTTGGTTTTACAAAAGGAAATCTGGATTTTATTACATTTCTCCAAGTAGTCTTTGGGTTCTTGTTTTTACGAAAGCCTCAATCTTTTCCACGGTCATTATCTCTTCTCTTCTTTGCTTTTCAAGTTTTTTCTCGATAACTTTGATTAAGTTTTCAGGGTTTACTGGTTTTATCAGATATGCATCTGCGTCATAGTTTAGAGCTTCGATGGCGTTATCGAGTTTCGGGTAGCCTGTCACCATTATCTTTATCATTTTTGGCGTTGTTTCCTGAAGCTTTCTTAGGAGTTTAGTTCCTTGAATGTCTGGAAGCACGATGTCTAGAAGGGCGATGTTGTAGGCTTTCGCCTTAGATTTTTCTATGGCTTTCTCCCCAGAATATGCCACATCCACTTTGTAGCCTCTGCTCTCAAGTATTAGACTTAGTGTCTTGCAAATGCTTTCGTCGTCGTCAACAACCAAGATGCTTGCCTTCCTCTTCAATGCGTGTCACCTCCTTATTTCCTCAGATTCAACTTTAAAGGCTTCAATGCGTTGGGCCTCCCTAACCTTTTTCACCCACTCTGAAAAAACTATGGGCCCTCTCGCGTCAAACTTGACACCAAGCTTTCTACACAATATTTCAATTATTGCACGCTCCAATATTGAAACAGTTCCAAGCGCGGAGACGGAACCTCTGAAACGGTTTCCTTCAAACTCTAACACTTTTCTCAGTTCGTTAAAGAAAAAATCCGGGTTCTGCGGAATATCCGAAAAGCTAAAACCTTTACCCTTAAGATATTTATAGAAAACCTCCACAGTCCTATCACCCAGCGAGTAGCGTAATGTCTCGTCAATTACTTTTAGCAGCATTTCTTCAAACTCGTCCAAGTTCTTCCACCAAGCTTAATCTAAGGCTCTCAGTTGTTGCAGTCCGTAGATGCTGGCTGACACACTTATCCTTTTATGCTGGGCATCAAAAGCTTTGCCAATTGATAATCTGAACTGAGAATCAACAAGTTATGGGGGCATAAATGCCAGCAAAACTCTGTAAGTTATTCCCCCCAAGAGAAGCGCAACAGCTATGTCAATGAATGTTATTGCCAAAGCTTTTCTCCACCCAAATTCCCTTATAAGCGCTGCGATTGTTGCAATGCATGGAATGTAAATCATAGTCACTAGGGCAAAGACAATCATCTGCACAGCCGTCAAAGAATTCAATGGAATAAGCTCCGCAAGCAAAATCAATGCAAGTTCTTTGCGTAAAACGCCAAATATTAGAGGGATTCCTGCCTCCACTGGAAGCCCAAGCCATCCGCTTATGAGGGGGCGTGCCCCCGCAACAATATATCCTATAAAGCCTGTCACGTCTAAAGCTGTTATTGTTAGGCTTCCAGCAACTATTATTGGAAAGGCTATGTAGACAAAGTCTTTTGTTCTGTTCCAAGTTTTCGTCAAAACACTCTTTAATGAAGGCCTCTTGTAGGAGGGCATTTCCATTATTAGGCCTACTGGTTCTCCTGGCAAAGCCTTGAAGGCTATTCTACCCAAAATGAAAATTAGAATTAGGTCAAAAGCGTAAAGGGCTAGGACCGCATGTAGCCCAACAAACCTTCCAACCAAACCAAGGATAACCACTGTTCTGGCAGCGCATGGAATTAAAGTGACAACGAAAGCCGCTAAAAAACGCTCGCGTTCAGTCTCCATAATTCTACAGCCAATACATGCTGGAACACTGCAGCCATACCCCAAAATGAGCGGTATGAAAGCTTTCCCATGCAACCCTATCTTATGCATTAAATTATCCATGAGGAAGGCTGCTCTAGGCAGATAACCACTGTCTTCAAGCAGTGCAAGGGCTATGTAGAAGGGAACAATGTAAGGCAAGGCTATGGTTATTCCAGCAACAACCCCGCCTAAAACTCCCTTGTCAATCAAGATTACGGCTGTACTTGGCAGGAAATTAAGTAAAAAGTTTTCAATGTAAAGTGTTAAACCTTGGAAGGCGTAGTCAAGGGCTTCCGATAAAAAGCTGCCTCCCACAAAGATTAATGTGAACATGGATGCGATTATGCCTGCCAAGATAGGATAGCCTAAAAACTTATGCGTTGTTACGGCGTCAAGCTTCTGCTCTAGGCTTATTCTTGGAGGCGCCTCCACAACTGTCACTTCCTTAGCTATTTTGCTTGCTATGGCATATCTTTCAGAAGCTAACACAACGGGTGCTGTTTCGCCGTGTATCTTTTCCAGTTCAGCTGCAAGCTTCTCTGCTTGATCCAAAACCTCTTTTCCGCCTTCATAGTTCTTTATTTTCGCAGTTACGTCGCTATCCTTTTCCAAGAGTTTAACGGAAACCCACCTTGCAGGATAGACTTCGCAGAGCTGCGGAAGCCTGCGTTCCACAAGGCTTTGAAGTTTCTGCACTCTTTCTTCCACTTCAGCGCCGTATCTAACCTCTAAAGGCTGAAGCTTTATTTCGCCGCTTATTACGGCTAAGACTGTTTCAAGAAGCTCGTTTATGCCGCTTCCAGTGATGGCAACTGTTGGAACCACCGGCACTCCTAAGGCTTTAGAAAGTTTCTCCACATCAATTCTTATGCCCTTTTTAGCTGCAAAATCCACCTGGTTTAAATCCACCATTAAAGGGGGTTTAAGCTCCAAAAGCTGCAGTGTAAAGTAAAGGTTACGTTCAAGGGTTGAAGCATCCACAACATTGATTATGATGTCTGGCCTTTCAAGGGCTATGTAATCCCGCGAAACAATTTCTTCCAGTGAAAAAGTTGAAAGCGAATATATGCCTGGCAAATCAATTACGCGAATGGTATAGCCCTTAAAATGTAGGGTTCCCTCCGCCCTTTCAACAGTTTTGCCAGGCCAGTTTCCAATAACTTGATTTAAGCCTGTTAGCTGGTTGAAGATGGCGCTTTTTCCAACATTAGCGTTTCCAGCAAGTGCCACAGTGATTTCTTTTCCAGAAAATTTTTTGTTTTTGTTCTCCTTACGCGGTTTGCTATGACAACTATCCATTTGGTTCTGCCTTCAATGGTTTGACAAGAACTTTTGAGGCTACTCCACATCCTAGTGCAAGCGCCACTCCTCTAACTTCAACTTCCACAGGTCCGCCAAAAGAACCCTTTCTTAAAAGCTTAACTTCAACGCCGGGCGTTAAACCCATCTCAGCGAGCCTTCTAACAAGTCCGAAACCGCCTATGGCTTTGACTATTACGCCTTTTTCGCCTTCGGCTAAATCCGTTAACGCGTTTAGTCCATTTTCATTTTCCAGAATCCTTCGTCCTTTAAAAGTTCGCCTACGTCTAAACATTGTTCTGGTTTCCTCCAACGGTTTTAACCCAGAGGCTTGCCGCTTCCGCTTGACTTAATGTATGCTCCTTTCCAGCCACGCAGAGAACCATGGTTTTCTTTTTTCTTTTGACAATGTGGACTGGAACATTGGGTTTTATTCCTTTATTGGCCAATGCGAGAAGCATATCCCTCTTTTCGTCAACAATTTTGACAACAATGCATGTCTGGTTTAGAGCGGCATCTGTAAGCGGATAACATTCAACATCACTTACTTCGCCTTCCACTGTGGGTATGGAATTCCCATGGGGACAAAACTTTGGATAGCCAAGGCGTTTCTCTAAAAGCAAAAGCACATTCTCAGTTAAGGCGTGCTCAAGTTTGCAGGCGCTTTCGTGGACATCACTCCACTCAGCCTCAAGAATGTCTGTAAGCAGCCTCTCAGCAAGCCTATGCCGTCTAATAACATTTAAGGCGCGTTTCTCACCCTCAGCCGTGAGTTTCACGCCCCTGTATGGTTTATGTTCCACCAAACCATGCCTTTCCAAATGCGCAATAGTGTTTGTAATGGAACCCGGCACAACATTCAGCGCTTTAGCTAACTCTTTGGTTTTTGCAACACCGCTTTTTTTCTGAAGCTTATAGATTGCCTCAATGTATTCTTCAGCTTCATGGGAAAGCTCTGCAGCCAAATTCTTTCCACCAAATTACGAGATCTCGTAAT
>JBNASL010000105.1:0-4192 GCA_049717905.1 Candidatus Bathyarchaeales archaeon | reverse complement strand
TGGTTCTGGAACTGTCTGCTGATATTCTATTATTTGTTTGTAGGCGGTATACCAGTTTTCTGTTAGGCTTGTGGGGTTTTTGCATTCAATATTGACGAGGGGGATGCCGTCTATGTAGAGGATTATGTCGTTGCGGATTTGCTTATCGCCAGATTGGTGGATAACTTGACGTGAAACGATAAACTCGTTATTTTGGATGTTATCATAATCGAAGAGTTTGACGTATTTGACTACGCGTTCTTTTTCAAATTTTATTGGAACACCATCTTTGAGGAAGTTGAGGATTTGTTTTGCGTGTTCTGCCCCAGAAGTTTTGAGTTTTAACTCGTTTAAGACTTGCTTTATTTCTTCATCGCCTATGCCGATGTTTGTGTTTAAACGCTTTAAGGCTCGGATTAGCATAGGGGTAAGAAGGGGCTCTTCAAGGCTTTCTCTTTCCAAATTGTCAGATGGGATAAACTTCCAGCCTTTCTCTTCGAGTTTTTGAATAATGTAATCCTCACCAAGAGATTTCTCACTAAACAAAGGCATGAGTTCAGTTCACCCTTTTTTCATTCTCGTTTTCACATATCCCACTATTGCATTGTCAATGACCTTTGTTTCACTCGTGTGAAAACCTTTGCCTACCCATCGCAAGATTGTGCTTTTCTCTCTGTTACCTATTTTCCAAAATAAAGGAAAAGTTTTCTTAAATCTCTGTTCTTCAGAGTCGTAAGTTGGATTGTAGCCGTAAATGAATCTTAGAGTATGTTCTCTGTCGATGGGAGGCATTAGATTTGGTAATATGTGATGGAGGGCTTTGCTACATGCGATGAGCTGTGTTTCAGTTGAGCTCACCTTTAGGTTAGAAAGAATATTCCAAAGCTTGTTTATTGCGTCGTTGAGTTCCTCTTCCTTAAGATGCGTTAGTTTAAGTCCTTGCAAATTGACGATTTTCTCCTTTTGTGACTGCAGAGTTTTCATAAAATCGGTAAATTCGACTAATTTTGCTCCTTGAGGTCCCATCCTGTGCATCCCCCAAGAGGCTAAGGTTGCATAGAGATACTCAAAAAAGAGCGTGTCTTCTAATGCTTTTAAAGTTCCTATGGTTCTTAACCTTTCAAGAGTTTTTAGATGAAAGTATATGCTGGGACCTGTGAATGGATTAGCCCTATCAAATTCGACAAGATAAGACTCGAAGTTATTGCAGAGCTCCTCAACTCTATCCTCTACTGTTAATCGTTTCGCAGATAATTTCTTTAATTCCTCAATACGTATGGGCAACATTTCCACCTCAATCTTGGCTTACTTTTACCCTAATTTTTCCGGTAAGAAGCAAATCCATCAAACCCCGTTTAATTTGCTCCAACCTCGTTTTTTGGCTCCTTTCAATGTCAATTTTTTTATCAATCGTTAAGAGCAGTTCAGCGATTCTTTTCTGTTCTGCAAAAGATGGAGAAGGTATGTTGAAATTCTGCAGCCTTTCCTTAGGTAGTTCTTTGAAAGTGCTTCCACTGCTAAGATTTTCCAGCATCTGTTTTTTGTTTAGCAAGTAATAGCAATAAAACTCTGATAAGATTCCATCATGTTTTTTAGGGATCAGTCCTTTGCATCCTTGATTGAAAGCTGCAGGTTCTTCAAGCACAGCCACGTATCCGACTGGTGCCCGAGTTGATAGTATAATCGAACCTTTTGGCATAAGTGTTAGATTGGTTTCTTTTAATGCTTTTTCTGTGATTTTTCTCTCGCTGTTTTTGATGTGAATTTTCCCATTCAGTTTGCTTAAATCTGTTGGAGTTATCCAGTTTACCGTTCCCTCATTCCAATAATCACTCTGTCTTGTTGAAGGAGTTGTGCCAGTTACAACTTCAAATAGATCGGATACCTTGTTAATTTCCCATTCTTTTGGTGTTGTTCCTATTGGTGTTTGTTTGTATTCCTTATGCCCTATTCCCCGTGTTAGAAGCGTCTGCATCAAACCCTTCTTCAAACGCTCAGTCTTCCAAATAACCTCACCAGTCTTAGCAATAACAGAATCAACAACACCCAAAACCCCAACAATCCCACGCTGCTCTTCCAAAGGCGGGATAGTAACGAGCAAGTTTTCAAACACGCTTTTACTCACGTGCGGTATTCCCGTGCCAGATGTTGTTCCCCTCAAAAAGTCAAACTTTGTAGAAAGAAAATAGTAGAGAAATTTCTTATCCAATTTCTCATCAGGCATAATTTTTATCATGGTAGATGCTAAAGCGCCTTCAAAACCGATGAAAACATCGCCAGAATAAGAACCGTCCCAAATCATCAACAAGTCATTTTTACTGACCCATACCACATTCGGGTCATCTTTTTTGCACCATTTTACATTCGAATTTGACCTCATGTATTCTGCGGTAAGATAAGGCAAAAAATTCTCGCTTTCTTTATCAAAAAGTTCTGTAGGCTTTCTCCCTTTGACCGTTTCACAAACATCCCCAAGTTTCTTAATATCCCAGCCTTTCGGAATTTTTCCCATTGGAGTCTCATTGAAATCATTTTCTTTGTAAAACATTATCCTCATTTCCCGATTGCTTGGGTTATTTCTGATAGATATTGTTCGAGTTTTTCTGTTATTGCTTGTTTTTCTTTTTCCAGTTCTTTCAGTTCTTTCCATTCTTTTGTTATGTCTATTTGTTCGCCTTCCTCCTCCTCCATAACATACAAAGTCACATTCAAATTATAATCATTTAACCTAACCTCATCCAAACCCACAACCCGAGTAAAACCCCTCTCATCACTAAAACTCCTATACGCGTTGGCGATCTTCTCAATATTCTTCTCACCAAGAATGTTCAGCTTACGCACTTCAGGATGCTGCTCAAACTCCCGAGAAGCATTAATAAACAAAACTTTACCACGCCTTTCAGCAGGCTTACTCTTCCTAAAAATCAAAATAGCCCCAGGCGCACCAGTATTATAAAACAGCTTTTCAGGCAACAAAATAACACATTCAACCCAATCCCGTTCTAAAACGGCTGAACGAACAGCCCGCTCTTTACCGCCACGGAACAAACACCCATTATCAATAACCACGCCAACCCTGCCCGTGTCATCCTTAGCAGACGCAAGCATATGCTGAATCCAAGCCCAATCCGCACTTTGCCTCGGCACAAAACCAAACCCAAACCGCTGCTTCCAAAACTCCCCCTTCTTCAGCACTTCCTCGCCATAACCATCCTGATTCCAAGGCGGATTCGCCACAACCACATCAAACCGCTTTAAGCTATCGCCTTCCTTAAACTTTGGATAAAGAAAAGTATCTCCAAACTCCAAATGTGCATCACGGATATCATGAATAAACATGTTCATCTTAGCCAAAGCCAAAATCCCCTGATTCGCCTCCTGCCCAAACAAAAACACTTTACAAGCCTCTTCCCCACCATATTTCTCCTCAACATGCTTAAACGCAGAAATCAACATACCACCCGAACCACAAGCAGGATCATAAACGCTTTCCAAAGGCTTAGGGTCCAAAATTTCAATCAACAGCTTAATCACTTCCCGAGGCGTGTAAATCTCGCCCTCCTTCGCTTTAGTAGGCGCAAAATAACGCAAAATCCACTCATACGCATCCCCAAGCACATCAGCGCTAACATGATTCAACTTCTTCTCGCTAAACAACTCCACCAACTGCCTCAAAATCTCCGCATTCTCACGGCTACTCGTAAACTGAATAAAATCAATGCTGTCCACGACATCCTTCAAATCAGGATTCAACTCAGCAATAACCTTCAAACCCTTAGAGAGGCGTTCAGTAAGCCCACTCACATCTTTACGCAGACTTTCCCAACGAAACTCTTCGGGCAAGTTAAACCAGTGAAACTCCTCCCGCTTAGCTTCAGCCCGCGCATCCTCCTCGCTTAAACCCTGAGCCAAAGCCTCACGATAGGCTTCCTCAAACTCCACATCCCACTTGTCGCTAATCCGCTTCAGGAAAAGCAGAATAAGAATAAACTTGTAATCCACCCGCGTCCTAATCAAATCCGCAGCCCTCTTCAACAAAGCCTCAACATCCCCACGCCCCAAACGCTCCTCAAACTCCGCCTCCCTACTCCTCAACCTATACACCTTCTGCCGAGCATCCCGAACATCAGACTCAACCAAAAGCCAACCCGCCTTTCGCAACTCACTCAAGAACACTGGCACTTGTTCCCAAGCATCCTTATTCCTATCCATC
>JBNASL010000104.1:0-4403 GCA_049717905.1 Candidatus Bathyarchaeales archaeon | reverse complement strand
TTTCTTATTGCTAACAACAATGAGTGCGGCAGCCTTTTCGCCTCTCTTGTCTCCGCCGCTTTCGCTTCCAGCCTTTAACGCTTTAGCCATTCGCAAAGCCAAACCGCCACTTGAATTTTTAAACTGCACAGCCATACTTTTGAGAACCTTATTATTTTTCAAAAGATTGCCGACTACAATGTAATCTTTGCCTACAACCTCTCCCCTGAACCATGGCACGTTTGAACCTGTGAAAACCGCCTTTCTTCCAGCGAAGTCCATGAATGCCACTTGCCGCAGCTCCCGCTCAGAGTCTTCTGCAAGCAGCTTGTTTAGGGCTTCTGCCGGCGAAAAACCCATTTCAAGCAGCTTTAAGCCCTCAACCCCATAAGCAATGTTCGTGTAGGCTTGGGTTGCAACGGCGCCTACGCCTGGTTTTGCGTGGGGAACTCTTGCGCTTACTGATGTCGAACCGGAAGCCACAGCAACTCCTACTAGTTTAGGGTTTTTTGAAATGGCCAAGATTGAAAATGTCCCCGTTTTACTAACCAAAAAGCTAGGCTCCCAACTTTTCAGCCTTGCCAATAAGGTTCATCAGAATTGGCATAAGGTTTATGCCCCTTATACGGCCTAAACCGCCTTTTGCACAACTTCTCTCACCATATTCCTTTACATCGTCCCTGCGGACATAAGGCCCCATTATCGCCAGGGGAACAGGGTCACCTTCATGATTTCGCGTGATACACGAAGTTGTGTGGTCAGCTGTCAATGCTAAGTATGTTTCGCCTAAATCTATATCGTCAAGGATGAAGGAAATAATGGAGTCAATTTTTTCAATGATTTCAATTTTCTGTTGAATGTTTCCATCGTGACTTGCAACATCAGTAGCTTTCACGTGCAACAATACAAAATCGTTCTCTTTCAAAGCTTGAACAGCTGCCTTAGCTTTAGCCAAATAGTCGGTCTGGGGTGTTCCAGTGGCACCGTCGACATTTAACAATTGAATTCCAGCAACTTTGCAGACTCCTCGAATTAGAGAAGTGACAGCTATACATGCCGCTTTTATTCGGTAAATCTCCCGCAAAGGCCTAATTTCCGGAATCTTTCCAGCACCTCTACACAAAACCATGTTAGCAGGAGGCAGTCCATGCTTAACTCGCTCCATGTTAACTTTATGCCCTTTCAAAACTTTGTGGAATTTCTGCATTAGCTCATTGAGAAAATTCGCCGTAAAATTAGCTTCAGGGCTACCATTTAAGGGCTTTATTTCTGAAACCTTTTCACCAACCTTTCCAGGGTCTGAGCCGCTGACAGCGGTTGAAAGGTTTGGGCCATGCAAAACAAGGGCAGCACGGTGCTGAACAGTGTTTTGAAACAAAAATTCTGTGGAACGGTTTGGAGACTTAACTTTTTTAAGATTCTCAGCCAGCTTGGAAGCGTCATCATTGGAAATTCTACCTGCCCTTCTATCAATAACCGTTAAACTCTCATCCACAGTAGCGAAATTGCATCTAAAACAAACATCGCCCTTTTCAACCTTCAAACCCCAACCCAAGGCTTCTAAAGCGCCCCGACCAGAATAATACTTTAAAGGATCGTAGCCGAGAAGCGAAAGGGTTGCGGTGTCGCTTCCTGCTGGCACACCTGGGGAAATAGGATCCATGATACCACAAATTCCCGCGTCCGCCAGGTGGTCTATGGAGGGTTTGCGGGCAACCTCCAAAGGAGTTTTCCAGCCCAACTCTTTTATCGGCCTATCAGCCATTCCGTCGGCAACTATGAGGAGAGCCCTCAACCTAAACACTCCTCTAAATGATATTCAGATTTGACCTGAGAAGGTTTAAAACACTTATTATTCGAAAGGAGAATTATTGCCCATAAAGCCCTAAATAGTATAATTCGATTTCCAAAATAGTTGAAGACGTGTATCCTAAACAATGCTTTAAAGCTGAAAACTTAAAAGGAAGAGAAGAGATTTGAAGACGAAAGGTAAATCCTTTCCCTAGAATTTGCAAAAAATGAAGAGGAGAATTGAATGTCAGATTTGGGAGTTGCTATTAAAAAATCTGAAGATTTCTCAGAATGGTACACGCAAGTAGTTTTGAAGTCTGGATTGGCAGATTACGCTCCGATAAAAGGGTGCATGGTTTTCAGAGAACTCTCCTACGCCATATGGGAGAAAATTCAGGAAATATTTAACGAAAAAATAAAGAGAACTGGACATAGGAACGTGTATTTCCCCCTTTTCATACCTGAAAGCTTTCTGAAAAAAGAGGCGGAGCACTTTGCGGGGTTTGTTCCCGAAGTTGCATGGGTCACAGTGGGCGGGGACACGCCTCTTGAAGAAAGGCTTGCCATAAGACCCACATCTGAAACTATAATTTATGCTACATTTGCCAAGTGGATTAGAAGTTGGAGAGATTTGCCCATAAAGCTGAACCAGTGGTGCAGTGTTGTAAGATGGGAAACCAAAGCGACAAAACTCTTCCTAAGAACAAGGGAATTCCTTTGGCAAGAGGGCCACACTGCCCACGCCACAGAGGAAGAAGCCGAAAAAGAGGTTATGGATATTCTAAACGAGTACCGCGATTTAATGGAGAATTATTTGGCTATTCCAGTGCTTGTAGGCAGGAAAACAGAAAATGAGAAGTTTGCAGGAGCCCTTTACACAACAACCTTAGAGGCAATTATGCCCGATGGGAAAGCCCTACAGATGGGAACCTCCCATAATCTAGGACAGAACTTTTCAAAAGTTTTCGATATCAAATTCATAGGCGAAGATGAAAAAGAGCATTATGTTTGGCAGACATCATGGGGAATATCCACACGCATCATAGGCGCACTGGTCATGGTTCACGGCGACGACAAAGGCCTTGTTCTACCGCCTAAAATAGCCCCAATACAAGCAGTGACAATCCCAATACCCTACAAAGACGCTGATATGGACAGAATACTGGCTAAGGCAAAAGAAATTCATGAAAAGCTGCAGAAAGCTGGAATAGCCTCAATCCTCGACGATAGAAGAGAGTATACGCCTGGCTGGAAGTTTAACGATTGGGAATTGAAAGGCGTGCCAGTGAGAGTTGAAATCGGCCCAAGAGATTTAAAACATGGACAGGTGACTCTGGCCAGACGAGACACTTTTGAGAAAACAACCGTAAAAGAAGAGGAGGCAGCAAGCGCCGTGTTAAAGCTTCTCGAGGAGATACAGAACAACCTCTTCAACAAAGCAAAAAAATTCCTCGAGGAAAAAATCACTCTGGTGAAGAATTATGAAGAGTTCAAGGAAGTTTTGAAGGAAAAAGGCGGCTTCATTAAGGCTTCATGGTGTTTAAGCCCCAGATGTGAAGAAAAGATAAAAGAGGAAACTGGAGCAACTATTAGACTTGTTCCTTTTGAAAGAGAGAAGCCCATATCAAACTGCATATACTGTGGTGGAGAGGCAAAAGAATTAGTTTACTTCGCAAAGTCCTATTAGCGTTAGCTAAATAAAAGAGGGAATTTTTAGCTCTTCAATTCAACTTTCTTTTTAAGCTCGCCAACAACATCTTTTAAACCTAGTTTGTTAAGGGTCGTTTTTGTGGGGATTCCCCTTTCATCCCAGCCTCTTTTCCGGTAATACGCCTGTAACATGGCTTCATATTTTTCTCTGTCAAGCTTTGCGCCTTTCAACGCCCCATTAGTTAACGGTTCTTTAAACCACCTTGCCGGCGGAACATCCATCTCTTTAGTCCATGCCTTGCCAAATTCCCGCACCCAAAAGGCACGAATCAACGTATAAACTCTATCAGCAATAATATGCAAATCGTCCCATGTCATCTCAAGGCCCGTGGCTGCTTTTAGAAACTTTGGATACCAGTCAAGCTCGAAGCCAAGCTCAACCCATGGAAGCCTACATACCGTGGCGAATTCAAAGAAGCCTCCGCGAAGACGTTGCAACTCGATGACTTTGTCAACTTTTTCCTCGCCGTACCCTTCTCTTCCAGCCTTGACTTCCCAAGAGATTACCCAAGCGTCTTTATGGTGCGCCCCCAATGGGCTTGTGGCGTAGGACAAAGCCATTGCGGGCGCAGCATGACAGTCATACCCAGAAACTTCCAATCCCTTAACATGCATAGCCCACTGGCTCGAGTTTCCACTGATTTTTTCAGAAGCAAAGCGGACGCCTTCTGCAAGGGTTTCGCCTAAGCCACGCTTATAAGCGATGTCTTTTGTTAAGGTTTTGACCGCTTTATAATCACCCCAAGCTATTTTCTCCCTTATGAGTTTCTTTTCAGAAGCCTCCATGGCGAAGCCTATAACATTGCCCAGTGAAATAGTGTCTAAACCAAGGCTGTCTGCAAGTCGGTTTAAGGAAGCAACCTTTTTCAAATCGCCAATTCCAATGTCTGCACCCAACATTGCAACATTTTCGTAGTCAAGCT
>JBNASL010000103.1:0-4416 GCA_049717905.1 Candidatus Bathyarchaeales archaeon | reverse complement strand
GCTACTGACTTTTCCTTCAGCGTTTACGCCCATAGCCAACATTACACCAAGCGCTGTTGTTGTGCCCCCTGGAACGCTTTCTCCAATCACTAGATATTCTGCAATTTTAGCCAAATTCTCCCCAAAAATTTTCGCTTTTTCAAAAACTTCTTCAGCATTTTTGACAGCGTTTCCAGTCTTTATGTCGCCGCCTGGGCTTCCCCCCAAGTCTAAAAAGGGTATTTGAGGCTTGATCTTCAAACCGCCACTAACCACTAGAACTGGGATATCGGCCAGTCTAAGGGCGGCTTCAGTTATCAACGCTGGTGTCGGTATGCCTTCAGGTGTTACAGGAACCCCGGGGATGCACTTACATTTTCCGAGAAGAAGAAGTTCAACGTCGGCTGGAGGCGTATAGTCAGTTAAATCCGGATATTTTCCAGCAGCGGATATTCCTTGGATTTTCGCGGTTTCTGTTACTCCTATTACGCATGTGAATAGAGGTTTTTTGCCTTTTAACCGCTCTAGAAAGGCTTTTCCAGCGTTTTCGTTGAAGGCGAAGATCACATCGCGCAAACCGTTTCCTCCTTTCTCACATCCATTTACAATTTTTGATTTGTAAGTCTTTCCTTAATACCTAATAATTTATTTGAGACGCCGAGTTATCGAGATGTGTGGTTTAAATGAAATCTGAGAACCAAACCCCGCCCATGATTAAGTATCTGGAAGAAAGGGGAATCACACTCAACGATCTTGTAAACACCGCTTTGGAACTGTTTGTTCCCCATCCGGGAGTGGAAACAAGGGAAAAAGCTGCCAAACTTCTAAAAGAAGGTTTTATTGAAGCTTTATCTGATGTAAATGTTTCATGCTTGGAAGTTGCCTGCTTCCTTTTGGAAGAAGAGGCGAAAAACGGGCTGGTGCCTGGATTAGCTGCTGAGAGGTTTGCTGGTCGTCCAGGACTTGTCGCAGATGAACTGTTGGGAATAGCCATTGCCAATTACATTGCGGGAGCCAATGGAATTTTTGAGTTTGTGAGATTTGACCAGAATAAACCTGGAATTTTGAAAAAACTCGGTCCAATTACCAACGACGCCATAGGGGGATTAATTGCAGGAGTATCATCAAACATGTATACTCAAGCTCTTAAAAACAAGACTGCCCTTGGGTAGCTCATTAGAACATCATTTAACTTCTTAAACGCAAAAGCTGAATGTTTTGGTATTATTGTCAATAAATATGTTTGGCTATTCATTTGGATACATTTTAAGGATTCGCTACCTTTATTTATATAGAATGGCATTGAGTAGCTTGAAAAAGGTAGGAGAACCATGTCAAAGAAAGCTCCGTCAAAGGATGATGCTTTAGAAGCATTAGATTTTATAATAAATGTTTTGAGGGAGCACGAGAAGGATTTAGACCGTCTCATCAACGAGTTAGGCAAGATAACTGAAAGACTTGGGGAGACCGGCGAATTAAGCGGCAAAATAGAGAATGTTGAGGAGAGACTTACAAATTTACAAGGCGAGATCTCCAATTTAATTTCTTACCTGTCAACTTCTCATGAAGTATCTAAAATGCCAGCACAAACATTGCAAGCGCCGAAGGCTCAAGCGCCTGTTGAAATACGCGGTCCTCCAGTTATTTTGCGTTGCAAGCAGTGGGAGGACTTCCAAACCTTGGCCCATCAAGCCCAAACATTATCTTTCTTGTACAAGGAGGCGGAGAAGACTTTTCAGGCGGATGCTCTTAAGAATAACCAAATCATAACTTACAGCGGGGAACTTCCAAAGCAAACGGCTCTTCTGAAGACGTGGCTTTCTAAACAGTTGGATGTTTCTGAAGATAAGATCCTTGAGGGCATCTTGGCTGTCGGGTAGGTTCTGCTGAAAGTTTGTATATTCGTGCTATTCAGTAATGCTTTTATACAAGCCATATATATTAAGTCTTACGATGCAGTATGGGGCTGAGGTTGAAGGCTGAACCAAAGCAGCCAAAAATTTGTTTTCCGTTTTCGAAGCCTTCTCCTTTCTCCTCGATGACGGAATGGTTGCTTGGTTAGCCAAAAAACAATGAAAGCCCTAAACCAAGCATAAACATAAGAGGGAAACAAGAATGAACGAAAGCAGAAGCCACTTGGAAATACTTTACGAAGAGTTTGCAAAGTTTGAAAGGACAATGGAGGAACTGCACTTTCTAAAGCTTGTTGCCCAAGACCTTAAAAGTTTTAGGAAGATGATAAGGCTTAGAAAATACGATTAATTTAAGGTAAAGCCTTTAAATACTTCTGCCATTATCATTTTGGCGAAAACAATGGAAGCACCAGAGGAAAACATTTTCTTTTTTAACACTTTGACGCGGAAGAAGGAAAAGTTTATTCCTTTAGAAAGGGGAAAAGTTAAGATTTACACTTGCGGACCAACGGTTTACGATTTTGCCCATATTGGAAACTTTAGAACATTTATCTTTCAAGATTTGCTGCGGAGATGGCTTGAATATCGCGGGTTTAAGGTAACTCAAGTTATGAACATAACCGACGTGGATGACAAGACTATAAAGGGAGCCAGAAAGCAAGGGGTTTCACTTAAGCAGTATACTGACTATTACATGAAGGCGTTTTTCGAAGACATAGAGGCTTTGAACCTGGAGAAGGCTGAACACTATCCGCGGGCTACTGAGCATATTCCAGAAATGGTTACTTTAATTAAGAGGCTCTTGGAGAAGGATTACGCCTACAAGGGCGACGATGGCTCCATCTACTATGATATTTCAAAGTTTAAAGAGTATGGAAAGCTTTCAAAACTGAAGATTGAGGAGTTGAAACCAGGCGCTAGGGTGAAGGTTGACGAGTACGGGAAGGAAGAAGCCCAAGACTTCGCCCTTTGGAAGGCCTGGGACGCTGAAGACGGCGATGTTTACTGGGAAACAGAAATCGGCAAAGGTCGGCCGGGCTGGCACATTGAATGCTCAACTATGGCCATGAAGTATTTAGGCGAAACCATAGACATTCACAGCGGAGGCGTTGACCTAATCTTCCCCCATCATGAAAATGAGATAGCTCAAAGCGAGGCGGCAACTGGCAGAGAGTTTGCCCGTTATTGGTTGCACTCGGAGCATTTGCTTGTTGAAGGCAAACGCATGGCCAAAAGCTTAGGCAATTTTTACACTTTAAGGGATTTAATAGCTAAGGGATATGACCCAGTGGCTATACGTTTTTTGCTTATGTCAACCCATTATAGGCAACAGTTAAACTTCACCTTTGATGGGTTGGAAGCTGCGAAAAACGCTGTTGACCGCTTAAAAACTTTTACGCGTAGACTTTTGGAGGCTGAAGGTAAGGGCTGCGGAGAAGAAATAAAGCGTTTGATGGCTGACGTGCAGAGGCTCTTCGAAGAAGCCATGGATGACGATTTAAACATAAGCGTGGCTTTAGCTGCCTTATTCGACTTTGTCCGCGAAGGGAACCAGCTTATGGATGAAAACATGCTGAGCCGGAAAGAAGCGGAAGAGGTTTACGCGTTAATGATGCGATTTGACAAGGTTTTAGGCGTAATAGGTGAAGTTAAAGTTGAAGAGAAACTGCCAAAAGAGGCTGAAGAACTTATCCGAAAAAGAGAAGAAGCTCGGAGAGCGAGAGACTGGGCGACAGCCGACAAAATCAGGGCGCAACTTCGAGAAATGGGCGTAATTATTGAGGATACGCCGCAAGGCGTGAAATGGCGCATCGAAAAACGGTAAAACCTCCTTCTGCTTACTTATAGAAACGATTATAAGAGTTATCAACTGTTTGTGTTTTTTGTTTACGTGAGGCTCGGGGCTTAAAGAGGTGATTGCGAGGTAATGGGCGATGGAAAAAGTGAAGAATCACAACATGGAACGTTCAAGGGTTGGCGAAGCTTCGAGCCAAGTAATTCCAACCGTTGAAGAATCTTTAATTTTGCCCATCGAGGAGCTTCTTTCCCGTTTAGGCTCATCTTTGTCCGGGCTTTCTTCCGAGGAAGCAGAAAAACGTTTGACGGTTTACGGTTATAACGAGTTAGCGAAAAGGAAGAAGAGAGCCGCCGTTGTTGAGTTTCTTCTGCATTTTCGAAGCCCTCTAGTGATTATCCTCTTAATTGCTGGTTTAATCTCCGGCTTTCTTGGAGAAATACCAAACGTAGTTATCATTTTTTCCATAGTTTTCCTAAGCGTTGTTCTAGATTTTTATCAAGAATCCAAAGCTGAAAAGGCTGCTGAAATGCTAAGAGAAAGGGTGACAACCACGGCGACGGTGCTAAGGGATGGTGTTAAACGTGAAGTAAAGCTTTCTGAGATAGTTCCAGGCGATATAATATACTTGTCAGCCGGCGACATAGTGCCTGCGGATGCGAGGATAATTAGCGCAAAGGACTTGTTCGTGAACCAGTCTGCATTGACAGGTGAATCTTTTCCTGTTGA
>JBNASL010000102.1:0-4490 GCA_049717905.1 Candidatus Bathyarchaeales archaeon | reverse complement strand
CCCAGGTTCCCCGTGCAATGAGATAGGCGAGTAAGGGCAAGGCGGAAAGCACGGTCATAACTAGGTAGTCTTTATGTTTTATATGGCCAAGCTCGTGGCCTATTACACCTTTAACCTCTTCTTTGTTAAGATTAGTTAAAAGTCCTTCGTGAACAGCTAAAGTGGCGCTTTTTGCGGTTCTGCCGAAAACAAAAGCGTTAGGCGTGTTGTCGGGCACTATTGCAAGTTTAGGCATTGGTATGCCAGTTTTGTCTGCTAACTCTTTTACAGTGGTTTCAAGCCACGGATTTTCGCCTTTTTCCAAATACCGCAACCTAGTTGAATTTTTAACGATAGCTGGCCCAATGAGATATTCTATTAATATGAAGATTATTGTGCCTATTAAGGCGTAAATAAAGCTGAGCTGGATGATGAGCATGATGGCTGAGAGGAAAAGGGCGAATATGAAGGCAACTAAAAATATGGAAGTGCCCATGGCAAGCTTTAACTCAGCCAACCTTCCCAACAGTTCACCAGCAGCCTACAACATGTTGAAAGAAGCTATGATAAGTTAAAGTTTTCCTCCACCTATTTCAAATATTTCTTTGGATTTTTCTTAAAAGCTTCCTCGCAAGCTTTAGAACAGAAGTATACGAGGCGGCCTTCATACTCAATTTTGCTGTAAGCCGTTTCAGGATCTATTTTCATTCCACAAACGGGATCCGTAACCAGACGCTTTTTCTCCACAATTTTCACCCCCTCAGGTTCATATTTCCTCAAAGTTTGACTGTTAAAGGCAACTATAACCGTGCTTAAAGACATTATTAATGCTCCGACGGCTGCGGGCAGGCTTATGCCAATGCCAGATAACACGCCTGCCGCCAAAGGTATTGTTATAATGTTGTAGCCTGCAGCCCACCAAAGGTTTTGAGCCATTTTCGCGTATGTTTTGCGCGAAATATCTATAACTTTCACCACGTCTCTGGGATCGTTTTTGACAAGGATTATGTCTGCGCTTTCTATGGCTACATCTGTTCCAGCGCCTATGGCTATGCCCACATCTGCGGTAACAAGCGCTGGCGCATCGTTTACACCGTCTCCAACCATAGCGACTTTAAGGCCTTCTTCTTTAAGGAGCCTTATTTTCTCTGCTTTTTTATCTGGCAGAACGCGTGCAAAATAGTTGTCTACGCCGAGTTCTTTTGCAACCCACTTGGCAACTTCTTCGGAGTCTCCTGTGAGCATGTAAACTTTCACGCCATTTTCCTTCAATTGTTTAACCGCTTCATAAGACTCTTTTCTTATGCTGTCAGCCAAAGCGAAAGCGCCGGCAAGTTTTCCATCTACCACTGTGAAAATCACTGTTTTGCCATGTTCCTGCAGTTCTCTTATTTTCTGCTCTTTTGCTTCAATTTTCAGTTCATCTAAAAGATTTATGCTTCCAACATAAACCTCTCTTTTTCCAACCTTTCCGTAGGCGCCTCTCCCTGGTAAAGCCTTAAACTCCTTGGCTTGGGTAATCTTTAAGCCTTTATTTTTTGCGTATTCCACTATTGCCTTTGCTATAACATGTTCAGAGTTAAGCTCAATACTTGCAGTCAGCCGCAAAAGCTCTTTTTCCGGAATCAAAGCGACAATATCGCTTACACCAAATTTGCCCACAGTTAAAGTGCCCGTTTTGTCAAAGACAACGGCGTCCACGTCCTTAACCATTTCAAAAGCTCGCCTATCTCTTATGAGGATTCCACTTTTAGCAGTTATGGATGTTGAAAGAGCCACAACTAAGGGTATCGCCAAGCCAAGAGCATGGGGACACGCAATCACAAGCACCGTAACAGCCCGTTCAAGAGCAACATCAGAACTGGCAAAAAAGGACCAAGTTACGAAGGCAATTATTCCAACACTGAGGGCAACATAGAATAAAAGAGCCGCGGCTTTGTTCGCCAAATCCTGTGTTCGCGACTTGCTTTCCTGAGCTTGTCTCACAAGTTTTATGACTTGAGCCAAGTAGGTTTCTTCGCCTGTTCGCTCTACCTGCACTTTTAAAATGCCGTCACCATTTATGGCGCCTCCTACAACCTTATCTTCAGCCTTTTTATTGACTGGTGTTGACTCGCCTGTCAAAAGGGCCTCGTTAACAAAGGATTCGCCTTCAACAACTATTCCGTCAGAAGGAATCTTTTCGCCGGGACGTACAAGAACAATGTTGCCTTTACTTAGCTGTGAAACTGGGATGTCTATGATTTCGCCGTCTTTAACGATGTGCGCAGTTGTGGGCATTATTCGGACAAGCTCTTCCAAAGCCATAGAAGCGCCTAGAACACTTTTTGCTTCTATCCAATGTCCCAGAAGCATAACGTCAATGAGGGTTGCAAGCTCCCAGAAGAAATCTTTTCCGCCTATTATAAAGACTGTTCCAAGGGAATAGAACAGCGCCACAGATATAGCCGTGCCAATAAGAGTCATCATCCCAGGCTGTTTGGCTTTAACCTCTTGATATAAACCCTTTAGGAAGGGCCATCCGCCATAAAGGTAAACAACAATTGATAGAAGGGATAAAACTTGCTTCTGATAAGGAATTTGTATCCACTGAAGCCCGAGCCACATCTGAATCATTTCTGAAAGCAGCAAAATTGGAACGGTGAGAACAAGCGAAACCCATAATCTTCTTTTAAACTCTCCCACATGATGGGCGTGGTGTGCATGAGCCCCCAATTTCACACACTATCCTAAATTAATCCTTTAGTTTCTCTAAAACTATTGCCGGGCAAATCTTCTTAACCCCTTCTATCGTCCCAATTTTCTCAGATATTATTTTTGTTAATTCTCTTCCATCCTTAGTCCATATTTCTGTCATTATCATGTGATCGCCGGTTGAAGTAGCCACGTATCGGGTTTCTGTAATTTCGCATAGCTTTTGGGCGGCTTCCAAAAGTCTCGGTGGGTCTACGTCCACGCCTACTATTGCTACGGTGTTTAACCCTATTTTTGATGGTTCAATAACCACCGTGAACCTTTTTATGATTCCTTCCTGCTTTAGTTTTTCAACGCGCTTTCTAACCGTGGATTCGCTTATTTTAAGCCGACGAGCAATTTCGGTGAAGGGGATGCTGGCGTCTTCTTGAAGAAACTTGAGTATCGCCAAATCAACTTTATCAACCATACGCTTTTCCTTCTCGTCCGATTTTCAGATTTTTTAGTTAATTTTCATCCGAATATCGTGCATAATCTTTTTAAATTCGGACAACCTAATAAGCTTATCGCAAAAATAAAGAGTGGAAAAATATGGCGCATTTATATAGTCAAAAAATTCAAAAGCATAAACATGCAAATAAAATAGGGCAAGCAGATGGGGGAGGTGAAAAGTTTTGGCACAAAAACTTCTCTCCACAGCCAAATTAGTGAAAGATTTAAGAATAGCTGTTGACAACGGCAGAGCCCATAGCGTATGCCTAGACTTGCCGCCTGAACTTGGAACAGACATGGGGCCAACAGCTCTTGAACTTGGCGTTATGAGTTATGCTGGATGCTTCGCCACAATTTTCGCTTTAATGGCAAAGAAAATGCGCATCCCACTTAAAGACTTGGAAGTTAAACTTGAAGCCTTGAAAACCGAAGAGGCTGGAACAGTAACTGAGGCCAGCTTCAATATTTTTGTGAAGACAGACGCTTCAGAGGAAACCGTTCAGAAACTATTCAAGCTAACCGTGGAGAACTGTCCAGTGGGAAAGCTCTTCGAAAAAGCAGGAGTCAAAGTAAGCTATAACATAAAAAAGACAGATTAATGTGAGGGTTGAATTTGGATAAATGGGAATGTGAAGTCTGCGGTTATATTTATGATCCTGAAATTGGAGATCCGGATCAAGGCGTAATCCCTGGAACACCTTTTGAAGCCTTGCCAGACGACTGGGTTTGCCCGATATGTAAAGCCCCAAAGGATAAGTTCAAAATAAAAAGGTGAAGGAAACAATAAAATAATACGAGATAATACAATAATGCTTGGGTGAGTTTATGGAATCGTCTAAATTGTATGTTTTGCCACAGCTACCTTACGGCTACGGCGATTTGGCACCATACATGTCAGAGGAACAGTTGCGCATACACCACAGCATACACCATCAAGCCTATGTGAACGGAGCAAACTCCATACTCAAAAAGCTGGATAATGCCCGTAAAGAAAACGCGGAGATAGACATCAAATCTGCCTTAAAAGAGCTTTCATGGAACATAGGAGGACACCTATTACACTCACTGTTCTGGAGCAATCTTGCACCGCCAAGCAAAGGCGGCGGAAAACCAGGCGGAAGACTGGCCGACATTTGCGATAAGGAGTTTGGAAGTTTCGAAAGGTTCAAGAAGGAATTTACACAGGCAGCGGTTAGTGTGGAAGGTTCTGGTTGGGCAGCCTTAACGGTATGTAAACAAACTGGTCGCCCGGTAATAATGCAGATAGAGAAACACAACACCAACGTGTACCCAACATTTCCAATTCTGATGGTTTTAGACGTGTT
>JBNASL010000101.1:0-4586 GCA_049717905.1 Candidatus Bathyarchaeales archaeon | reverse complement strand
CGTCTCAAGGTAAGTCCACACGAAAAAGGCAAAGCGCTCTGTAAAAACTGCCTTTAAAACATCATCAACCACTTCAGCCACTAACTCATCAAACGTCAATAAACCGGAACGCTTGGGCATCTCGCCCATAAAATCACCTTACACGCTAACCCTTATCCCTGCATGCACCTCAAATTTATCTTTAAAAGTTCTCCTTGATTAAACCATTACGTATACGGAATCAAAATTCAAAAACAGCTCCTCTTCCCTTTCTAAATTACGTGGCGAAGGCTTTCAGCTATAGCATCAATTCGCACTAGATTGTTAATCAAAAGGTTGAAACGATAGGGATTCATTAACACACGTAACCCTTGCCTCAAAATATACTCTGGTCGTAGTAAAAAATGATGATAACCTTCATGAATTATTCTTTCAACTTCTTTACACGATAAAGAAAAAATATCGGGTACTGTAACGCCAGTTTCCCAGCACTGATCTTCGTTTAAAAGACCTTTCATTTTAAGTTCATCCCAGACGTCATTTCCAGGGAAGGCTTCGAGGATGTTGAACTGAGGAATATCCAAATCCAGTTTTTCGGCAAATTTTAAGGTGTTCAATATATCTTGTATAGTTTCGTTGGGAGCACCTAATACAAATGATCCAACCACAATGCTTACCCCAGCCTTTCTAGCATTTTTAACAGCCACTTCCGCCTGTTCTGGAGTGATCTGCTTCCTATAATAGTCTAAAACTTTCTGGTTAGCACTTTCTATCCCGAAATACATCATTTTGCAGCCGGCTT
This sequence comes from Candidatus Bathyarchaeales archaeon, assembly GCA_049717905.1. Classification (GTDB taxonomy): domain Archaea; phylum Thermoproteota; class Bathyarchaeia; order Bathyarchaeales; family Bathycorpusculaceae; genus WUQU01. The sequence continues at coordinate 3,805 of JBNASL010000101.1, read as the reverse complement.
TCACCATCTCCTTTATCATATCATAAGAGCACTGATCAACCCTTCCTTCACAAATCCATTCCATGTCCAATTTTTCCTGTCTCATTCTCTGACATAACCTAATCACCCTTTTCGGGTTCAAAGTGAAGTTATCATCTACAAACATTAACTGCTTATAACCTTCACTTGCCAAAAGATGCAACTCTTCAAGTATGTTATCTACAGATCTCGGCCTCCAGAGGCCACGGGCAAGCCTCCGGCATCCACAAAAGCGACACTTAAAAACACACCCACGAGAAGAAATAAAGCTGCTGAACTTTTTGGGAGCAACATTTATTCCAGCAGTTGTGTTGTGATATTCCACTTTTAATAAATCGCGATTTGGAAAAGGTATAAAGTCAATGTCTTTAATCAATGGCCTATCAGGAGTTGAAATTATGCCGTCTCTCTTCCTAAAGGTGATTCCTAAAACTTCTTTGAGATCCCCCTTCTTATCTAGCGTTTTTGCCAATTCAAGAGTAGTGTACTCTCCCTCTCCCCGAACGATTACATCCACTGAAGGATATTTCTTGAGAATTCTCTCTGCATTGAAGGTCGCGTGAAAATTACCAAAAACTATGGTTACATTTGGGTTTTCCTTCTTCACCGCCTCCGCAATCATTGCTGCCCTACGTCCTGAACTAGTTAGTGTGGAGAAACCCAAAATGTCCGGATCCTCCTTTCTCACCCAGCTGACGGTGTCTTTCATGGAGAAACCTTTAGCCGCTTCATCAATAATAGAAACGTCTACTCCATTCTCCATCAATATCGTGGCTATGTATAAAATGCCCAGAGGAGGAGCTGCCTCTACCATTTTCCGTTTTTCCTTAGTTGAAAGTTCAGGGTTTGGACCTGGATTTATTAAAGAAAATTTCATTCCTCTAGTATTTCTATTACGAGTTGTTTTTAAAAATTATGCATTTTTCTTCTTAGCTTGTTGGGAACTGCATGAATGGCACAAAACCTGTTGCTCTGTAAACTTTGCATAAGAGCGCCCTGTTTTGCCATGAGCCTGTATATGGATCCAAAGTTTCCAGATGGTCGGGCACCAACACGTTAGCGTTAGATGTGAAGTTGCCATACCACCAGTATCTGTCGCCTGGAAGTTCGGGATACCACCAGCTGGCTTCAGCATTAACACATTTTGGATGTATGGCATCTGTGATTTTGGCTTTCATTAGTATTTTTCCTCTTTTAGTTTCAATCCAAACCCAGTCGCCTTCAGATATGCCCAGCTCTTTAGCGGTTTCAGAATGTATCTCAACCAGCGGGTCAGGATGCCGCTCTCTCATTCCCATCCCCCACTGCCTCAGCTCCGAATGAAATTGAGGCCTAAATCTCCCACCCGTATTAAGGATTAACGGGTATTCCTTTGCTAGTTCAGGCTGGGTTACTGAGCTTTCGTAGGGCTCAATGTAGTAGGGCAGCGGGTTTTTGCCCAGCTGCTTAAAAATTGTGACCCAAATCTCAGCTCTGCCCGTTGGAGTTGCAAACCCTCTAGGCCGTCCTGTTTCAGCGTCTATCTGCTCATAGCTTTTCGGAGTCCAACTAGAAATTACGTAGAGGTCCTTGGCTTTCTCTAAAGTTAATCCTAATGGAGCCAATCTAGCGTTGTCCGCTTCTTCAAGGGTTTCCCACGGAAAAGCATCCTTCCACTTTTCTTCTGGCAATAACCTTTTAGCAAGCTCACGGAATATCCAATATTCATCCTTCCTTTCGCCTAAAGGTTCAATGGCTCTCTCCCAAACAGTAACATTCGGAGAGAAATCCTCGAAATTGCCTACATAAGGCCTTTCAAGGGACTTAGTAGCCGCAGGCAAAACGTAATCAGCGAAAGTGCATGAAGGCGTCAACTACCTATCCATCACAACTGTAAGCTCCAAGTTGGGGCTGCTTAAAGCCTCATAAACTAGCTTTGTGTTAGGAGCCCAAACAGCTGGGTTTCCAGTCCAAATGATCAAGCACTTTACAGGATATGGTTTACCAGTTATAATAGCCCTAGCAAGCAAAGGCCAAGTTACGCCGAACATGTGGCTTGAGGCGCAGGGATTAACTTTCCAAACTCTTCGGTAATGGGGCTTAACAAGATCTAACATGGGCCAAGCCATTACGGGAAACATGTCGGCGCCTAACATTTTCTTTTTCATCTCAGCTGTAAGATGGTCCTGATAATCGAGGAGGCTTTCTCTCAGAAACATTTTTCCGCCAATAATGGGACCTGGCTGCGTCATGATGTCTCCGCCGATTATGTCAAGGTTTCCAGAGAATATTCTTAGCATGGCTCTTGCTATCTCAACTGATGAAGCAGCCCTTCCAAGCTGATCTGAAGCTACGCCTCTGTAAATGCAACCGGGCTTTGTTGTAGCAAAAAGCCTAGCTGACTCTTCCAGCAGCTTCTTTGGAACCCAGGTTATTTCCGCCATCTTTTCTGGTGGATAATCCATAATTCTTTCCTTGAAAGCTGTAAAAGCAGTTTTGCATTCAACATTTTGACCTTCAACGTTTTCTAGTTCAAAATACCCTTCAAGCTCAACGTTAACTTCTCCATAAGGTATTGGCTCGCCACTAAGCCTATAGAACTGCTGTGTAGCTGGATCCCATATTATTGGAACGTTTCTCTCCCTATCCCAAGCCACATATCTATCATCCCCTCCTTCCTTAACGATGTCCTTTTCAGTTAGCCACCAATCTTTATCCGTTCTAAGCAGCAAAGGCCCATTCGACCATCTTTCAACAAACATTCTATCGTAAAGGTTATCCCTAAGCATTATGTATAGCCAAGCCAAGAACACGCCAGCATCAGTTCCAGGTCTAAGCTGAAGCCAAAAATCAGCATTCTTGACTGTTACGGTGCACCGTGGATCCAAAACAATGAGATGCACTTCTTCTCCGCGTCTCTTTCTCTCCGTGATCACGTGCCAATGCAAGGGCGTAGCTGTCGGGTAATTTCTACCATCCACCACTATGCATCTGGCGTTTGCTATATCAGGATATTGAGTATTAGTACCGTAGATGCAATGCTGCAAAGCTATGTCATTGCAGGCGCATATCGTTCCAGGAGCTGCCACATTACCAGGGTTGCCTATGGCAAATAGAAATCTGGCTCTAGCCCAATAAAGATCTGTTCTGTATGTTCCTTCAACAACTCCTATACATTCAGGACCGTGTCTTTCAATAAGTTCCTTGAGTTTTGAGGCTATTTCATCTAGCGCTTGTTCCCATGATATTTGCTGCCACTGCCCTGAACCCCTTTCGCCCACACGTTTAAGGGGATACTTCAACTGGTCGGGATGGTAAATGAAATCCACCATATGACTTATTCTTTCCCCACACACGTAACCCCTGCTTGTTGGATGTTCAGGATTCCCCGTTACCTTCAGAAGCTTCCCTGTTTTCTCATCTACATAAGCTAATAGCCCACACCGCAACCAACAGCCTGGTTCACCGCTATGGCAGCCGACCTTTTTAATTAATACTCCTTCTTCAGCCAAAATCGCCACCAACAATTTAAGAATTAGCGCGAGCTATTGTGTCTCCTAACTGAAAACTGAAATAAAAGTCTTGTCAAAGAATTCTCAAGGCTGTTTTTGGGTTTAAGCGTTAAAGGCAACAATTTTTGAAGTTAAGAATAGCCAATAGAAGTTCTTGCCTTCAGGTTTTTCACAGTTAACATATACCTTCTCTAATGTTTTACGGTCTCAGAATTATACGCAATTATTTTATGCTGTGACGGATGCTAGATTATTTGTTGCACCATGAAAAGGAGAAATTATTTCAAAGATAAAAG
>JBNASL010000100.1:0-4603 GCA_049717905.1 Candidatus Bathyarchaeales archaeon | reverse complement strand
TGTTAAGACTGAGGCGCAGACGGGTGTTGAAATGGAAGCCCTTGTGGCGACAACTGTAAGCCTTCTGACAATTTGGGACATGGTTAAACAGTATGAGAAGGATGCTGAGGGACAATACCCATCTACGCTTATTGAAGATATCCGTGTTGCAAAAAAGGTGAAGGAAAGGCTCTAGAAATGAGCGACAGCTCTAAAAGGCACAAGGCGGAAGCCCCTAAAAAACTAAGGTTCGGCATTTTCGTATGCAGCACATCACGCTATAATCTGTTAAAGAAAGGCGAGAAGTTTACAGACGAGTCTGGCGATTTAATGGAGCAATTAATAAAAAATTCTGGGCATTCCGTCTCGTTTCATAAGCTTATTCCAGACGATAAGGCTTTGATTGAAGAAAGCGTAAGGTACGCTTTGGAATCCGCTGATGTGGACGCGGTTGTTTTTTGCGGCGGCACAGGAATAGCGCCCTCGGATGTCACTATAGAAACAGTTTCGCCTTTTATGGAAAAGGTTCTTCCAGGATTCGGAGAAATCTTTAGACTTCTAAGTTATAATGAGATCGGGTCTGCTGCTGTTTTATCGAGGGCAGTTGCAGGCGTAGCTAAAGGCAAAGTTTTCTTCTGTATTCCAGGTTCGATGGACGCTGTTAAGCTTTGTTTTGAAAAGCTTATATTGCCGGAAGCAGCACACATCGTTAAGCACGCGCGGGAATAACGATGGTGCTGACAGACCTTTACGGACGCCCACTATTAAACTTACGCATAGCCCTCACAAAGCCCTGCAATCTACACTGTAGCTACTGCCATGGAGAAGGTGAAGACAGAAACATGGAAAATTCGCTGGAAATGACTTGTGAAGAAGTTGTCCGCATAGCCAGAATCGCCGTAGACTTAGGCATTTCAAAAGTTAAACTTACAGGCGGAGAACCGCTCTTAAGGAAAGACATTCTGCAAATCGTTAAAGGCATCGCATGCCTTCCGGGATTAGAAGAGCTTTCCATGACCACTAACGGGACTCTTATCGCTCCCATAGCCACAAAATTACGTGCAAACGGTTTGAAACGTGTGAACATAAGCCTACCAACAATAGATGGAGAAACTTATTGTAAACTCACCGGAGGCAGACTTGAAGACGTGCTGAAAGGTGTTAAAGCTGCGGTTGAGGCTGGACTGAACCCTGTAAAGCTCAACATGCTCATTTTGAAAAGCGTAAACGATTATCAAGTTCCTGAAATGATTAATTTCGCCAAAGAAACCGGAGCGATTCTGCAGTTAATTGAACTTGAACCAATCAACATAAGTGAGGAATATTATTTCACGTACCATAAACCCTTAGACGAATACGAAGAAATGCTGAAGCAAAAAGCTTTGAAAGTCGAAAACAGAAGGTTCATGCAAAACCGCCGTATATACCATTTGCCCGGCGTGAAAGTCGAAATTGTCCACCCCATTGAGAACACGGATTTCTGCCAGAACTGCACAAGGCTTAGAGTTACAAGTGATGGAAAACTTAAGCCATGCCTAATGAGAAACGACAACACCGTAGACATTTTAACACCCATGCGGAAAGGCGCAAAAGAGGAAGAGTTAACAGCACTTTTTAAACTGGCAAATCAGAGAAGACAACCATACAACATACATAAATAAATAATCAAATACCCGAAAGCATACGAGCTATCCCTTTTAGACTTTAGCCAACATTCGTGAATTAGCGTTAAGCTTTAACCTAAATATTTATGGAGGCTGGTCAAATTAACTCGACTATTTTAGCTTCAAGTTTTTCTGTATCCAACAAAGCGATTGTAGATTTCCCAGTTAGATAACCGCAGACTTCGCCTGGATTCACAATAAACGTTTTCCCTTTCCTGTAAATTTCCGCCTTATGAGTATGCCCATGAACCACGACGTCAAAGTTTTGACTTTCAATTAAAGCCATTAACAGTTCTTCTTCACTTCCATGCAACAACGCAATTTTCTTGTTGCTTACGCGTAGTTCCGCAAAGTTTCCGCGAAGCTCCATTCTCTCGTATTCGCTGAATCTTTTTTTCAAAAGTTCACGGTCGCCGTCGTTGTTGCCGAAAACCCCTACAAGTTTTGCCTTTAACTCCTTAAATCTTGGAATTACAAAGGGAGCCACGTAATCTCCGGCATGAAGCACAAGTTCAACTCCCTCCTCATTAAACCTTTTAACAGCTTTTTCCACCATGGGCAAGTAATCGTGGGTGTCCGCCATCAAACCTGTCAGCATCTTCTCACCTCGCTTCCAAAATTATCTCATTCTTGAGAGATAAATTCTTCCCAATTTTCTAAATAGATATGGTGGAAGATTCTTCTAGAAAATATTTCGAGAACTAGAATAATTAGATGTTGGAAACACTGCTTAAAACACGCCAACACTTCTTCGTATCCTAAAAAGGCTTTAAGAGTGAAAAATTTTGGAAATGAAGGTTTGGGATCCGAGTCTTTCGCAGAAGAGAAGAGATAGGCTATACATAATTGCCGAGATTTTGGAACTAGCCAGAGATGGAGCCTTAAAGACCCAAATAATGTATAAAGCGAATTTAAGTTTCACACAACTCAACGACTATCTCAAATTCATGTTGAAGATTAACTTCCTAGAGAGATTTGTTGAGAATGGCAAGGATTTTTATAAGGCAACAGAGAAAGGCCTAGAATTTCTACAACGCTATCAGGAAATAACTGAACTTCTAAAGATTGAAAATGGAAACGACCAAAACAATATTAAAGTTCCCCCGCCTCATCTGCTTAAGAGAAACTAAGCTTGAAAGAAGCTTAGCTATTGCCGCGGTTTCTGCTTTTCAATTTATTCTTTGACTTTCTCTTTTAGGCTTGGGAATTCATCCAGCATGGCCTTTATAATCTGCCAGCGTAATTCGTCATTTCCACTTTTGACTTTCATCTTCTCGAGTCCAAAATATTACGTAGCAATACACCATATAAACTTTTACTCTCACACGCGGAATATATCCCAAAAATAAAGAAAAATAGAGGAAATAGGCTATTTAACAGCCAGCATGTTAACAGGCTTCTTCAGTATTTTCACGGCAGCGACAGCCACGGCAATAGCCACAGTAGCCCCTATCAAGACTATGAGCAGCTTTGGAGTTATTAGTTCTGGAATTGTTTGGGTTGAGGTTAACCCGATAGTTGGATCATGTTCCAAAGTGTAGTTGCCAAAGTATGGATAGCAGATGAACAGGCGCAGATGGGCGCCAGCAGCAATGTATGAAGCAGTGACATTCACATAATCCACTGTTTCTCCAGTCTCGTTTAGAAGCCTTGCCCATGGAACAAACTCCAAAAAGCCCGAAATGTTTCCTTCCGTGTTCATTTTTGCATATTGTATTCTTGTGCGGTTTCTGAAGCGACTGGTTACTTGCACTTGGCGCTCATATTCGTTTTGGGTTTTGTTTTCGCTTACTTGATAGTACTCGTCATTTATGGTTGCGGCTTGCATTTGAGACGCTGTTTCCAAAGTCTCTTGATACTGGTTCTGAACTTCGTTTTGCGCTGCGTTGAGGTCTTGAAGTTTTATGGAAGCCATGTTAACCCATAAGGCCAATCCAGTTTTGTTTGTCGGTATCTCAATTTGATATTGAGCGTAGGGACTGCTATTCAGCCAGTCAACAAAAGCCTTTATTTTATCTATGTTCCATTGCCAGTTGCTTACTACAAAGTCGAATTTTAGCTGTCCAGCCGCCACTGTGTAGTTGTGGTTTTCGTCGATGTTTTCTGTTGTTGTCATGTTGTAGAATCGGCATCTAATCTGAATATTGTCCTCGGCGAATTCGAATCTAGGCTTCCACATGGGCACTTTCTTTAAAGTGAAATTGAAGGACCAGTAAGAGATATCGCCTTTTTCCACGAGTTCTGGGCCTTCCAAGCTCCATTTACAAGCGCTGAAAGGCAAGTAGGCAGAGTGAAGGCCTATCAAATACCCCATAAGTCTACTAATAATTGCTTCTCTGATTCTTTCGCGGTTGGCATAATGCCCTATTCTCGGTTCAATGCACCTTTCTCCTATCACCTGCTGCATTACTGCTTCCTCAGCCTGATAACGCCTGTCATAATATTGACAGTCAAAGGTCAAGTATTCTATCACTCCTTTGAACTTCATTACATATATGGTGCTGTTGTCGTTTGTATACCACCATAGAAACATGGGCTTCGTCCCATTCGCCGGAAATATCAAAGTGATCAATGAAGTTTCAAATTTGTACCAGACATTGTTCCACAATGGTTCAGTCTTAACTGGCAAGCTTTGGGCATTCTCAGCATTTTCTTCGGCATTGGCTGTAGGAGTTAAAACTGCGAGCGCTGGCAAAGTCAGCAGAAAAGCCAAGCTTAAAGCCAATATTGAGTTTTTTCCAATTTTCACGGTTTTTCACCGAAAATAAACTTGTTAAACGGATTAATAAGAAAACCGTTTCCAAAAAACTCGAACATTGCTTTTGAAAAGTTCTAGAAACCTCGAACTTTACGGTTTACCTTCCGTAATGCAGATGCATTTACTATTGAATTGTAGTGCGTGCATAAATCTAAAATATGCATGATTATAGATGCTTATTTGCATAACTTTCGGAGGAATT
>JBNASL010000099.1:0-4614 GCA_049717905.1 Candidatus Bathyarchaeales archaeon | reverse complement strand
TTCTTAAAGCCACGAAAACTCCTGTGTCGATGAATACGGTCATGGTTATCCACCGCCGTATAGAAATTCGTCTATGCGTCTGGAGGAGTCTTTTATTCCCCACTGGACTGGTTTTTCTAGGGTTTTCCAAGCTGGGTCTTCTTCGAGGGGTGGAAGCGCTTTTAACCTTTTAACGATTTCCTCTTCATTTTCTAGGGCATAATCGATTATTAGGCTTAGGGCTTCTTGAAGGGTTATTTTTATTCCTTCTTTTAGCAAAAGGGAGGCGACAAACTTGTCGAGTTTTTCCTTTTTTTCCTGTTCTATTTTTATTGTTGCAGACACTTTTCCACCAGTAGAAAAGTGGAAAATTTAGCTTATACGCGTTACTGTTACTCTATTTTGTGAACGTGAAAACTTTTACTTTTTACATTGGCATCTTGAACGAATTTAGAGTTTTATTCACCTATGTAAATGACGTTTCTTAGGTTTTGGAAGTGCGGGTCGCCTGTTATTACTTGTCCCTTTTTGGTTATGGCTACTGCATAGACTATTGAGTCTAGCATGCCCCAGTCTTTGATTTGTTTTTTGTTTTTGAAGTTTATTTCTCCGGCTTTTTCAGCGATTTCGGCGTTAATGTCGACGATTGTGCTTTTGTTCTTTATGTAGTGGAGTATTGTTGAAATTTTTTGTCTTGGTATTTTGTGCTTTAACATTGCCTCTTTTAGTTCGCCTAATACTGTTGCCGGTGTGAGGGCTTGTTGAATTGAAGAAAGTTTTTCGGCTATTAGTTCGGCTTTTGGGCCATCAAGCGTGTATTCGACCCATGCATGGGCGTCAAAAACGATGGCGTTTGAGGTTTGTTTATTTTTCCCTTGTGGTTGTGAAGGCTTTTTCAATTTGTTCATCCCTGTCTAGGTGTTCTCTTTCAAAATGGAATGTTGTCCCTTTGAGTATGCCTCTGATTTCTTTGACTGGTTTTTCAATTCTTGGAATGATTATGATGTCTCCTTCTTTAATTTTCATTTCTTCCAGTTTATCCTTGGGAATTATTATTCCTAAACTTGTGCCGATTCTTCGCACTTTAGCCTTCACTGTCAAGTGAGACGCCATTAAATTATAATAGATTATAATTATAAAAAGGTTTTCCAAGCAAAAGGAGATGCTTCTGGAATTTAAAGTCGGTTTGATGTGGCTTAATTATGGAAGGGGAAAAGTTGAGGGTTGGTGTTGTTGGTTTCGGTAAGATGGGCATTTTGCATGCTGGTGTTTTGAGTGTTTTGCCTGGTGTGAAGCTTGTCGCCGTATGCGAGAAGAGTGGTTTGATTAGGAGGTTTTTGAAAAAGGCGCTTAAGCATGTTTCTGTTGTTGATGATGTGGAGAATTTTTCAGGTTTTGGTTTGGATGCTGTTTATGTGACTACGCCTATAGGGTTGCATTTTCCTGTTGTTAAAAGTCTTTACGAGATGGGGATTGCTCAACACTTGTTTGTTGAGAAGACGCTTGCCTCGAATTTTGATGAGGCTGATGTGCTTTGCGGGTTGGCGCGGAAGCTTGGAGGCGTTAATATGGTTGGTTATATGAGGCGTTTTTCCGTCACGTTTATGAAGGCTAAGAGTTTGTTGGATGAAGGTGTTGTTGGTAGGCCTGTTTCTTTTAAGGCGTATGCTTACTCTTCTGATTTTTTTGGAGTGAAGGGGAACTCTAAGGTTCAGACGCCGAGGGTTGGAGTGGTTAGGGATTTGGGTTGCCACGCGTTGGATTTGGCTTTGTGGTTTTTTGATGATTTATGGGTTGAAGATGCGAGGGTTGAGTCGGTTGTTAACGATGTTTCTATGGATTCAGCTTATTTTAGGGTTAAGTCTTCAAATGGCGTTAATGGCGAGTTTAGTGTTTCATGGTGTGTTGACGGCTACCGCATGCCTGAAGTTGGCTTATTTGTTGAGGGTTCTGAAGGAAGTTTAAGCGTTAACGATGATGAATTGACGGTGAGTTTGAAGGATGGGACGAGGCAAAAGTGGCTTAGGCATGACCTTGGCGATGGGGTTGGTTTTTGGCTTGGAAACCCAGAGTATTACCGTGAAGATAAACGCTTCACAGAGGCTATTCTTAATGGTAAACATGTTGAGCCGAGTTTCGAGTCAGCAGCAAAAGTTGACCGCTTAATAGATGAGGTTTTAACTAGGGCTGGTAAAAGTGGATAGCAAAGATAAGGTTTTGCTTGTTGGCGATAATCCTTTTCACGGCATCAGCCACCTTTCACAAGAGCGTAGTCGAGTCAGAGGTGATACCCCCACCAATCCGGAATATGCTGCCAAACTTATAGGGTTGGCTGTTCAAAACGGCGCTGACGGCTTTATGTTTTCTGTAAGCGAGAAAACCCTCTCAATTTTGAACTGTCTGCGGAAAAACGGTGAAGGCAATGGTTTAAGCTTGTATGCTATTGTGCCTTACGCCTACGAGTATGTCAGGCTTGTAGGCGCAAATGGTGGAGTTCCAGGACTAGCTAAAAAACTTGTTAAGGAAATTGTTTTTTCTGGAAACCTTAGCGCTGCATCTTCTGGTTTGAATGGAGTTTTAAGGTCTGATTTGGCTTCTCTTGTCAAGACCTATTTGCTTTATGAAGTCTCAAGGGTTAGGCGTTCAGCTGGTGGAAATGCAAGGCTTGAGTCTGTTTTCTTGCATCAGCTTTTAACGGATTTGTGTCTTGGTTTGGGCTTAGAATGGGTTTTTAAGTTCTATACTGAGTTTTTGTTGAAGGCTGGTATAGTGCCTGGCTTTAACACGGGCAACTTCGCTTTTTTGGTTGAGAAGTTTAAGGAGTGGGACATAAGCCTGGAAGACGTTGTGATCGCTACGCCTTTTAACAAGGTTGGTTTCCAGATGGTTCCTTTAAAAGAAGAATGTGAAAGGGCTTTGGCGAGTTTGTCGAAACCTAATGTTTTGGCTATTAGTATTTTGGCGGCTGGCTACCTAAAGCCTGAAGAGGCTGTGGATTACATAGCGGGTTTGCCAAACATAAAAGGCGTAGCTGTTGGGGTCTCAAAAGAAAGGCATGCCATTGAAACTTTTAAGTTATTGAAGGCGAAGCTTTCGTAAGGTTCTACCTATCTTGTGGTTGAAGCGTCTAAAATTTTAAAGGGGAAGAGAAGCGGAATATTTTGGTATTTGATGAAAGATCAAGGTTAGGAGTAGTGACTTAGCAAAGGGTTTGGCGCAATGAAAAAAGCGAAAGCGATTAAGTTTACTCCTCACGCTGAAGAGAAGCTTAGCAGATTAGCAAAAATGCAGGTCACTGAAGAAAAAGTTGTTGAAACCATACAAAACCCTGAAAGCATTAGGGCAGGCTATTTTGGGCGAAAGATTGCTCAGTCAAGCCTCACGCCTGAGCTTATGTTAAGAGTGGTTTATGAAGAAACAAATAATAGGGTCTTAGTGGTAACAATTTATCCAGCTAAGAGGGAAAGATACGTATGAAAATAACTTATGATGGGGTTGGCGATACGCTAAGCATTCTTATTAAAGAGGAGCAAATAGCCTACGGGGAAGAACATGGGCCAGTAATTGTAAACTACAACGAGAAAGGAAAGCCTGTTGAAATAGAAATATTGAACGCAAGCAAGTTTCTGGGTGAATTCCTGTCAGCCATTCTTAAGGCAAAGGCTGGAGAAAAACAATTAGAAATTACTGCTTAAAATCTATAATCATTGCGCGCTTAAACGTTTATTTATTAAACTTTTGCATAGCTTCTTCATGCATTGTGCTTGTAGGTTTGTTGCGAGTCATTAAATGTAAGGCGTAAGATAGTAAGATTTATTAAACTTATGGAGATAGTAAGACGGTGGGGTACTATGTCTGCAAATTCTAAACATAAGGTTAAGGTTTCTTCTAAGGGGCAAATAGTTATTCCAAGTGAGATTAGGGATAAGTATGGTTATACTAAGGGAACTGAATTGATTGTTAAGCCTTTGGACGAGAATAGGCTTTTGTTGGAGAGGGTGCCTAGGCTTTCTGAGTTGTTTGGTTTTTTGGGGGAAGCCAAGGTTTCCAAGGTTTTATTGGAGGCTAGAGAGCGCGAGGCTTGCGCTGAGGATGAGAGGCGTAAAGAGCTCAGAAAGTAAGCCTTTAAAGAGGTTTGTTTTTGATGCTGGGCCCTTCATTCTTCTCTTCACGAATGAGGAAGGCTCGGACGTTGCTAGGGAAGCGGTTCTTCTTCATGAGAAGGGAGAAGTCGAGATTTTCATGCATCCGAACAATCTTGTTGAGGCTTTTGTTGTGATTTCTCGAATAAGCAAAGAGAATCCCAAACTATTGGTAAGGAAGGTTGAGCCTAGTGCTGTAATGCGTTCGGCTTATGCAACTATTAATGTGGTGTGTGATGAGGAAACCGCTTTGGAGTTGGGTGCTTTAAAGTTGAAGTATGAAGATAAGCCTTGGGGAGATTTATCTTCCGCTGCCTTGGCGCTGCGCCTTTCAGACGGGGAGAAAGTGCCCGTAGTTATTCTGGACGAGGAAAAACACTTTGAGGACATTGAAGAAGTGGTGTCAGTTAAGGTATCTGATTTAAAAGAGTACATGACGGGAGATTCGTAAACGTTTATAGCGGTATTGGAAATAAGTGTATGAAAAAGTTTT
>JBNASL010000098.1:0-4644 GCA_049717905.1 Candidatus Bathyarchaeales archaeon | reverse complement strand
TCTTCTATCCAAAATCTCTAAAAGCGTATTAACCAGCTGATTTATAGACACAGCCACCCCAGTTCCAATATTAAACACCTCCCCAGCAGCTTTCCCACACTTTAAAGCAAGCAAATTAGCCTCAACCACGTCATCAACATAAACAAAATCCCTTGTCTGCTCCCCATCCCCAAAAACCACCAAAGGAAAACCACGCTCAATACAGTTTAAAAACTGAGTTATAACCCCACTATAATCGCTGTAAGCCTGCCGTAAACCATAAACATTAAAATACCTCAAACACACAGTCTCCAACCCAAAATCCTCAAAATATTTCCGCACATAATTTTCAGCAGTCAACTTTGAAAAACCATAAGGCAATTCAGGCCTAGTCAAACAATCTTCTTTAATAGGCAACCTCTCCGCATTCCCATAAACCGCACACGAAGAAGCATAAACAAACCGTTTCACACCACAATCCACAGAAGCCTTCAACAAATTCAAAGTACCCTTAACATTTATATCATAAGCTAAATCTGGATCACGCACAGACTCTGGAACGCTAACTAAAGCAGCTAAATGAACAACATAATCCACATCCCTAACCAAATCCCCCACAAGACCAGCATCCCTTATATCCCCGCGAATAAATTCAAAATTATCATCACCCATATGGTAGCCAATATTACTAAGGCTACCGCTGCGCAAACTATCCAAAACCACCACATCAAAACCCTCCCTCAAAAGCCTATCAACAACATGACTGCCAATAAAACCCGCGCCGCCAGTAACCAGAACCCTCAAACACCAACCCCAAACCCAACAAGACAAAAGAACAAAATAAACCTTTCACCAACAACAAAATATCAAACCCAAAACACCCGTTAGCTAAACCAATATAAACCAAATCAAGCATATAACAAACTAATCAAATAGAGTTTGTTAATCCCCTTAGAGTCGTGTAACCCATGAGCGGGACGCTGAGCCCAACACCCGACACAGCTAATTCAATTAAGGCTGAGGGCCAGTTAATTAATTGTTCAAAAGCTTCAGCGGGGAAAAAAATTAGCGTGTTTATACCTGTTTATAAAAGCTCAGATTTATTGGACCCCCTGTTAGATGCACTTACCGACAGCGCGTATGCGGATAAGGAGATTTTTGTTGTCATAGACGAACCTGACGAAAAATCAATTAAAACCGTTAAGAATTATGGAGGCAAAGTAAACTTCATTTTAAACAGCAAAAGGAGAGGCAAGGTTGAAGCCTTAAACAGTGCCATAAAACTTTCCAGCGGTGAAATTTTGGTTTTCCTAGACTCTGACGTTCAGCTCAAGGGCGGAGACTTTTTCGAAGGAATAGCAAGGGAGATGGCTGAAACCGACATCCTAGACATCAGAAAGGGGATTATTGAGAATTCTTTTATTTCCCGAATGGTGAATTATGAGTTTGTAAGCTCCAATCTTGTGAGTTTTCTTTATTCACGGCTTGGTAAGAGATGTATAGGCATTAATGGAGCTGCCTTCGCCATTAAAAGAGAAGCCTTCGAAGAAGTTGGAGGATTTTCAAAAGTGGTGTCGGAAGACTTTGACTTGGCCGCTAAGGCTCTTCTAAAAAATAAAAAGTTCAAGTACACTGAAAAATTGGAAGTTTACACGAAGGCTCCTTCCAGTTGGAGAGGCTGGTTCGCTCAGAGGAAAAGGTGGGGCATAGGCACTGGTTTATGGCTTAAGGATTATTGGAGAAAATTCTTGAAATATGTGGCAAGGTATCCCTATATTGTGGTTCCAAGCCTCATTATACTTTTCCCCACATTTATTCCAATAATATTCAATTATGTGTTCACAAATTTTCTAGGCTACAGAATTCCCAATGTTATTCCATCATTTTTTGTAGTGAAATCCGGCATTTTAATACCTTTCATTCCCAATATTGGAGAAGTTCTCTTAACAATTTTGGTAACATTTTTCCTAAGTTTCCTCATGTTCTCGCTCCTCTTCTATGCAGCTTCAAAAAGACTGAAACTTCACTTTAATTTTGCAGAATTTCTAATATACTTCTTATTTTATCAGCCATTGTCCTCTCTAATACTTTTCATAGGCATATTAACAGCGTTTTTCTCTGGAAAATATGAACTGGACTGGAAGGTTTAGAATAACGCGTTATTTTGTCTTATGATTCTAAGAATGTTTAAATAGTCTAAGTTTGGTTTGTTTGACTGGTTTAAGGTTGTGTCTGCCCATGAGTTTGGCAATAGAAGCCTCCAATGTTACGAAAATTTTTGGCGAAATCCGCGCTTTAGATGGTTTAAGTTTCAGCGTAAAATCTGGAGAGATTTTTGGGCTTATTGGACCTAACGGGGCTGGGAAAACAACAACTTTACGAATAGTTTCCACGCTGCTTTTACCCACTTCTGGCACCGTGAAAGTTTTCGGGTTTGATATAGTTGAAAACGCTGCCGAAGTACGCAAAATCATTTCCTATCTTCCAGAAGAAGCAGGCGCCTACAGGTATCTTTCAGGATGGGAATACTTGGAGTTTATGGCGAAGTTCCACACAAAGAACAAAGATGAAGCTCGCGAGATGGTTAAGGAGGCGGCTGAAATATCTGGTTTAGGCGAAAGGCTGAAAGATAAAACTAAAGCCTACAGCAAAGGAATGAAACGCCGATTGCTTGTTGCGAGAGCCCTAATGGTTAAGCCGAAATTAGCGATTCTGGACGAGCCTACCAGTGGTTTAGACGTTATCCACGCCTACCATGTTCGGGATATAATTAAAAAGTACGTTAAAGAACAGGGCGTTACAGTGCTTCTTTCAAGCCACAACATGTTGGAAGTGGAACACTTGTGTGGCAGAGTTGCCCTTGTAAACAAGGGTAAGTTGGTTGCTGAAGGCGAGCCCCAAGAGCTTAAGGAAAAGTTTGAGAGTGAAAACTTGGAAGAGGTTTTCGCGAAGGTGGTTAAAATTGCTTAAAGGCTTTGGCAACTTTCTGTTAAAAGAGCTTAAAGAGCTTGTCAGAGATCCAAAGATTCTTTTAGGCATGATAATTGTGCCTTTGATAATGTTTCCCGTTTTAGGCGCGGTGATGGGATATGCCGTGCAGTCTGCGCAGGAGCAAGCCGTAAAAGCCACCCTAGTGGTGGTTAACAATGACGGCGGAGAATGGTCGAATACCTTTATAGGTTTTCTTCAAAAAGGCGGGGTTAAGGTTTTAGTTGAGAATAATACTGTGCTTAAAAATGGTAAAGTTTTGGAATTGGTGTCCAAATACAATACCACCCAGATTCTTGAAATCCCTAAAGGTTTCAGCGAGAACGTTACTGCCCACTTCAGCAACTTAAGCATAAAGGCGTCTTTGAAGTTTTACGGTGTATTTCTGGGAACAAGCGTCTTCGAAAGCGTCAGCTCTTCCATAGTTGATGAGTTAATAAGCCAATTTAATAGGGCAATAGCTCCAGACGTTTTGTACACAGAGAAATCCGCGATTGTTAAAGGTGAAATTAAGTATGGTGTTGACCCTGCCGTGTTATCTAGTTTGATGATGTCCCAGTCCATTGCCTTGCCCATCACAATTATGATTTTGTTAACTTATTCTATACAGATAGCTGCAACTTCTGTAGCCATGGAAAAAGAAGAGAAAACCCTTGAAACACTTTTAACTATGCCTATGGACCGCCTAGCCATACTTTTAGGGAAGCTTTCCGGCTCAATTGTTGTTGCGGCAGTAGGTGCCATAGCCTATATGGCTGGCTACAGCTATCTCATGGGCTCAGTTTTGACTGGAGTCACCGCCCACATAAACATTGATTTAGCTTCCCTTGGGCTTACGCCATCATTTTTGGGTTATATTCTTTTAGGTGTGTCGCTTTTTGTAACCATGCTTTCAGCCTTAGCCCTAGCCGTCATCCTATCCGCTTTTGCAGAAGACGTGCGAAGTGCCCAGTCCCTTGTCGGCTACATTTACCCCTTCATCTTCCTTCCAGCCTTCGCCCTAATGTATGTAGACATTAACACATTGCCTTACGCCGTTAAGCTGGTTTTGTACGCTATTCCATATAGCCATCCTGTTATCGCTTCAAGAGCCATTATAATGGGCGACTACTGGATTGCAGTCCTAGGCATAATCTACGTTTCATTCTTCACCATAGTTGTCATGTACGCGGCTTCAAGGCTTTTCGCCACAGAAAAAATCCTCACAGCAAAACTAAAGTTCAAAAGGGGAAAACACGGCAAAAAACCCGCTGAAGAGTTCTATTAAGCTTATTAATACCCGAAAAATGCTGCTCATTCCTTATTCTTTCCCAGCTTTTCTATGCGTTTCTTGCGTTGCTTCACCAAGTCGGCGAACTCCAAAAGCGAAAGCTTAGCCACTTCCGCAGCCTTAGCAAAGGTCACTTTTCCATCACGCAGCAGTAGCAAGGCTTCTTCGAGGCTTGGTAGCCTTTGGGATTTCAAATGTCGTTGTTAATTTGAGTTTTGCGCCGACGACATTTAAAGCTCAAAATCGTAGATCTCCTCCTTCATATTGCAACCCGAATACAATGGAAACTATTCTTTAAAGTCTAGGAAATGACTCGACCCTGAGAGGAATGGTGGGGCTGCCCGGATTTGAACCGGGGTCCCGAGCGCCCGAGGCTCAGAGCCTAGACCAAGCTAGCCGACAGCCCC
>JBNASL010000097.1:0-4651 GCA_049717905.1 Candidatus Bathyarchaeales archaeon | reverse complement strand
ATACATTATTATTTTCAAATAGACTAATTTTAAAGCCTTGGCAGTCTTTGAGGGGGCGCTTAATTTTATGGCAAGTTGTCATTTAATTTTGGTGTATTTTCGTAAAACGTACATGTTGGACGTGGGTTTATAGGGTGTTCAAGAAAGAGGAGTGGCGTTAGAAGTTCGGAAGTTGTTGTTAGCTTTTTCGGAAGCTTTAACAACTTGTAGCCTAATCATTGTTGGTTATTTATGTTGCTTGTATATGTTCTGGAGAGGGCTAAGGCAGAATCACGTTTTAGCCTATTTTATAGGTTTTTGCCAGTTGCCCCTATCGCCTATTAAATATTTTATTAGGCTTTTTGTTCTTGCAAGCACGTTAATCATTCTCAACAAATAGTATAGCGGGGTATAAATCAGAAGGTGTTTGTGGTTGTATTTTCCGTAAGAGAATTTTAAGGCTATAGCATGATAGATTATTCCCACTGTGAACGCAAGAAGGGCGTAAAGTAACATGTTTAGTAGGAAGAATATTTTATCTGGGGCAAACCATAGGAATACAGGGAGGCTGAATAAGGCGATGATTTCAATGAGACTGCACCCATAACCTAATAGTAGAGCATCCCATAAAACCAAGCTTAAAAACCGCCGTTTAAAAAGCAAGTCTTTATGGATGGATAACATGTTGTGGATACCGCCTATAAACCATCTCAGCCTTTGAGTCCAAAAGGCTTTGAATGTTGTTGGCGCTACGGTTGAGCTTCTGGCGTTTTCAGCATACCCTATAGGCAGGTTTTTCTCTTGAATTTCCAAAGTGATTTCAAGATCTTCCGTAACAGACTTAATGGTTTTCCCATTTAATATTTCTCTAAGCACATCCGCCCTATACAAGCCCATGGGTCCTGGAACCACTAGGACAGCGTTTCCCAAAGCTTGGGCGCTGCGATATATTCCAAGCCCTTGGCTGTACTCAAGCTGCTGGAGTATTATGTAGAGTCTCCGCTCACCTTCACCGTCTGTGGGATGTATGTAACCGCTTACGGCATATTCGCCAGCTTTTTCAACTGCTTTAACAAGTTCTTGAAGGGCGTTGGGTTCCCACCACGTGTCAGCGTCTACGGTGGCTATTAATTCGCCCATGGCTCGGTTAACGCCTGTCCTTATGGCTTCAGCCTTGCCGAGATTTGCACAGTGTCGAATAACTCTGCCTCTTATGTTAGGCCATTGCCTTCGACATTTTTGCATTGTCATCCATGCGACTTCATATGTGTAGTCGGTGCTTCCGTCATCCACCACTATGATTTCACAGAAGCCAAGATAATTTGACGCGTTTGCGAATAGGCTTGTTATGCATTTTGCAATGTGTTTTTCCTCGTTATAGGCGGGAACAACAAAACTAACCGATGGGTATCGAATGCTTTCGCCTATTTCCTCTCTTCGCTTCCATATCCAAGCTGCAACCACCATGATGCCGCCAACGCCTATTGCCAGAAAAGTGTAAAGCGTGAAGAAAGCGTAAAGGGTGCCGTGCCAAAGCCAGTGGGTGGGCTGAAGATTTGGCTTATAACCGAAAACTTGAACCGAAAGGGCGTAGGCTAAGGCTGGAAAATAAAGCCAACATAGAAAAGCCAAGAGAATTGGCAAAATAAATAGCAAATAAATTAGTTTTGAAGTTTTCTTTTTAGCTGCTTTCTCCGGCATAGAACCTGCCTTACCTTTGCTTTTTAGGATGAGCCTTCCCCTTTTCCTCAACCATCTTTCGGCTTATTAACAAATAAAACTGTATTCCCACAAGGAAATATTTCAAAGAATGAACCATGAAAGAGCCGTAAAACCTATAGCGAATGTTTAGCACAAGTTAATAATGCATAAATATTTAGCGTAAAATAGCTTCTGAATCCGAGGAAAAGTCATGGAAGACTTGTCCCGTTATTATGCGCTTCTTAAGGATCCCACGCGTAGAAAAATAATTGAAATTTTGGGTGCGCAGGAAAAAATCGGCTTTAAGGAGCTTCGGGAAGCTTTAGGCTTAGGCGTGGGCACAGTCTATTACCATTTGGATATGCTTTCAGATTTTCTTGAGCAGGATAAGCAGCGCAAGTATAGGTTAAACGATAGAGGGCGAATTCTTTATAGAGTCCTAAAGGAGGGAAGTCTCCCAGCCAACCTCGGGATAAGCGAAACCTTCAGCCACCGCGTTGGAAAATGGCTTTTCCTTTCGCCAGTCTTCGCCCTAACCGCCAAGCCATTACGATTTCTGCCTGTTTCTGCGGCAGTTCTGATTCTTGGCGCTTTTGGCGCATCCCTTGCAAGGCTTGAGCCAGCCCTCTTCTTCTATTTTCCATATTCCACCAACAATTCCATGAGCATAACTGTGTTATTCATTTTTAATTGGATAGGCTTATTCTTGTTCTTAGAGGCACTTGCATACGCCTTTTTTAAGCGCGTGGGAAACGATCTTCAACTTTTCACGTGCATAGGGTTAGCGGCAACCCCATTGGCCGTTTTCCCCTACATCTATATGGTGATTCCAAAAATTCTGGAGGGCTTAAGCCTATACCTTTCAGAATTAGAAATGATAAGACAAGGAGTGCTGGTTATACTGCAAATCTGGAGTCTGCTACTGGTTTCAGCAGCCTTCTGCCACGGAAAAGGCGTCAGACTTGACAAAGGCATACTTGTAAGCCTAACAGCCATATATATAAACATAGCCGTCCTGTTCCTACTAGGGCGCTTCACTTAGAACTCAAATTTCTCTTTGAATTTTGAATAATGGCGGAGAAGCATTGGTTTTACCTTTTCTTTTATAAATAACTACGCCAAGGATTATGGCTATGCTTATTGCTATCACTCCTATGGCAATCATAACCTCTGCCGTTGGAAAAGACGTTATTTGCGGGGTGGATTCTGATACAGCTTCCATAATAACTATGGTGAAGTAAATTTTTTCTGAAGCTCCAGTGTTTCCAGCAAAATCTCGGGCATAAACTACTAGAGTATGTGAACCGTTAGACAATCCAACTAGGGTTGTGTTTCCAGTTATGGTCACATTCGCTTGTCCGTCCAAGCTATAGCCAATCCAAGAAACCAGTTCACTCACGGTAAACGTTAAGGAAACGTTGTTTACAGTGTAGGTCTTGTTTTCTGGTGAAATAATGGAAACAGTAGGGGGCACAGCGTCTGGAAACGTGGTAATATTGACTGGATTTACAAGTGGATAGCTGTCTTGGTTGTTCTCGCTAATAATGTACGGTGTGTCCCATATGCCTGAGTCATCTATCTCTTTGGCGTAAGGATATTTCTTTACAAAATCGCTCCAATAGTTTCCTTCTTTGCTATCATCCCAAGCATTGAACCCTGGAGGTTTTGGAGGAACCTCTACCCAGGGGATGAGGTTCCACTCAGAAACTTTAGGGGCACTCGCTGTGTTGTTGATGAAGTTGTTGCGGTGGATATTGTTATGTGAAGCGTCGTAGATGCAAACACCAACTCCATTATTCGCTATGTTGTTATGGTATATGTGGTTATCTGAACTACCCCACACCACATGGACGCCTTTCCCGTTGTTCGCTATGTTGTTTTCATATACATTATTTTTTATAGATTGTTCAAAGCAAATTTCAATGCCAGCACTGTTGTATACTATGTTATTTCTGTACACGCTGTTGTTAAAACCTCTAAGCTCTATGCCCACACCATTGTCCGCCATGTAGTTTTCAAAAACGCTGCTATCATTGGTCAGATAGAAACAGATACCAATTCCAAAATCTCCTTGCAGTCCACGCCTGTTTGTATTGTTTGCTACTTTGTTTCTCAATATACGGTGGTTTCGAGAAATTTCAACCATCATGCCATGGGCGTAATTATCCGTTACATTATTTTCAGAAATAATACTATTGTCGGAATATAATAAATGGATGCCGTCGCCATTGTCTGTTATGTTATTTCTAAGGATGATGCAGTTCGAGGACTTGTATAGGAAAACGCCAATGTCGAATCCTTTGATTTTGAAATTTTTGATTGCAATACTACTACAGTTTGACACCTTTATCCCTATATGATATCCTTTTTCGTCTGTTCCTTGAACAGTATAGCCTGATCCATCAAAAACGATGTCATCCTTCTCCACAACAATTGAGCCATAAATGTCGCTTGTAAGTGTGTAGGTGTTCCCAACTTTTTTAATTGGTGCCGTTGACGGGTCTATGCTTCCATCAGCCTTAATGTAAATGGTTCCGTTTGCTTCAGCTGGTGGAATATTGAAGGCTAACGATAACATGCCTATTATAAGTAAAGCTAACATTATTATCGAAACTATTTTCTGCACGCTTTCTCCCGTTTTCCCATAAAAATTATGTTTTATCCAATTTTTTAAAGATTTCCACAATTTTACAAGCATTACCAAAATTGCATTTTGCTTATTTTTCTTTGATAAAGAGCCAAAATTAATGCTAAAAGCAAAGTTGAAAACAAAATTAAGAAAAAGGTGGATTTAGAGGTTTTTCAAAGTGCACGATGTTAGAGTATTTTAAAGAAACTTTGCCAATGCTAGAATCTTGGGTGTGATTTCTGGCAGGATGTCTTTTAGCATTTGGGATGCCCACGCCATAAATGCTAGCATTACGCCGAAAACGATTATCATGGCGATTATTTGAACTATTAGGTAGGCGAG
>JBNASL010000096.1:0-4679 GCA_049717905.1 Candidatus Bathyarchaeales archaeon | reverse complement strand
ATACGCAATTGGATCCACACCATCCCCACAACAAATTACCTCCTGTAGACACCAACTAAAAGATTTAAAGAACCACATTTCGTTGATTGTTGCTAACAAAACAAAAATATGTGTTTGTTCAGATGGATGTTATGTTTAGGATTTCTATTGCGGTTATTTCGCCTTTTTCGTCGTAGTGTATGATTGCTTGTCCGTCTTTTGTTGGTTCCCCATGGGTTGTTTTTGCATGTTTAAATCTTATGAACAAGTCGCCAATGTCGTCTCCATAGTCTATTGTGATAACTTTTCTGGGCAGCTTTATTCCGTATTTTTTCTCGAACCTCTCTAGAACTTCCTTGGCGTTGATGTCTAAGAGGGTTTTAACTTTTTGAATTGCCTATACCTCCTGGCTTTTCTTCTATAATTTGTGTAGAAAGCGGTTCTTATATAGCCTTCCCATTCTCCTTGCAGTAGATCACCACAATGTAGTCAGACACTTCACCATGTAACCTTTTTAAAGCGTGGAAAGCTCCTGTCGGGTCAAAGTATAACTCGTCTGGATTGGCTACAGTGTCCAAAATGAGGGAAAATTTGTTTTCCAGTTCTGGATGCCTTAAAACTATGTGTTTCCATCTTTCTTCTGTGAGCAAAACTTTAGTTCCGTCAGACGCTTTTACACTCATTAGCAGCAACCTTGAAAACAAGAAAATGTGAACAACATTTAAAAAATTTAGCACAAAATGGTTTGGTGGTTTTTATGTTATCGTATTGCAGGTCGATTTTATGCTGTTTTCCTTATGAGTATTTTGCCTGATGGGAGGACTGCTTGGACGTCCCATCCTTTGGCTAAGTAGCGTTTAAGCTCTTTTTCGTCTACAATCTTTTTTGGGTCGCTGTATGAGTTTTCCTTCAGCTTATAACTTTCTAGACTTAGCTTCCTTATTTCTTCCATGGCTTCGTCTACTGTGGTGTATTTGGCTAATGCTTCTTCGACACTTTTAATCTTCTCTTCTGGGAAGCCGAGCAGACGGACCATGTCTAATATTTGCCTCTTTCTAAACTGTTCTGTGGATGTTGTTTGTGGGAAGAAGATGATTTGCGAATACTTTTTCCTAAGCTCTTCAACTTTACTATAGTCGTAGTAGGCGTCTTGACTGCCGGGTAGTATGTGTCCCATCAGAAATTCTTGGTCTTTGATGTCTAATCCGGCGTTTCTAAGGGCTGATTCAAAGGCTTTCCTTAAACAGTGGGGGTAAACGTACATCCAACGTTTTATTCCAGCCTTTTTCGCAGCTTTTTTAACCATGGCTTCAAGACTTTTTTTCATTACTGGTGTTTGTCGTCTGATGTCCGCTTTGATGTATTTGCTTTCAGCTATAAAGAGGGGTTCATTGTCCGCTATGCCTCCATATATTTTCTTCCTTTCCTCAAGATATTGGCGCAGCGTTTGGACGGCTTCTCTTGAAATGAACGAGTAGTATGGTATGTTGCCCTTGCAGGCTCCTGGATCAACCTTCTTCATTTCAGGATAAACTGGAACTTTAATTATTTCTAAACCAGCTTCCAATTCATCTTTAATGTCCCTATAAAGGAGCGCCCGGAGGCTGGAGTTTCTAAGTCCGCTTGTGTAGAGACATAGGATTAATGCCTTGTTTCGCAGGCTCCCAGATGCGAGAGCCATGGCGTAGATCTCGTCGGCTGTAGGGATATATTCGCTTCTTTTTCTATATCTGGAAGGCTGATGGTGCCTTTCAACCTCAACTTCCCTATTGCCCTTGAAACCGTTAACCCTGAAGAAAGTTTTAAGATAAGCCAAAGAAACGTTCACGTAGCGGACACTGAAACCCTTCTCAGCCAAGCCGTCAACATAATCCTGCAAAAGCTTGGAAGCCTCCTTCGGAGAAAGCCTAACAAGCTCATCTGGACTCTTGCCGGCAAAATCGCAGAAAGACTTCAAAGTTAAACAAATGTTCTCGCGAGTTTTAAGGCTCCTAGACTTACGCGCATAATGCCTAAGAAACAAGTTAACGCCCTCATAATCACTTCCCCAATCCCTAACCTTAAGAAAAACCTCCCAACTTTTCAACCCATACCACCCAATAAAAATAAGCTGCAAAGGCTTATTTAAATGTTAGGGCAACCATACAAAGGGAACTATACCAGGCTAGGGCAACCCCCGCCTTGTTTTCACTCAGCCCCGTAGGTTTTTAGTGTTGTAGATGCTATTTTCTTTTTCGGAAACACATGAATCAGCTTACAGCATTTGTTTGATGGCGCGTATAATGTGAAGTTCTTTTCGGAATAGTTAAATAACAATTTTTGGGAAATTTATTTCCCTTTGATTGGAGGATAAATTTGGATAGAAAAGTCCCGTTGTATGTTGTTCCTTGGCGCTGCACTTTTACCTGTGACAGTAGCTGTTTGCATTGTGCTTCTGCTGGTAAACCGCCAATGGCAGATGAAATGGGTACTGATGATGCCTTGCGGATGGTTGATCAAGTGTACGCGTTTGGGGCTCAGTGGTTTGGGATAAGTGGTGGAGAACCTTTTTTGCGCAATGATCTCTTTGAAATAGTTGGCTATGCCAAGAAAATCGGTTTAGGTATAAGCCTAATAACCGGCGGTCGCCATTTTGACGATGAAAAGTTTGAGGCGGTTGTTAAAAATGAAGTGCGCGTTTCAGTTAGCATTGATGGTGCGGAAAAAACAAATGACCTAATTAGGGGGAAAGGCGCTTATACAGATGCGGTTTCGGCGATTGAAAGGCTTTCTCATGAAGGGCTTTTGAACTGTCTTGTTTACACGTTTGCCAACATCAGCGAGTCAGCGACGAATGTTAATGAAGCTGATATTGTGCATGTTCTTGACTTAGCGGCAGAATATGGTGCTAGATGGGTGATTTATCATGGCTTTATTCCCTACAGCAAGGATAAAGACACTCTTAAGGTGGATCTTTCGCCTCAGCAGTATGAGTGGGCTTGGAACAAGCTTTACGATTTACGCTGTGTCTACAGGGGTAAACCGGAGATCAACGTTTATCATCCATCTTTTGCGCGAGTTGCAAAGCAGAGAGGCTTAACGGACTTTGACGGCTGGTATAACAACTTCTTTCTAGGCAGATGCTTTTTCGGCAAATTTATGAGCATCGCAGAAAACGGAGACATTATGCCATGCAGCTTTAACGATACCTACAGACTTGGAAACGTAAAAGAAAAAACGTTAAAAAACATTTGGGATGAGATACAAGCTTCAGAATTCTTCGCCAAAATAAGAGAGAAAAACAACTTGAAAGGCAAATGCGGAGTATGCGAATATCGTGAAATATGCGGCGGATGCCGCACAGCCGCCCAATACTATACTGGCGACATTTTCGGCTCTGACCCTAGATGCGCTTACATCCCAACAATCATGCGTGAAAAATGAGATTACAAGCATCGATAAAATAGCCTTACTTTTAACAGTTGGCTTTTTTGACAAAGCCTAAGCTTAGAACGCGGTAGATTTTGCCTTAGCGGTTGTGCGCATGATGGCAGCCTTCTGTAAGCTCCTCAAGCATATCTTGCCTATATGCCTCAATTATTTCTTTAACTGTGCTCGCGGTAGCCTTTAGCACAGCTACTCCTGCAGCTTGAAAAATGCTTAGCGCCTTTGGCCCCATTTCATAGGCGATTATAGCGTTAGGCTTGAATTGTAGTATGCGGTCTGGTGGGTGTCCAACCCCGCCGAAATGTTCACTTTCATTCGCCACTGTCTGGACGTTTACAACGCTACCGCCTTCATTTAACTCTACAACAATGAAGTATGATGCCCTCCCGAAATGTTCTGAAAGCCTAGCGTCAAGCCCATTTCCATCCTCAGCAGGAATAACAATTCTTTCCTTCAACCTTTCACCTCCCCCATAGATTTCTTCCAACGTCAACCTGTAAATTCTATTTATTCCCCTTTCTTTAACGCTGTCTTTTCGCGTTTAGGCAAAATTGGCTTAGGCGGGTTGTTCAAGAAATTTTCAATTTTCTTGACAATTTCCATGAACGCTTTTGTTGCGGCAGAATTTGGGTGTCCCGTTATGAAAGGTATTCCGTTGTCTGAATCGCTGCAAATTTCAGGGTCTATTGGGATCCTCCCCAGAAACGGAACCGTCAAGTCTTCTGCCATTTTTTGTCCGCCGCCAACCTTGAAAATGTTAACTTCAGTTCCGCATTTGGGGCAAATAAACCCGCTCATATTTTCAACTATGCCGATCACTGGAACGTTTAATTGCTTGGCAAATGTGACTGCTTTTTTCACCACGGCTTGTGAAACTTCAGAGGGTATAGTAACTATGACGACGCCGTCGATGTTTGGAAGGAGTTGCATAACGCTTAACGGTTCATCCCCAGTCCCCGGTGGAAGATCCACAAACAGGTAGTCAAGTTCTCCCCATGTAATGTCGGATAAAAACTGTTGAATAGCCCTCATTTTTAAGGGTCCGCGCCAAATTACGGGCGCCTCGTCGCTTGGAAGCAGGAAATCCATAGACACAACTTTTATCCCCAATGGTCCTGTGACTGGAAATATTAGCCCTGCAGGGATGGCTTGGAGCCTTTGACCTTTCAGTCCAAGCATCTTCGGAACGCTTGGGCCATGTATGTCCGCATCCAGTATGCCAACTCGGTTAGCGTAGCCGTGCATTGCAAAAGCCATGGCGAGATTCACTGTCA
>JBNASL010000095.1:0-4705 GCA_049717905.1 Candidatus Bathyarchaeales archaeon | reverse complement strand
CGAACTGTAACAACGGAGTCTTTGACATGTGTATACACCTCTGAAAGGGAGAAGTTTCCTCCCAGAACGTAGGTGTTATTTTGATTTACGCCTTGTGTTGACTGAAGATTTGACATTTGCCTCTGAAGAGCTGAAAGCTGATCTTGTAGGTCGCTAATTTTGTTTGAGTATCCTGATAAGTAGCCCAAGACTCCTCCGGCAAACAGGCTAACAACTATAAGAATTGTTAAAAGAACAGCTTTTGTTGGGAACGCTGCTTTTGGTTTCTGTGGAAGTTCCAATGTTTATCACCTCCCTTTCTATAGTTTCTTGCCGCAGTTTGGGCAAAAAGCGTCATTTGGTTGAATTTCTCTACCGCAATTGGGACATGTCAGCACTTTCTTCAAAAGATGTGTCCCTTGTTTCTCCTTTTCAAGAAGCTTTCCATCACTGAGAAAGAGAACTCTGCCTGCAAGTGAGGCTTTGCTGGTGTCATGGGTTACCATGACAATCGTTGTTCCCTGCTCGATATTTAATTTGCCCAACAGCTTAACTATTTCATGACCAGTTTTTGAATCCAAATTACCTGTAGGTTCGTCAGCAAGAACTATTGCGGGATTGTTGGCTAATGCACGTGCAATAGCGACTCTCTGCTGTTCCCCTGAACTTAATCTAAGGGGTCTGTGTTTTTCTCTCTCCGATAAACCAACCAGTTTCAATAACTCCCGAGCTCTTTTCCTTTTTTCCTCTTTTGACTTTCCAGTGCCTTCCATTGGAAGTTCAACATTCTCAATTGCGCTTAAGTATGGGAGCAGGTTAAAATTCTGGAAGACGAACCCAACTTTATGCCTTCGTATCTTGTATAGTTCTCTTTCAGGCACTTTTGTGATGTCTGCGCCGTCTAGAACAACCTTTCCATAGGTTGGCCTGTCAAGGCAGCCCAGTATGTTTAACAATGTGGTTTTACCTGAGCCTGACGGCCCCATTATTGAAACAAATTCGCCCTTTTCCACTTTAAGGTTTATGTCTGAAAGAGCTCGAATTTGCCTTCCGCCCAATTTATAAACCTTGCTCAGTTTCTCCGTTTCCAGAACCAAGTCACTCATACCTTAACGCCTCCATGGGGCTTGTTCTTGCTGCTCGCCACGCAGGATATAAACTTCCTATTGCTCCAAGCGCCACAGCTACGCCGAATACCAATAAAATAGTCGTCAAGTCTGGCACGGCTGTAACAGACTGAGATAAATCTGTTCCAACGTTTACTGTTTGCCCAGGAAATCTTTGTTGCTGCGTGGGAAACGGGTTGACGCTTGGAAGCAGAAGAGAGGATAACAAGGGCGCTCCGACGATTCCCATTGCAATGCCAACAACTCCAGCTATTAGACTTACCAATATTCCTTCAAGCATAAATTGGCTCATAACATTCCAGTTGCTGAAACCTATGGCCTTAAGGATACCTATCTCTTTTGTTCTCTCACGCACACTGTAAAGCATTGTAAATAAAACAATTAGGCTTGTGGCGACAATCACTATCACGATTTCTTGGAAGGCGACTGTTTGCATCTGACTAAGAGTAGATTCAGCATTTTCCAGCGTGGTTTGATACATTTCTTGGGTGCGTTCAAGGTTCTGTAATCGATCTTTATATGTTGTAACATAAAGCTCTGGATAGGCTGTTTTTATCACTTCAGCTATTCCATCTACATAGGAAACATCCTCCGCATACACATCAAGCCTACTTACGTTTCCCATGTTGTCAGAGATTCTTTGAAGATCAGAAATATTCATGTATACGCTTCGCATCTGAGAGGTGAAGATGTTTCCGTAAACGGCTCTTGCCTCGGTGGTGGTTTGAACCGTGGGTTCATAGATTCCTACAACCGAAAAATATTCCCCGTAAACCTCAACCTTGTCGCCAACGCTTACTCTAAGATAGTCAGAGAGATTGGAACTTATGATAAGAACCCCGCTATCCCCTTCGTAAAGATTTCTTCCTGCCGTTATGTTTGTTGGCAGTATAGTATAACTTTCTATTAAGGAAGCATTAAGAGGAACGCCGATAATCGTGTAAAGAGGCCTAGAAATCGTAAAGCTTCCCCTTGGAGTATTCATAGTTTCGTTGGTTGTTTCCTCAGATGATACCTCAATGAATGGAACAATGCCCTTAACACCCTCTATGGAACGAATTTCGTCGACAACGGTTTCGTTAATAAAGGTCGTTCCTTGCTGTCCAAACCCAGACGGCGGCGCACCAGATGGCATAGATGTGGGCCTGCCAGATGAAGCCCTAACCTCAATTAACGTTGACGTCTTGTTAATTTCCTTTTGTATATCGCTTATTAGTGTGCTATACTCTTCGCTTATATTCTGTGTGGCTTCCTGATTTGCAATAACACCCGCAGGAATAGAAACCATAATAGCTATAGAGAAACTTAACGCAATTATCACCAAAAATGTCCTTATTTTCCTTCTCGAAACATCCTTAACCGCTCTGTTCAAAGCTCCCAAACACTTCACCCTTTAAATAGGCTCTAAGCTTTGAGCAACATTATAGGAAATATTAAAGAATTTTTCAGAATTATACCAAAATTATATTTCTATCATGTGGTTGTGAACAAACTTCGCGGGAGACCTTCCCCAAACAGTAAGCATTGCCTGGAGTTGTCATGGAAATGGAAATCGTTTTCTTTGTCTTAGCGGCTGTTCTTGCCATGCTTGGGGGAAGCGTGACCAGTGCTCGTGCACCAGTTTCCATTCACCGTCAGCTTTAGTGAGGACGGTTGAAACTCGAGATTTAATGCTGAAGTTTAAATCTCTTATTGTTCCACGATAGTTTATAATGAATGAGGCTATCGCCACATTGTTTATTATGTCTATCTTCCACTCGCTGATTTCGTAGTCATACTCTTTCAGCACCTTTAAGGCTTCAGCCTCACGATTTAAGGCTTCTAAACCCTGCCTCTCGAATGGAGGCCAATCGTCGAACTTTGTGTATCTATCTTTGTCCACAAGATCTGCAATAGATTGTGCATCTTTCTTCTTTATCCCTTCTATTCGTCGAGTTAAAACCGCTTTAACCTCATCTTCCGACATATTTGGAGCGCTCCTACACTCATAATGCTCTAAAACAGAATGTTAAATCTTTCAGTGGTAATGTCAAACAAAAATGGAAATCGAAGTTGTTAATGAGTCTAAATGACTTCATCGCAACGTGTCCGTTCTATATGGTTATTATGGTTTGGTTTATCGAGGCTTCTTGAGCATGGCTGCAATTGCAATTAATAACGCTACTATTGCCAATCCATAACTTCCATAGATCAAAGAAACATCAGCGCTTTCACCAAGTTCGCCCTGAGGACCTTGTGGACCAGTTTCTCCTTGAGGCCCCTGTGGCCCCTGTGGGCCTGTTAAATCTGGAACTGTAAACTCGATGGAGAGTTGAACTGTAGATGTGGAAGCCGTTATGTTGAATGTTCCGTGGATGCTGGTTGGAATTATGACGATGCCGGAGAAATTTCCATTCTCATCTGTCATGATATTTTCTGGAAATGCGTAGACTTCTTCTCCGGTGGTTGCATTTAAAAGTTTTAATGAGACTATTTCAGAGGGGTCAAATCCGCTGCCCACAACATGGGTTATGTTGCTATTGTCGGGCGTTGCCGTGAAATATTGTTCTGACTGGGCATGGGAAAGCTTTGTCACTGACATGCATAGGAGCAAGAAAAGCAACATCACAGCAAATTTCTTTTTCATCATCTTTTCCCGCATATTATTCTCACTTCCATATTTTTCATAAGTAGGAATTAGGTACGAACCATCAATTCATAAGAGTTTTTCAGAATCATATCAGAATTTTACCAAAATTTATCCGCACATCGAACAAATTAATACGTAGAAAAGCGGAAAGGCATAACCTTGCTATTTATCAATACGCCTTAAATTTATAAAAAAGAGAGGTACTTGAGGTTTTTCTTTAACTTCTAGCGTCGCCTTAGGGCTTTTCAATTACAGCCCTAGTTAAGATTTCTATCTGCACCACTTTTCCTTGTTCTAAGTCCACCCATACACAAGCGCAGCCGGTTGTATTCTTCTCTAACATTAGAACAGCGCTCGTTGCCTTCGAAACAACTGTGCCGTCTCTCTCAACCACGGTCTTGATGATTGGCCTAACCCCTGTAATATTATATCCTTCGTTTAGCAAATTCTGCACGTCCGTGTCGCTTTTAGCTATGTTAATCACATTCTCTTTGAACTCATCGCTAACTTCAATGAATCCCCTGTATCCTCGCTCACGCATACCTCCACGCGGCCAGCTTTGCATTCTTGCACTCATGTTTCCAGCAGGCCCAACAGCCCATCCGAAGTTATGATTCAAGCATTGCTCGCTATTAATCGTCGTTTGTGTGTTAGCATTTGCAGTTGAATATGCGTTTAATGCAATGCCACTTATAACTGCTGCAACCACAACAGTTGATAACAAGATTAAGGCTTTTCTTTTTTCTATGCTCACTCACCTCCTCCATCAGGTTGAGGCGCGCGCCTAACTTGCCAGCCGCTGTTAAATTATTAAAGAGTTTTTCAGAATTCTACTAAATTTCATTCCTAATTTTTAGGCAGCATACACATTTATTATCCTATGTGGAATATGTTTAGTCGAACTAGGGGAGCCTCAAATGTCTGCCACTTCGCGTCCTTTAAAGTACTTGCTTGGTTGGCTAATTGCAGG
>JBNASL010000094.1:0-4710 GCA_049717905.1 Candidatus Bathyarchaeales archaeon | reverse complement strand
GGCTTTAATCAACTCGTCTTTAGGCTCTTTTTCAATAAGCCTCTGAAGGGCTTCTTCAGGCTTTCTAACTTCCGCCACATTGGAGCATTTTACGCCTACAACTTTTTTCCCCAGAGGTGCGTGGAGAACCATGTGCTGCGGAAAATTTTTTCCAAGAAACTTCCAAGCCTCGTCTTCGTAAAACTTGTAGAAAACCCGTTTGCCGTCGGTTCTGAAGGCTTTGGGATTGTTGGACTGGAAAAGTTCGGCGGGAGCGTATTCTAAGTCGCATATATAGCCTTCTGGCGGGTGCATATAGCCGAAAACTCTGAAGATTAAGCCTTCACGGGTTATTATGGCGTCGCGGTCTCTAAGCTTTAAACTGGCCAAATGTGTTCTTCCTCGCTTTCCGCTGTTCCAACAACAACCTGATAATGGACTACGCCTGTTCCAGTTTTCTCGACGCGCTCAAGCATTCCTGAAACCCGAATTTTGTCACCTTTCCGTGCAACGTTTCTATAGCAGCCAATCATGGAAACAACAGCCTGTGGAATCATGTTTTCCGGAAGCGTTGACTGGGAGTCGACTGGCTGGTAATTTTCAATTTTGTAGGTTGCTGGACGGAATATTGCTTCGCTGTCGTCCTTAACCTTGCAACGGAATCTTACGGGCTTAACGGGGGCATACTTGTATTCACCATATTTTGAAGTAACCTCATCGGGCTTTCGAACTGCGTTATACATGAAAATTCTGTCCAGGTATCTTCCCTTAAACCGCCTTGCAGCATCTAAACGATTGTTAAAAACATAACTTAACGTCCCCTCATTCACAAGTTTGTCCACGGCAGCCTCAACCTTACGAAAGCTTTGTCCTCCATAAACAACAATGTCAATATCTGACTCTGCACTGTGCATGCCTAGGGCGACAGAACCGTGGACACCGAAATCTTCAATGGAAACTTTTGATTCGCTAGAAACCAATTTTACAAAGTCCAAGGTCATGTTCTGCAGTTTATCACGCTTCTCAGCTTTAAGTAAAGAAAGCAAAACTTCTCTTGGAACATAAACCGCTTTTATCCGGTTTATAGGCGCGCTGATAACCTCTTTCTGCCTAAAAGGACAAAAGTAAACGTAATCTGGAAAGTTTTTCCGAAAAACATCAAGGAAAGTTTGATAGTTCTTCGCCGTGTAAAGTTTCTCAGCTCGGAAAAGTTCCGTTTCTCCATATTTCCATGTTCTATCCAGAAGACGAATGTCAAACAGTTCCTTGAACTTTGACGGAATATATTTTAGAAAGGCGAACACCCGCTCTTCTGGATGCTCATACCCGAAAACATTGAGTATGAAGCCTTCGCTGGTTACGAAAGTGTCGCCGTCCATGGGTGTCCAGTTTTTAGGATTAACCGTTTGAAACACCTTGATAGACTTTAGCTGAGAGTTTAAAAAGTCTAACGTTAAGATTACAGCAATGTTTAAGATTAAGCCCCTTAAAAGACATTTTAAAGGTGTAAAAGTTGGATTTACACTCACACCCTTACGTGGTATTCCTTCCCGCGGAACAAAAAAATAGAATATTAAGCGCAATTTTCGGTTCAAAGGCCTCCCTTGACATTTTAAGATTTTCCCTCAAGCAGGGGATTTCGAATAAAATCTACCAGAAGGACCTCGTGAAAAAACTTTCCTACTCAAACAAGACAATAATTGAAAATTTAAAATCGTTAACTAAACTTGGAGTTTTAACAGAAGAAATGGAAAAAACCGAGAAAAAAGGCCGCATTGTGTGGGTCAAAGCCTATCAGCTTTCAGACATGGGCAAGTGGTTTGCTTTACTCATAGCCGAAGAAAAAGAATTATCTGACGAAGAGAAGGCTGAAATACTGCAGAATATTTTTAGAAACTATATAAAATGGGTTAAAAACCTTTCAGAAAAACTTCCAGTAGAAAAGGCGACGCTTGAAAGAATCTTTAACGAAGAGATGAAAGAATAGAAGGTGCAAAAATGGAAACAACTGTTGTGGCGGTTGTGGGAGGTAAAAACTCTGGAAAAACTGCAACCATAGAAGCCATAACAAAAGAGCTGACAAAAAGAGGTTATAGGGTTGCAGCAGTGAAACATATACCTGAAAAAGACTTCACCATAGACACAAAAGATAAAGACACATGGAGATTCGCCCAATCAGGAGCCAAAACAGTGGTCAGTATTGCATCCGGTGAAATAGCAGCCATTGAAAAAACAGATACAAGCACTTTATCCCTCAAGGAAATTTTGGAAAAATGCATGGGAAACGACATAGTCTTAATTGAAGGATTCAGAAAACTTTTAGGCGGAGATGAAAAAGTGCCAAAAATTGTGGCTGTAAAATCTGCTGAAGAAGCCCTTGAAGCCTCAAAAACTTTTAAACCAATAATCGCTTTTACTGGGCCTTACTCCACAGAAGAACTTGCTTTAGATGCCCCTTACATAGACATTTCAAGGGAAAGCACCAAAATCGCGGATATTGTTGAGGGAGTTATGAGAAAAAGGGGTTTTTAGGGGAGCGCTGTTTAAATGTGGGGTTTGGAGATTTTATATGGGGGAGAAGGGGAGAAAGGAGATTTCCAAAATCAAGAGAGGCTCTCCAAACCTTTCCACTTTGAGCGCCCCCTATAGGGCTTTGAAGGCTTCGAACCAGCGGTTGTAGAGGGCTAACATGTCAAGGGACACGCTGGGCTTTCTCTCTTCAAGAATTTGCCTAAAATCGCTCATTCTAAGAGATCTCGGTTTAGCAAGCTTGTTTGCAGCTTGACCAGATTCAAAGAATTCTCCTATAACCTTCAAGTGAGCTGATTGGCAAACATCTTTAATGTCGCTTCCAGAAAATCCTTCGGAAAGTCTGGCTAACTCGTGGAGGTCAACGTCTGGAGCTAGAAGCAGATTGCTAGTGTAATGTTTAAACATCATTAAGCGAGCATGATGGTCTGGGAGGGGTACAAGAATTCTTTTCTGAAAACGTCTGATAAAAGGCCAATCCAGGTCCCAAGGCTTATTTGTGGCGCCGATAATGTAAACGTGGAGGTTTTTACCCTTGTCTATTATTCCATCCATTTCCTTTAGGAACTGGTTTCGCACGCGAACTTCGCCGCCGACCTCGCTTGAATGCTTCCCCATTAGAGAATCTAACTCGTCAATGAAAAGTATGGCGGGCTTTTTCTCTAAGGCTGATTTTCTGGCTGATTCAAAAAGCCGCGCTACGTTTTGTTCAGCTTCACCTAACCATTTGGACATCACTGAGGCTGCGTCAACTGAGAAGAATACTGCATCTATTTCTGTGGCTACAGCGGCAGCTAACAGAGTTTTTCCGCATCCAGGCGGTCCAAAGAGAAGTATGCCTCTAGGCCAGCCTAATGGGAATAGGTCTGGTCTTTGAACTGGGTAGACTATGGCCTCTTTTATTGCCTTCTTTGCAGTTTCAAGGCCAACAACTTCTTCCCATTTCACGTTTGGCTTTTCCTTAACGATGAGGTCTTCGTAGCTAGCCTTTTTGGCTTCAGCGGTTTTTTCTCCTTCCACATCTTTACTTTCTGCCTGTGGTTCAGTTGGGCCAATGGCGCCTTGCAGAACTTTAATCCTTTCCTGGTAAGCTATGGCCCTTTGAATGTAAACTTTGTTTAGGTTGTAGTCTGGGTAAAGCTGCACAAGTCTCAAGAGAGTTTCTATGGCCTTCTGGTACATGGTTATTGCCATTCCCCTTGCTCCTTGTTTGTCTAGGCGTACAGCTTCCAAAGCATAGTTTGTGGCTGATTTTTCAAGTTCTTGAGAGGCTTCCATAGGCTTCACCTTCTTGCTTCAATTTTTATTTTACCCCTTGCCCCCAAATTTTGCAGAGCCCTTTCAATTTCATCATACGAAGCGTCGAGTTCACGGGAGCAGCGCATCAAATCTATTTCGCCTCCACTCTTTCGCACATACTCTAAGAGGGCATCTTCAAGGGAGGGTTTTTCAACTTTTAACGAAACCTCTTGGATTTCAGCCTTTCTGAAAGAAATGAGGTTTTTAGGACGGCTCTCTCCCCCTTCCTCTGCAGTTTCCTCGCCTAAAGTCTGGGAGCATGATGCTGCCAAAGCAACCATCTGCTTAATATGCGCCTGTGCCTGTTCCAGTTTTGGTGCTTCCTGCTTAGCGGGCGGTTCTGGAAGCGTTTCAGCCAGTCTTTTCTCCAAGAAGCTTGTGACTTCCTCGAGGATTTGCTCTCCTGCAGGCGTTACTCTGTCCACTGGAATTATTACTTCATCAGCGGATATTCTTGTAGAACATATGGTTTCGCCTATCACGTTGTTAATTTCACTGATTTCCGAGGAGACTTCTGGAAGAACATCGAATAGCTGTTTTGAAACGCTTTGAAGAGTTTTCAACGCTGGTTTTAGGTCTATGACTATGTCGCTTAACTCTCTAACCGTCTCAAGTCTGAGAATAACCCTTTCTATTGCAAGCTCCACTTGTTGAAGAAAATTAACTAGTTTTCGAACCTCTGCCAGTTCGTTTGCACATATTGCGGCTCTCTCTTTATTGTTGGCTTTTAAGGCGGTCACGCATGTTTGGAATAGGCTTTTGTCCCTTTCCTTCAGCCTCATTGATGCTTGAACTATTTTGTACTGTTGAACTTTCAGTTTTTGCACTGAACTAACTATAACTTCTCGTAGTGGTGGAGGGGTTGTGGTGAAAGGATTTCTTATTTCCGCTCCCTCCGCCCGC
>JBNASL010000093.1:0-4725 GCA_049717905.1 Candidatus Bathyarchaeales archaeon | reverse complement strand
GGTGGTGGCGGCGTCTGTTTCGTGACCGTTGTTTATTGGAATGTTTAACCTTTCAGCTAGGTCTATGATGGCTTTAGCGCTTAGTTTGTATTCGCATCCTGTTCCAACACGCCTTTTATCTGTGAAGCCTAAGCGTTTTAGGGCTCTTCCAACCCACTCGCTTGAAAGCCACTTCTGTTCTTCGTCAAACGCTTGGGCTATAGAATCCCTAATTTTCCGCACGGGATAGTAACATTCTTCATTGTCTTTAACGATGTTTAGCAAGGTTTGAACGAGTAAATATTCGCCTGTTTCGGTCATGTTCTCGGTTTTCTTTTCTTCAGCTTTCGCCTCAGCAAGCTTCTTCATACGTTCTAGAATGTTTAAGTCTGGGAAGTATTTGTCGAAGAATTTCGCGAGGGTGAAGATGGGCTTCCAAAGCTCCAGCTCTCTTTCAGAAATGCCCTTACACCAACATTCACTTCCTTCACATCCTACACAACCTACACTAAACTCTTTGAAATATGAAAGGTAGAAGTTGTAGAGGCTGTCTCTGATTCTTTGCCAGTGCTCATCAGCCCCATCTGGTTCACGGTTGGTTATGTCTCTGTTTTTGCCGCGTTTCATGATTATTGTTATGCATCTGTCTTCAAGCACATCCTCAATGCCTCTAATATTGGCTATCATTTTTGGACTGTAAACTTCGAAAGCTTCTGGGACAAGTCTTTCTCCGCTTGTCTTTTCTGTTCTGTATACTTTTGCTCCCTTCTTATAACCTGCCAACAGAAGATTTCGCAATTCTGCAGCCCTGTCCCTTTCGCCCAGCCTCTCGGTTTCATCCATTAAAAGTGTGCAGCGTCCACTCTGAATAAGTCTATAAATGCTTGAGGTGCTAATGTTATTGCTGAAAATAGCGTTAAAACACATGAAGCTGGCTACGGTTAAAACCTTTGTTTTTCCTGTCTGTTTTAGGCCTCCAACGTATATGTATGGGTAAGCGCTGAACAAATGGAAAAAGTATGTGCCAATTGTCCATAGGGTTATAAAGTCGTAGTATTCTGGGTTTTCGAATTCTATGTAGTTTTGCCAAGCCTCCCTAACCATGCTATAGACATGTTTCGGGTCCACGGGCTCTCCGTTTAAAAAGAACTGTATCCCTTTTAGGCTCCACCTGTTCTCGAAAGATACAATTTTGTAGGCGAGTTTCCATTTCATTTTAGCCAAGATTTCCGTGTTGCATAGAATCTTATCTCGATTAGATGTTATGAGAAAGGAAAGCTCCTTTTCGCTTTGTTTTCCGTTAGCGTCTACAACAATGCATGGCAAAGTGATGCCTATAACAGCTAAACCGTTAACAACGTCTATGGCGGGATGAACTTTCTTGGATAAGCCATTAAAAAGGGGTTTAACGGCTGTTTTGCCTATGCATATGAAGTCTTTTTCGGAGCTGGTTAAAGCCTCCTCAAATTCCCTTCTTTCTTTAGTTTTCGCTTTTGTAGAGTATTCTCCGCACTTTTCACACTTAAACCATTCAGTTCCAACATCGTCCACGTGGCTGGGCTTCAAGCAGTCGCTACCGCAGTGGGGGCAAAAAAGTTGCCTTATAAAACCAAGCTGATCATATTCTCGCTTGATCTCAGAATCCATTTTTGAAGAGTTTTGGTTGTTCCTTTGTGTAGAGTCAGCCACTTGTAAGCCTCTATTGCAATTTCGGCTTTAACGGGCTTTGACGGGTTTTGTTGAAGCTGGCGTTTGCGGCTTTAAGTCTAGTGGTTTTTGGCTGTTTGGTTTCGTTTTTTGCGGCCTACAGTTGTGCCGTTTTGGAAAACCCAGTAGAACCAACCTTCGCAGGTTAAGCGTCCGCCGTGAGCCTGCAAATCCTTAAGCATGGCTTTGAATTCTGGATTGTTTACGTCTTCGCTACGTTGATAAGGTCCACTTGAGCCTTCTGCTTGTTCCCATTTTATTTGGTCTGGGTTCCAGCCTATTTTGGCTTCTTTTAGGATTTGGCGTGCGTTGGCTATTCCGGTTTCAACGGCGTTTAGGAATTCTAAGAGCGCTGTTATGGCCGTGTCAGCGTCATTGTTCTCCGTCATGGAACTAACGCTCCTTCTGTGGAGCCTAATGGCTTAGCGTATTTTTCCACAAAGTTTAGGTATTCTTTTTGTTGTTGTTCAATGTCGGCGAAGGTGCTTGTTTTCTGGGCTTCGAATATTATGATGTTGCTGTTGTTTTTGTTTACGCCGTAAAGTCTGAAAATCAGCTTGTAGAAGAAGCCGTTTCTTGTTTTGATTTTTGCGGAGTGATGTATTGGTTTGGTTTTGTCAACATTATTTTTGAACTCTTCGTAGTTGTAAAGGATTTCCTTCATTGCATTCTCCCTCTTATTATGGCTCTTTCTAGTGGTGTCAGCTCCCATGTGGCTAACACGCCGAATAGGTTGCTTGTTAAACGCTTCAGTAGAATGGGATCCTTAGGCGGGATGGGCTTCCAAGATTCAACTTCCCATAGGAGGTGGTAGTTCCTAAGTCTATGCTTGACTTCCTCTACTAGAATTTTGGCTGGAATTATTGGCGTTGGACATGTGACTATTTGGTTTTTAATGTTGTAAGAGTTTGGTGGACGTGTTGGGTCTGTTGGCTGCCATTGGAATGTTCCAGCTGGAAGTTTTACTTCTCCAAGTGTTTTTCTGGGTTGCCTTTGCCAACGGTCCGGTCTTTGCATTGTGAATATGGCGCTTCCATCCTCGATTTTTAGGCAGTAGCACTGTTTTGAGTCTGCGCGGCATATTGCAATCTTTGGGTCTCCATCAGCGTTTAAGCCAGCTTTTCGGAAGCTTTCGTAAACGTCTATGATTTTCTTTCCATGCTTCAAATGGCCATACACAGTCATTAGGTCTTTGCGGATTTCCTCTTTTTTCAGTTGGGCGTGACGCTTTAAAGCTTCTTTCAGGCTTTTCAGTTCAGCTTCAGCCTTCTCCTTTGGCATTTGAAGCTGTTCAACTTCCATTGTCTTTCTCTCCCGAGCATCTTTTCTCTAGGAAATCTCTTACGGCGTCTTTCACAACTTCAGCCCTTGAGGTGTAGCCTAAGCTCTGCTTTTCAAGGAAGGCGTCTACGCGTTGCATAAGTTCTTTTGGAAGCCTCACAGTCGTGTATCCTGTCATGCTTGTCACCTATTTGAATCATGGATGTTTAAATTTAAAACAATTGCCGACTTGAAACTTTAAAATGGAAATTTTCTGATTTTTGTTTTTTATGCGGAAAAGTTTAAATTTATGTTAGTCATACTTGACTACTGCATGTAGCATGTCAACCAAGCCAAACAAGCCAACAGACGAATACGAAGGTGAGTATACCACCATTAGGTTGCCGAAGGAACTTGTAGAAGCGATTGACAAGATTTTGCGGCGCGGGGTTATGGGTTATAAGAGCAGGGCAGAATTCATTAAAGAGGCTGTTAGGGAGAAGTTAAGGACAATACCGCCTGAGGTTGTTGAGGAGCCTCTTGAACATTTCAACATATGCGAAGAAGGCGTGCGAGTCCTCGACAGAAACATTAACAAACCTAAAGGCTACATTGTAGACGTCTACTTTAAACCCGAAAACGCATGGTGCGAATACTGCGAATCAACAGACTGCAAACACGTGCAGTTCGCCCTAAGCTTACCAGAAGTTCAAAAAATACTAAAAAGAAAAGGATGGAAAATACGGCTAAAAAATCCTTAAACAGGATTCTAGCTGCAAATGATTTCGCTTTCTTCGATCTCGTTAGTTTCAGGCGGCTTGTCTGTGTCTTCTATGCCCCTCTCTGTTATTATAAATGATGCCTTGTCTTCTGGCAAGTAGGGCGAGTCTATTATTTTTGCTACTCGAGTTCCCTTTTTGCCCCTCAGTAAGTGCACTCTATGGGTGCATGCGTGAGCCATAACGTTGCCTCCCGCTGGGCGCTCTGGAGGACCATAGAACTGAGCTGGGTTTGATTGAACCTGGTTTGTGACTACGACTGCTATGTTGTAGGCTTCAGCAAGTCTCAGCAGCTTATGCAAGTATTGGTTTAACGCTTGTTGTCTTTCAGAAAGCGTATCCCTTCCAACATATTCGCCTCTAAAGTGGCTTATCATACTGTCAACTATCACAAGTTTAGCCTTCTCCTCTGGAACCTTTTTGAAAAAGTGATCCATTAAGAAGCATTGATGGTCACTGTTGTAAGCCCTCGCCACAACAACACCATCCAGCATTTTCTGTCCATCCAACCCCCTCTTAACAGCTATCTGGTAAACCCTTTCAGGGCTGAATGTCCCCTCAGTATCCATGTAAATAACGTTTCCGCCAAGCCCACCCTGCTCTGGTGGAAGCTGAGCTAAAACCGAAAGTGTTAGACATATTTGTGTTTTACCCACACCGAAGCCGCCGATAAACTCCGTCATGGCTTGGGTTTCAATTCCTCCGCCAAGAATACTGTCCACATTTTTGGAGCCAGTTGTGCACCTTTTAAGGTGTTTCCGCTTCTCCCAAAGTTCACGAGCCCTCAAAAAGCCGTAATTCATAAGCTTTCTAGCTTCTTCGCAGACCTTGAAGGCTGTTTCTTCGTTCACACCGCTTCGCAACGCAACTTCCTTGACAGGCGTAACTGACAAAGCCTCTATCGTTGTAAAGCCAGCAGCCCTAATCTTAGAAAGGGTTGATGGGCTGACGCTCTTAATTTTTGCCAAGTCGTCTGACACCCTTAACAACCTCCCCTAAA
>JBNASL010000092.1:0-4739 GCA_049717905.1 Candidatus Bathyarchaeales archaeon | reverse complement strand
AGATGGGTTTGATGGAGCCGGGGTGTAAGCTGGAAGGCTTCGGCCGACCAGTTCAGCCTGCGGCCTCCAACCGCCCGAGGTGTCGGGCACAAGGCGGTATCTGGACGATTTGGCTTGTGAAACCCTTTTTTATAAGCGGAAAGGCCTATGCATGGCTGAATACGCCTGTTTTAAAGTGTCTTTTAAATGTTGATTTTTTGAAAAATGCAGGTTTTCCAACAGTAGGTTTAGTAATGTTTAAGTCATGTATGGGTTTATAGTGAAAAGGAGACTTTAAAAACGGGTGTGCTCCCATTATGGAGTTTATCTTGGAATTGGCTAAGGCGGTTATAACCCTATTCATTATTGTTGACCCGTTGGGAAATATTCCAATCTTCATTAGCTTAACGAAGGGAATGGCGAAAGAAGATAGGCAGAAAGCTTTTCGCACCGCCATATTTACGGGTTTTATTCTTCTGATGTCTTTCGCACTTGTAGGCCAGCAAATATTCATGTTTTTTGGGATATCCCTCTATAGTTTTATGATTGCAGGAGGCATTTTGCTTTTAATAATCTCCATAAGAATACTGGTTCGTGGAGAATGGGAAGAGGATTCGACCACGCCTGAAAGCATAGGCGTCGTCCCCATTGGTTTTCCTCTTCTTGTCGGCCCAGGCGCCATAACCACCACAATCTTAAACCTTCAAGCGTCTGGCGTGATAGTTACAACTATAGCGGTTCTAATAGTGTTTGTGGTGGTGCAAATTATCCTTAGGCTTATAGATCCCATATACAGGTTTTTGGGAAGTTCTGGTTCGTTGGTTATATCGAGGCTTATGGCGCTGTTAATAGCGGCTATAGCTATTCAGTATATCCTAGATGGGGTCTTCTGGTATTTGGGAAAATTATAAGACGCCCATGGTTGTCACTTTGGAAAAATTGGTGTTTTTACCCTTAAATCGTCTAAAACACGCGATTACTAGAAGGTTAGCCTCCGGCTATTATGGGCATAACCACAACTTCATCCATGTCCTTGAGCCTTGCGTTGAGACCGCCGATGAATTCTACGCGTCTACCGTTAACTAGAACTACTATGCTCGTGTCTTCTAGGTTTATTTTTATACCTTTTTCTTTTTCGAGTTTTGCTAAAATTTCTTTAACAGTAGTTTCATCTTTAAGAGACAGCCACAGGTCTGCAATGCCAAATTTTTTATGTATGTCTCCGGCGAACTTCACTCGAATCTTCATTTAGAATCACAATAATAAAAATGGGATGTTTTAAGTTTAATGTTATCCAAGTTCCTTTTCTACTCCAACTAGCCCCAGCTCCTCAAGCTTCTTTTTTGTTGGTATACCGCGCTCGTTCCATCCCCTAGCCTTATAGTAGTCCTTGAGGAGTATGTCGAGTTCGAAGACTTGTCCTTTGGAGGGTTCTCTTGGCACTGGTTCTTTGAGTATTCTCTCTGGCATTGTGTCTTGGCTGATGTCGAAGCCTTCTCTGGCTATGAAAGCTTTCTCAAGATTGAAGATTCTTTCTCCGACGAGCCACAAGTACTTCGGGGCTTTGAACTTCTCAATGCCAGTGGCAGCGTATAAGAGTTTGCTGTATAAGTTTAGAGTTATCGCTTCGTTGGTTAAGGGAAAGGTGCAGAACACTGCAGTTTCAGCTGCTGCGGTTTCATCTTGCACGTACTTGGTTATCTCACCCTTACCCTCAGTGGTTAACGGATCCACTTTCTTTGGTATTCCTAGAATCTCAAATTTACTCCAGCCCGTGCAGTGGCTGGCTCCTATGGTGGATGTTGCAAAGTTAAGCCCGTGGGCTTTCGCAGAGCGGGGATCGTAGGCTGGAAGCTCAAGACCTTTAACGTGTATAGCGTACTTTTCAGCGCCCCTTCCAATGGCTTCAGCAGCTCTTTTAACCCCTTCGCCTAGGATGTTGCCAATGCCTATCCTAAGGGCAATGCGCCTTACAAGTTCCACTAGGGCTTCGGGGTCTCCCCACTTAAGTTCAAGCCCGTCTGTCTCGCTTTTTCCTATGATTCCTTTCTCGTAGAGTTCTGTAGCGAAGGCTATAGCAACTCCCGTTGATATTGTGTCTAGGCCATAAAGGTCTGAGAGCATGTTTGCGTAGGTTATGGATTCTATATTACAGTTTCCTAAAATTCCTCCATAAGACCAGTGGGTTTCGTATTCTGGGAAGTCCCAGGCAACGCCGGCGTAGGGTCCTTTTGTAAGTTTGAAGGTTTTCCAGCATCTTATCATGCAGCTGTAGCATCCGTTATGTTTTACTACGTAGCTTGCTAAAACCTCTGGCGTGAACCGGTGGGCGCCTTCAAAGGGAAGTTGTCTGAAATTGTATGTTGGGAAGTTGCCAAGGGTGTAAAAGAGGTATACAATGCTATCAGTTCCAAGGTTCCTGAAGTGTTCTAATGCAGGAGTTTGGCGGTAAGCTTCTATTTGCTCTTTTACTGCCTTGTCGAAGGTTTTTTCGTCGTGTATTGCAGGCTTTTTAGATCCTTTAACCACGATGGCTTTGAGGTTTTTTGAACC
This sequence comes from Candidatus Bathyarchaeales archaeon, assembly GCA_049717905.1. Lineage (GTDB taxonomy): Archaea > Thermoproteota > Bathyarchaeia > Bathyarchaeales > Bathycorpusculaceae > WUQU01. The sequence continues at coordinate 2,207 of JBNASL010000092.1, read as the reverse complement.
CATAACTGCGCCTCCGCCGCCCCTTGCAGCTGTCCGCATATCATCCGAAACTATGGCTGAGATTTTAACAAGCCTTTCTCCCGCTGGGCCTATCATAGCAATTCTGGCTCTTTTGTCCGTTTCATCAAGAAGAAATTCCCTTGTAGCCAAGGTCGTCATGCCCCAAACATCAGCGGCGTCTCTAAACTCAACTCTTTCATCGTTTATCCACACATACACAGGTTTTTCAGAACAGCCTTCCACAATTATCGCGTCATAACCTGCAAACTTGACCTCAGCGCCGAAAAAGCCTCCAGCAACGCTTCTACAATAGGCGGTAGTTAGCGGGGACTTAAACTGCACGATCCATCTGCTCGCCGACTGCGTTTTTGTGCCTGCTAAAGGACCCGTTGTGAAAATCAACTTATTATTAGGGTTTAGGGGATTAACACCTTTTGGGACTTCATCAAAGAGGATCTTAACGCCAAACCCGCGGCCGCCAATAAAGTTCTCAGCCAAATCTTTATTCAAAGGCTCTGCAACGTATTTGCAGTTTGTAAGGTCTATCCTTAGAACTTGTCCCATATAGCCAAACCAAGAATTAGCCTTTTGGCCCATGCATCTCCCTCAATCAATTCAACCAGAATCATATACTTGAATTTATTAAATGATTTAAGTTTTATTACTCAATTCACTGCAAAATAGTGCCGATAATTGTTTTTTAATACACCCCAGCAAAGGTGGCTGCCAGCCGAATCCTAAAATGGAATTTCCGCGACAAATTACCGGAGCAAACAATAATTCTCACTGTGCCATCACGTGTTTGGGAATATCAATGCGTGAATTCGTTCTGTACTCGCGCAGGGGGCGAACAGACTCCAACTGGACAAGCTTACACGATGCTGGACGGCTAGACATAGTGTATGAATGCGTAGTCACAAGCCTATTTCTCTCCCACGCAATACGCAAGGACATACTCTTCCATGCGATCTTAAACGGACCGCCAAAACCGCCAGTACACCTAGAAATAAACGGTGAAACTCTTCACGACGTGAGGACAGACCAGGAAACGTGGGGAAAAATCTTGAAAAAGGTTCTTTCTGGAAAAGGGCATCCCGGAATAAGGCTTTCGAAGACGAGTTTTGAAGCTTTGATAAAGGCTAAAGCTGAACAAGCCAAAATATATGTTTTAGAAGAAAGTGGAAAAGACGTTTTTCAATGTGAAATTGGAGAAAACCCGGTTTTCGTTTTGGGGGATCATGTGGGCTTGCCTAAAAAAGTTGAGGCCTTTGCTTTACGTTTTGGAGAGAAAATATCCCTTGGGAAAAAGCCTTACTTGGCAGCTTCGTGTATAACGATTCTAAACTACATGTTGGATAGAAAGGAAAACGCCAAAGATCAGCGCTAAATTTTTATCCATGTAATTTCTGTTTTAAAACGCTGTTAAAAAGTGAAATTTTAAATCTGCATGGGGGTGAGCCTAAAATGGCTGCCATTCGAGAGTTGCCCGCAGCCCCTGTATCCAAATTTGAAAGGATAGGCGCCCACACACACATTAAAGGATTAGGCTTAGATGAAAACTTGAAGGCTGTTAAAATAAAGGATGGAATGGTTGGACAGGAAAGGGCAAGGGAAGCCGCGGGGCTTGTTGTAAAAATGATTAAGGAAGGAAAACTAAGTGGAAAATGCATAATTTTAGCCGGGCCGCCAGGCACTGGGAAAACAGCCATAGCCGTGGCCGTGTCAAAAGAGTTGGGCGAAAACGTTCCCTTCATCCAGATGAGCGGAAGCGAAATCTATAGTGCAGAACGCAAGAAAACCGAAGTTCTCATAGAAGCCATAAGAAAATGCATTGGCATAGAAATTCATGAAATGAGAAAAGTCTACGAAGGCGAAGTCACACTCGTTGACATAAGAACAGCCTCTCACCCATATAACCCCTACCAAAAAGTTCCAGAAAGCGTAAGACTAACACTAAAAACTAGCGATGAAGAGAGAACAATAGAAGCTGGCGCCTCAATAGCCCAGCAAATAATTTCTGAAGGTATATCTGAGGGCAATGTCATCCAAATAGACGCTGAAACGGGGAGAGTAGTCAACCTTGGACTTTGCTTGGAAAGCCAAAAAGGCAAAACATACGACGTTGACACACGGAGGAAGATTCCTCGCCCAAACGGAAAAGTCTTGAAGGAAAAGGAGTTTGTTTACACGCTTACGCTGGCGGATTT
>JBNASL010000091.1:0-4811 GCA_049717905.1 Candidatus Bathyarchaeales archaeon | reverse complement strand
CAACAACAGCAAAAGATCTCTTAAAGTATAGGGCGCCTAAAACGTAGAAGATAAACATTACAACCGCTGCAATAATTATGCCTCCAGCGAAAACCAAGAGAGACCCGGGAGAAGGAGCAGCAGCTAACCCGCCGAAAAATGCTCCGACCAATACAAACGCAGCTACTATGACGGCTATTATGTAGAATATGATTGCATAGAGGGCATTTTGGAATATGCTATTTTCGTTGTAGTATTCCGCTAAACCTTTGAGGGCTATGAGCACAAGTATGACGCCAACGATGCCTATTATGGGAACGATGCTGCCAACAGCAACAAGGATTGCGCCTATCCCGCCAAGTGTCCTATTTGATTCTAAACTCATTTATAAAACCTCATTCAACGTTTTTGAGTTCCTTGTAAATAAAAGCTTTTCTATGAACCTTGAACCTTTGAGGCACTTGCATTATCTTCTTTGACTTTGAAGGTAACTATAGAGTTCTCGAGCGTAGTTTGCGAGGCTTTCAACACGTTTGTTTAATTCTTCAACTTTTACTTCAAGCTTAACAATTCTTTCCCGAAGCTCCACAAGCTCCTTTTTTAAATCTTCTTCAGACATGAACACCACAATCCTAAAGGTTATTTCATCTTGGCATATTTATTGCCTTCGCCCATATACGGCATGTGCCTTCGGTGCTTACCATGCACGCGCCCACTGGCCTTTGAGGAGTACATGCTCTCATGTAGAGGGGACATTCTATGGGCTTAATTTTTCCAATCATAACTAGGTGGCATTGGCATCCTGGCGGCAAATCTCTTCCATGCTCAACTTTCACTCCAAATTTTTCTCGTGCATCATAGGCTGTATATTTCTCCTTTAGCTTAAAAGCCGATGATGGCAGTTTTCCTAAGCCTCGCCATTCACCGTCCACAACTTCAAAGGCTTGATGCATTAGCTCTTGAGCTTTAATGTTGCCTTCCCAGCTTACAGCTCGCGTATACTCATTTTCCAAGCGAGCCTTGCCATCTTTGAGCTGTTTCAAGATCATGTAAACTGCAAACAAGACATCTAAAGGCTCAAATCCAGCCACTACGGTTGGCATGCGGTAGGCTTTTGGAAAAATCTCATAGGGCTTCAAACCGATAATTGTGCTCACATGCCCCGGAGCAATAAAACCATCTATGTGTAAGTCGCCTATTCCAAGCAGAAGCTCCATGGCAGGCGGAATAAGCCTATGCGAAACAAGAAAACTCAAGTTTTTGGGCGGCTTTCTCAAAACTTCGATGGCTGTTGACGGTGCCGTGGTTTCGAAACCTATGGCAAAAAAGGCAAATTCCTTATTCGGCTCTTTCTCAGCCATCTTAACAGCGTTCGAGACGCTATAAACTATCTTGACATCGACGCCTTCAGCCTTAGCATCTAAAAGCGACATTTGCGAGCCTGGAACACGAAGGACATCCCCAAAACATGTGACAACTACGCCTTTCTGGGCTAGCTGAACAGCCTCATCTATTTCTGAAGCCGGTGTTACGCAGACAGGACAGCCTGGCCCCGCTATAACTTCGACGTTTGAGGGAAAAAGGCTTCGAATTCCAAAATGGGTTATGGTCCACTCGTGGGTGCCGCACACATGGCAAATTTTGACTGTGCCGCTTTTAGGAGCAGCCTCATGGATTTTTTCTACAATGCGTTTCGCTAATTCCGGATTTCTAAATTTTAATTGTTCAGCCATTTCAAATCAACAGCACAACAATTCTATTTCGTTTTCAGCGGGCTTTCGGCATCCAGAATTTCATTCCACAGGCGCAGGGTTTCTTCAGCTTCTTCTGCGCTTAAGACTTGTATGGCGTAGCCTGCGTGAACGAGCACGTACTCGCCGACTTTAACGTTTACAAGAGTTATGTCCACTTCTCTTAAAACGCCTTCGCCGAAGTCCACTTTGGCTTTGTTACCGTTTATGCTTACAACTTTCGCGGGAATAGCCAAACACATCGCTTATCATTATTAAGCCAGCACATACAGCGATAAATTAGTTATGGTTTAAAAACTGGAAAAACCCGCCAAAAACAGCTTGCCCAAAGGATAAGCCGCCGTCGCCAGGTGGAATAGCCTCATGAACGAGAAACTCGAAGCCAGCAGCTTCAACTGTTTCCCGCATAAGCCTAGTAAATATTTCGTTACATGCAACTCCGCCTGAAAAGCCGACTGTCTTAACACCGTTTTCCATGGCTTTTTCTATAGCGAGAATTGCCAAGCCTTTTGCGAGGTAGGCATGTGCTGAAAAAGCCAAATCAGTCGCAGCGTATTTCTCGCGGTTTTCAAATATTTCGAGAAGTAGTTCTGTCGTGTTTAGGATGTTTCCCTCAACAATTGGATCCAGTTTTAGAATGGCCTTTCCTTTTAAAGCTGCAGACTCAAGTTTCATGGCTGGCTCGCCCTCATAGGTGCGCTCGTAGCATATGCCTAAAACAGCGGCAACTGCATCTAAAACTCTGCCGCAACTTGTTGTTTTTACAGTTTTTTGGCTTTTTTTTAGCTGTTGGAGAACAAGTTGAACCTCTTTTTCGCCGTGGGGGAAATATTTGCTTTTTTGCAGAAGCCAGTCTTCCACAGCCAACTTTTTATGGAGGATTCCAGCAGCCATCCTCAGGGGATAACGCGTTGCCAAGTCTCCGCCTGCTAGGGGTTGCTCTTCAAGATGGGCTACTCGTTTGAATTCTGATGATTCTCTAGAGCTGAAAACGATTTCTCCTCCCCAAGCTTCGCCGTTAACGCCGTATCCGTAGCCGTCGCAGCAAATACCCACGATTTCTTTTACGTTATGCTCAGCCATGAGAGCGGCAACGTGAGCGTAATGGTGTTGCACTTGGATGAGGCTCCAGCCGTTTATTTCAGCTAATTCTTTTGCAAGCTTTGTTGTTGTGAATTTTGGGTGTAAATCGCATGCGATGGTTTCGATTTTGCTGTTCGTTAAGTGGATTAAGTGTTTGGCTGTGTTTTCAAGGAAACTTCGGGTTTCAATGTTTTCCACATCGCCTATGTGCTGGGACATGAAAGCCTTGTTGCCGAGTAAAATGCATGCGGTGTTGTTTAGTTCTCCGCCTAAGCCTAAAACGCACCTTTCAGCCTTTTCATGTAGGATTATCGGTGCTGGAGCGTAGCCTCTTGAACGTCTTATGAAAACTTGTTTTTCGCCATGCAAGCGTATAACTGGGTCGTCGCATCTTTGGGCGATTCGCCGATTATGGAAAAGGAAATAGTCAACAAAGTCGCCCAGCGCCTTTAAGGCTTCTTCATTGTCTTTAACTATGGGCTGGTTCGGCGGATTAGCGCTCGTCATTACAAAGGCTGGTTCGTCTACGCTGTCAAAAAGCATGTAGTGCAAGCCAGTGTATGGAAGCATAACGCCGACATTGTGCAGTCCAGGAGCAACCAATTCTGAAAGAGAGTATTCGCGGCTTTTTTGTAACAACACTATGGGACGCGCGTAAGACGTTAAAAGCTCAGCTTCTTTGGGAGTTATCTCTGCAAAGGATTTAATAGTCTCTAAACTTCGTGCCATAATGGCGAAGGGCTTCTGTCGCCTATGCTTGGCCTTCCTAAGTCTAGTTAAGGGGGTGTCCTTCGTTGTTGCGGCTGCGACGTGAAAGCCTCCATAACCTTTGATGGCGACAATAAAGCCTTCTGCGAGAAGCCTACCTGCCTCTCTTATGGGGTCTTTATGTGGGATTAATTCGCCTTTCTGAGTTGTTAAATATGCTTTTGGGCCGCATTTTGGGCAAGCCACTGTTTGGGCGTGGAAACGCCTGTTTAAGGGGTCAGCGTATTCGCTTTGGCAGAAGCTGCACATGGGAAAATCTCGCATGGTGGTGTTTTCACGGTCGTAGGGAAGTCTATCAATAATGGTGTATCTGGGGCCACAGTCTGTGCACGTGATGAAGAAGTAGTCATATCGCGGATTTTTAGGGTCTCGAAGTTCTTTTAGGCATTCGTTGCATATGGCTATGTCTGGAGGGATAATGGAGCCTGAAAGCGCTTTTTCTTTTGAACTTTTATGGATTTTAAAGTCGGCGTATTGGTTTTCTCCTTTAAGCTCTGTTGTGATGATTTCATGGATTTGCGCTAGAGGAGGCTTCTTCTCGTTTAAATCTTTTAAAAAATTGCGGATGGCTTCCGCTTTGCCTTCTAGGAGGATTTCTACTCCTGCGTCGCCCATGTTTCTGACATAGCCCTTTAAGCCGTTGTTTATGGCTGTTCGGTAGATGAAGGGGCGGAATCCTACGCCTTGTATAATGCCTGTAACTGTGACTTTTACCCGCAAAGTTGCCATCTCTCTGATTTGGCTATGCTCTGTATATTTTATAGTTTAAAGTGTGGCTTTTAGATATCTTGGTCTAATACTTAGGTTTGGAGTCTTTTAAGGTTTGAAGGAAAGTGGCTGTTAAAAGTTAGTATGTCTCGTCTTGTTCTGCGGCGTGGCTGTATCTGCAGTTTTTGTCTTTGCAGAAGGCTCCTCTGCTGCATCCCCAACTTATTTGGACAGTTCCGTTTCCGTTTTCCATTATGCGTATTGGCGAAATTATAACGGTTTTCCGTGAAGTTTCGCCGTTGTCGTCTTTCCAGTCGTAGCATGGGACGGAAACAGGAGCCAAATTATGCTCATTCTTAAACTTTGACATTCAATTATTCACCTTTTACAATTTTCATAAAAAATAAAGGGGGGAGGTTGAGTGAGGTGGTTTTATTTGCGTAGTTTTCTAACTGTGATGATGTCGTAGACTACGAGGACTGCGACGATGATTATGGCTATGGCCAGCGCTGTTAGTATTGG
>JBNASL010000090.1:0-4871 GCA_049717905.1 Candidatus Bathyarchaeales archaeon | reverse complement strand
ATAGGTTGTTGAAAATGGCGAACTCCTTAACCTTAGTAAAGTATGGCGACGAGCGCTACTTTCTCAGAGAAAAGCAAGGCGATTTGGTGTGTGCTGAGTGTGGAGAGAACTTTCAAAAACCAGTTCTGGCAAGTGTTTCTTCAGGCAATGTTCTAAAGACATATTATGCGTGTCCCCGCTGTCTAGCCAAAGTTAAAGAAACAGGGCCTTCAAAACATGAAGAAAAAGAGAAGGCTGCACCTGAAACAAAAAGCATTGAATGCCCCGCATCAAAAAGCGCCGAATGCAAACATTTTCTAGGGTATTTGAAGAAACGCCACAAAAACACGCCCATATCCGATGAATGTTTAACATGTGACAGAATGATTGAATGCCTACTCTAGCATGGAAATTTTAGCGCTACTTTTTTTAAAGTATTAGAATTAAGATACTGATAAGTGTGTTTAACGAGGTTGGCCTTTGCTTCCTCTAAAGGATTTAAATCGTCCCTTGAGAACGCCGCATGTAAACCGTATTCTATTAATTGCGAATATTGTTATATTTGCGGTTTACTGGCTTTCCGCAAACGGAATTTTTCTATCTCCTAGAATTGCGGACGTTATTGCAAGTGGATTTGTCATGGTTCCGCAGGAGGTTATTCATGGGCAAAAGCTCTATACATTGATAACTTCGATGTTTATGCATGCCGGCTGGCTTCATTTATTCGGGAACATGCTTTTCCTTTACATTTTTGGGGACAACGTGGAGGATATTTTTGGTCACGGCAGCTACCTTGTCTTCTACATTGTTTCTGGACTGGCTGCAGCTTTTGCTCATATCCTAAGTATATTCTTTACTCCTACGCTAAGCGAGTTAGTTGGCATACCTTTGTCTTCAGACTTTACGGTGGGGGTGGTTGGCGCTTCTGGAGCTATTTCAGGAGTTTTAGGCGCCTATCTTGTGCTTTATCCAAAGGCTAGAATTCTAACCATAGTCACTTATTTTATATTGCCAATTCCGGCGATTATTTTTCTAGGCGTATGGTTTATACTACAGTGGCTTTATGGCTTCTTTGACGTTTCTGGAGGAGTTGCCTACTGGGCGCACATCGGCGGCTTTACCATGGGAATGATTTTGGCTTTGGCCTTTGGGTTGAAAAAGAAGAAGACAAGAGCCGCCCATTTCCGTTGATTTAAGCTGCGTTCCGTAAAGAGGGGTCTGTCCGTTATGGTTCCTCATCTGCATAAGTTCAGACTGGGACGGCTACATCATCCCCCAAAGTATTAAATGTTTCCCGCTTTTAAATGGATTGCTGCTGGATAAGCTAACTTTAAATTTTCTTTCGGAGAGCCCTTAAAGTGCCTGAAACGGCCAGCACATGTATTGCGGCGGGTTCAGCCACTATTTTTGTTATGGATGTTAATGCTGCCCTAATCTTGTCAACCTCAGTGTGCACCAAACGCATTATTGCGATTTTATTTTCCTCGTCATAGTCAATAAGTGTTAACCCCGTCTTGCTGGCACCGTATTCGCCAAAAAGCCTGAGAAAAGCCTCCCATATGGCATCCATCAAATCCTTTGAGTTAAAGTTTGCTTTACAATCGATTTTCAATGCTATATAGCGGCGTTTTATTTTTACGGGCAATCTTTTCCCCTTCTAATTAGGCGGATGCCAGGTGCGATAAATTCTGGGTTGAGCTTTTCCCTGTTTCTTTTAACTATAGCTGATGGATTTTTTGAAACTGCTTCTAGGGCTGAGGCTCTGTCCATGTCGAAAAGCACTGTTAGGGCCGCCATTTCCAAAGGTTTCCGCATAGTCAACTCATTTGTGGCTCCGCTTGAAACAACAATTGGCACGTGAAAATGCTTGGCGATAGCAGTTTCCCTTCGCAACATTGATAAAAGCCTAATTCTCGCTTGCCCCTCCAGCGTAAGCAAGGGCTTAATGTCTATTTCCATGGAAGCTAAACTTTTTGAGGCAAGCTCCGCCTCCGCCTCGTCAAAAAATCTTCTACGAAAATCGGCAGCTGGAAAGCTTAGAAGGTCTACCCTGCGGTCTTTCGCCGCTTGTCTGGCAACAGCTTTTGACTCGCATACCACAGCAATTATCTCAAATTTCCTCCTAAACTTTCTCAGAAAGTGAATCAGCTCCCCAGCTGTTTTAGGTTTTAAGTCTAAACGGGATGCAAAATCTATTGCTGTTTCTTTGCAGATGCCCTGCAGCTGTGTAGCATAGTTTCCACCGTATCCAAGCGGCAAGGGCACCGCTATTAGGCGATAGCCCAGCTCTGCAGCCTTCATTATCATTCGTTTGGCATGCTCCATATCAGCTAAATTTGGTTTCAAATGTAAGTCTGCAAAAATTTTCTTCATGGAATAATCCCAAAGTTCCTGCAAATTTCCACTATTTCTTTAGGGTTAGATCTCTTAAAATGTACGCGGAAGTGTATGGGATCCGTTGTGCCGAGTTTAATTTCGTTTAAAAAAGCTGATTGCTTATCAAGCCTTATGTAAAGGCATCCTTTTTCAAGGTGTTGTCCAATTTCGCTGTTTAAAATCTCCTTGTCTAAAATGCCTATTCTGGAAGCAAAATTTTCAAAAAAGGCCTTTATGTGGTTTTTATCTTTAATTTTGGTTTCAAAAAGGATTATAGGGTTTCCATGGTGTCCAGTTAGGTTTGTCTTCTTAAAAGCAGTGTCTTCAGACATTTTTGGGGGAAGTGTGCTGCGCACTGCGGATAAAACTTTCTCCTCGTCTTCGGTTGCGTGAGCGAACACCCTAATGTCAATGTGGGTTACTGGAACTTTAGAAGACAAAGCGGCATCATCAACACTATTTTTGTCCTTTTTCACTTTTAGGTTTTCTTCTTTTCCTTTTGGACTCTGCAGAAGCCTTTTTAGTCTCTAAAAGGTCGTTTAGGGCTTTAACGTTTCCTTCGTGGATGGTTCTTCGCCGAGGGTCAACGGGAACCCCCAATTTCAAGGCTTCTTTAATGCTAAGTTTTGCTTCTTTCAATTCGCCTATGCTGAAACCTTTTCCAATACGCTGCTTTCCACCTTTCTTGAATACTACTGGTTTGACATCCCTCATAAGGGTGCTATTCTCCTGTTGCTGCTTTCTTGCTAGGTCTGGCTTTTTCCGCGCCTCGTCCCTTCTTTCTTAAGCCTCTAACTTTTTTACCCGCACTTGTTAGACCTCTGAAAGCTCTTCCACGGTGCTGTTTTTGACATATCCAGTTTATATCCTCGTCAGATTTTATTGCAGGATGCGCCCTATCAACCATTATAACTTCGAACCATTTGAATCTGCCATCTTCGCCTACCCAATAAGAGTTTAACACTTCCATGTTGGGAAACTTTCTGGCAGCTCGTTCTTCGGCTATAAGCCTTAGACTTTTAGCTGGCTTATACTTCTTTACACCCATTCGTTTTGGTCTTCTTCCAGACCTTGGACGCTGCTTTCGCAGTCCTCCTCGTCTAACTCTGACGCGGACAACAATAAAGCCTTGTTTTGCCTTGTACCCGAGTTTTCTAGCCCTGTCCAAACGTGTTGGTTTTTCAACACGGACTATTGTTGGCTGTTTTCGCCATTCTATTAGCCTTTGACGCATTAACTCATCTACGAAGGATTTCTCTGGTTTTTTCCAAGCTTCAGCGATGTATTTGTACGCCATTTCCTTTTTCACCTCGCTTTTTAGTTTACGGTTCAACCTTTCGGTTACATCCCAGCGGATTTAATCCGCCGTCAGCCTTCAATGAGTGCATTAACCGGCAAAATAAACTTTTCCAAAATCGCAGCTATTATTTTCACTTGTTTTCAAGTTTCGCTTTTTTGACAAGGAAATAGCCCCTTTGATTTTTCCAAATTTTTTCTGCTTCAACAATTGTTATTTTCTTCCTGAAAAATGAGGCGTCGAGCACTAGGGTTTCATATTCGCCTCCTTCACCTACAAGCGATACGCCATACTGCCTGTTTAACTCGGTTAGGGCTCTAACGGTTTCCTCATCAATTTTTCTTCCAAGCCATTCTGCACTAAAGCCATACGCGTAAACTCCTGTTATAATAACCTCGAATTTGAGGTTTAAAATTTCTCTTAGAATTTTTTGCGGGTTTTCCTGCCAAAGGGGAGTTATGCATTTAAGCTTTAGTTGTTTGCATATTCGCTCTATTCTTGTTTTTTGGTAAGTGGAGGCTATTGCTCCGGAAACCACGCCTTCCACATCAAGTTTCTCAATTAAACGTTTCAAGTCTTCTACTTCTAGTTCTTTCACTCCTGAAGTTTCAGCTTTTACGAGGGGGATTTCAACAGCTTCAGCAAATAAGTCAATCAAGTGAATGTTTGGGTAGTGAAACATGTAGCTGTCTTCTCTCGATGGAATCATGCATGCCAGAAACTCCACTTCATAGCCATCGCTTAACGCTCTGTAAAGTGCAAGGGTGGAATCCTTCCCACCCGTAGCCAAAACCGCAACTCGCATGGCATCTACGCTATAAGTTTTGACCTTGCCTCCTTAAAAAGTGCCTCTGTTCCCCTTTGCCACTTTTCAAAGCCTTCAGTAGTTTTTGGATAATTTCTGTAGTGGGCCTTAACCTTATTCATCAGATTAACCGTAACCCTCAACTTGTTTAGGAAGTGGACTCTTCTTAACCCTTTGAAAACTCTTTTGGCAGTTTCAGTTATGTTTAGGCGGAATTCCTCACCTAAGCCAGCCTTTAAAACATCTTCTTCTGTTAACAGCTCATACTTCATTCCGTAATTCAAGTCTTCGTCGCTGCATGTTAAAAGCAGCAACCTAAAGATGTCAAGCCCAGCCTGTTTTGTTCCATAACTTTCCATGTATTTGATGTTGTATGGCCATAAAGATTCTTGGCTTACATCGCCTTTTTCTAAG
>JBNASL010000089.1:0-4885 GCA_049717905.1 Candidatus Bathyarchaeales archaeon | reverse complement strand
GGAGGTGAAAGCAGAGAAAGTTTAGTGTGTGTGCGTGTGCAGAGAGGCTGAAGAGGGACTAAACACGCTTAACGTAAGGAGAAACGAAGATGAATAAGGCAGAGTTAAGTTAGCGGAGAGGCTATTATTCATCTAAAAGAAGAAACCTGATTCTTAAAGAAACAGAGAGACTATTAGTGTAGGCGGAAGCACGCACGCACACACACGCACACACAAACTGGCGATGGCGATAGAAGATTTATCCGTAAATTATATTTGATGGTTAAGCCATTTGGATTCTTGAGAAAGGAAATTGTTGAAGAAAACAGTTTTCTGGAATGATGTTGGCATTACTGTTAGTAAGTATGTTAACGTTGTCGTTTAATGTTGACATAGTTGTAGCTTACAAATCTGGTGCAAATGCCACTCACCAATTCATTTTTGAACAAGCAAGAACAATATTGCAAAATGATGGATATGTCTCTTATGCAGACTTTTTAGGTTCTGCGCGCACGCTTTAATTCCTAAGTTCTCTTCCCATGGAATTTGCTTTCGGATTGCAACTGAACCAACGGTTTGTAGTGCGAGGTTGGCTTGTTTTGCGTTGTGGTAGGGAAGGCTTTCCCTGGCGTCAGAGTAGTAGCCGTCATCATCTTCGTGGAACACTGTTATGTTTAGGCCTCTTCGCGAGTTTTGAATCAACATACTCCAACAACAATGCCATAGATGATTTCCCGCAAATTTTATATGATGATTAAACCGAAAAAAATTGGGAGAACACATGATTTGCTGAGGGAAAATATAGATGGGAATTAAATACAAGATAATTCCATGCTTTCTTATTTTCACAATCATCATTGGTTGCTTCAGATTTCCATTTTTCATTGAAAATTCTGTTTATGCAAGAACAACGCGGAGTTTTGACAATATCACCACATATTCAAGGGAACTGGTTTCTGGAAGCAATGTATATTCTAATGCTCATGATAGTGAACACGCAAGCCAGATTTTGGATACAGACACATTAGTCGTTGGGCAAGACAAGCAGAATGGATTCTATTATATACACAGACTATACGTTTATTTTGATACATCATCTATTGGAAACCAGACAATCATGTCCGCGCAACTCAGGATAAAAGTATTTAATGTTGAGTGGGCACAAACAGCATTTAACATAACAATCCAGAATGGGCAACCTGACTATCCGCATATTCCTTGTCTTGATACGGATTTCAACTGTGCATACTATTCTGGAGATGGCGGATCTATTAGCATAAGAGGAATGGTTAACAATAATTATTATTATATCACCTTGAATTCACTCGGTGCATCTTGGATCAATAAGACAGGATATACTAAGTTATGTTTGCGTTCAAGTAGAGATATTAACAGTGATCCGCCGTCCGGTTTCGAGCAAATCGGAATCTACAGATCTCAAATCACTTTATATTTAGAATTAGGTTCTCTGTCATATAGTGATATCGCATCAAGCACAACCGCTCCCGGAGAAACAACTACATTTAGTTGCAGATGGACAGCTTATAGTGGAAACTTGAGTGGCTATATTTTCGGAACAAATAATTCAGGTACTTGGCAAAACGACACCTGGACAAGTTTTGGTTCAGGACTGACAACCGCTTGGGCAAACGTCACCAAGGTTCTGAATTCAACAATTGGATTGATTGTTGGTTATGCATGGTGGTGCAATGACACAAATGGCAATTGGGAAGGTACTGGAGTACATTATTTGCGCATAGGCGATGCAAACTATCCTCGGATTTGGATCGTAGACGATGACGGGCCAGCGGATTTTCATACAATACAAGAGGCGGTGAATGCTGCAAGCTCAGGAGATACTATACTGGTGCGCAACGGGACGTATCATGAAACCGTGGTGATTGACAAGAGTTTGTCGTTAATTGGAGAACAACGTGACACTACAGTAATTAATGGAGATGTTAGCATACAGACAAACAATGTCTCAATAAGCGGTTTTACAGCAAATAGTTTCTTCCTACTATCATGTGCTAATGCTACGGTCGTTGACAATGTTGCACATGAGATATATCTAAGGTTTTCCAGTAATAATGTACTCTGCAACAACGTAGTAGCAAACAATTCTGGGACAAATGCCTGGGGATTGAAAATAGAATATTCTAACAACAATATTATATGTAATAATACCATCGTAAATAATTGGGGAGGAATTGGTTTCTTTGGTTCGGAAAATAACCTGTTCTATGGAAATGTAATAATAAATTATGCATATGACGTTAGACAAGATACTCCATATGCTCCCAATACTTGGGACAATGGCTATCCTTCTGGGGGGAATTACTACGGCAGTTATTCTGGTGTTGATGAGAAGAGTGGTCCTTATCAAAATGAGACTGGAAGCGATGGTATCGGAGACACACCATATTATATTCCGGGCATAGCGGGTATTGATGAAAACAATAAGGATAGGTATCCGCTTATGGAACCAACGGGGCCTATTGCATTCCACAATGTTGGAATTATTAGTGTGTTGCCCAGTACGAAAGTGGCTTACATAGGTCAAGTAGTTGGCATAACGATTATTGCAAAAAACAAGGGACTCTTCACTGAAAACTTAACCGTAAATTGTACAGTTCAGTATGTATCATGGAATGAAACCCTCAAACAAACTATTGGAGACCGTCTTGTCGAGAATGTACCACCCAATACCACTGTAACCGTGACCTTTGACTGGTATCCATCTCGAAAAGGAATATATTATATAGAGGCAGAAGCAGGCATAGTACCATACGAAATGTGCATATCTGACAACAAAATGACATACAGCTATGTTAGTGTATATAATGAGGGAGAAAAACCAATTCAGACGATAACCCTGCCCGCGGATACTCCGACACCTTTCAAAATGGTTGAAGCTTTAGGATATATTTGGTTTTCAACATCATGCCAACAATACATAGTCAGAGTGGACCCAGATAAAATTTTCATAAACGCTACAGAGGCTACAAAAGTATTTGGAAAGATTGCCCCAGACCATGACCCGAATACTGGAAGTTCGATTTTAAGTATCTGGATACCTGGTCTGGTCTATGCCAATGGTTTTCTTTGGACTGTGGCGAGCTATAGCGGGCCTGATTCTGGAACAGGGTGTTTGGTCAAATTTGACCCAGAAACATTTAACGCTACGTATTTCTTTGAACCTTCAAAGATACGTTTAGACCCTAAAATGCCGCCTCACGGTTATGGCGCCTTCACAAATGTCATTTTCGATGGAAACGACACTTTGTATATTACGAGTCGGAGTTATCGGAAGCTTCTTAAGTTCTCAGTTTCTGAAGAAAAGTGGCTCACAGATGAGTATCTGGACATGGATTATGGTGTCTACGATGCAATGCTGATGAATGACACGGTCTATTTTACTGGTGACGGCATTCCTGGCATAGGATACATAAACATCAAAAATGGTACGAAAGGGCTGTATACTGCTCCAACAGCACAAAATTCAGTCTTCATGACGAAGGATAAGAACCAAGAAATATGGTTCACTTCAAACCTCAACCATAAAGTTCACCACCTTTTAAGAAACGGAACAATAATTGAATATGATTTGGGATGGACTGGGCTTCCACCTTATGAACCGGACGCTCCTTATGGTCTGGTTTTTGATGACGTAGGAAACCTTTGGATTGCAGGATACGGTGCCAAAGTCATACTAAGTATGAACATCGCTAATCCATCCATTATTACAGATTATCCGGTGCCCAATCAACCGTTCTACATGATAAAAGACAGCCATGGAAACATTTGGTGCTGGGGGCTTGGAAGCGCACAGATAAACTTTATTGCAGCCTTCCACGACGTCACCATCACCAACATCACATTCTCCAAACAAAACCCAGCACCAAACGAAACCATAAGCATATATGTAACAATCGAGAATCACGGAAACATCACAGAAACCTTTGATGTAAGCGTCAACTACACTCTACTCGTTGACCCTCTTATCGGTACGCAAACTATAACGCTGGAACCCGGAGAATCCGTAACGTTGAACTTCACATGGACACCGACAGCCAGCGGCAGATATGAAATAAAAGCATACACAAGCACGATTCCAGACGACATAAACCCCTCAGACAACACAAAAATAACCTATCTCTACGTTTCAGCAACTTACACTGCAGCCTTTTCTACGGAGGAAAACGATTGGGCAGATATGGATGTAAGAGGCGGAAGATTCTATTTCATGACGTCTCCAGTCTAACGTCGGCTGTGGACTTTTTCTGTTATGAGGCTTATGCTTTTCGCGTATTCCATGAATAATGTTCTCATCGCTTACACCTTCGCCTATTTCCATTTTCTTGGCGCTATCTTAAATTAGAGTTTAATTAAAGCATAGTTTCAGAATTTCTTTTATTTTCAGGTTTTAACATAGTTGATGGTGTTGTTGGGTTTGCCCATCTTCCAGCAGAGCGTTGATTCTGAGCTTTACGAGTGGCTTTTGAAAGAACAGAAGAGGCGAAAGGCTCGAAGCATCCAAGACGTAATCCGCCAAGTTTTGCGTGAGGCTAAGGCGGAGGCTGAAAGGCAGCATGGTTAATGTTAGGCAGCTTTTAGCCCAGAAACTCTTTGGAATCCACTCTGCACCTTCTCAAACACAAGCTGAAATTCAGCGTGTTTATACTGGTTTAGGCGCCGAGTTCGGTCAACCCCTCACAAATGACAACATCACTTTTGCAATTAAACGGGAGCCTGTAGCCCACCGCATAGTCTTCGCTGTGGCTCACGACATTTTTGACAACTGGTTTAGGGTTGAGCCTCTTGAGGAAGGCGTTGACAAGGAAAAGTTTAACGAGAGTGTTCAGAAGGTTTTGCTTCTGCTTAACGCTAAAGACGTTTTCACGCA
>JBNASL010000088.1:0-4897 GCA_049717905.1 Candidatus Bathyarchaeales archaeon | reverse complement strand
AAAGTTACCGTTAAGGTTTAGTCTAGCTCCGTTGCTTACAAGTTTTAAGCCTTTAATGTTTTTCAACAATATATTGTTGGAAACATTGTAGTCAGCTGCCTTTATGAATATTTTCAAGTTATCACGTTTAACTGTAAAGTTTATTAATTGTGAGAAATCTTCGCTGGCAAAATCAATTTGCCCAGTAACACCGTTTTTCACTTTAATTTCTTTGGCATCAAGGTAAATTACGTAGTCATAATCCTCTACGTAAGACATGTTTCTGAAAAACAAGAACTGGTTTAAATTCCAAAATAAAGATGAAATTATAACTGCCATGACAAAAACCACCGCATATCTCGCAAAACCTTTAACCGAAACCAACCGCACCACCTATCTTCTGCATATAAAGCTGGACATAAATTAAATAATTTTGGATTGCTAAAAAGGGAACCGCTACTTTAAATAGGTACTTCGCAAATCTTATGTCGCAAAGGGGAAGCTTGAGAAAAAAATTTATATTACAAAAACAATGTTCCCATTAGCCATGTGGTCAAAATGAACAAAAGTAAGGCGCCCTTATATATGATTGTGTGGCGGTGCACAAGAAGGTGTGTAGGTAATTGTTTGTATTGTAGCTTCAATCCTGAAGCAAGAGACCTCTCAGAAGTAAGTACCCAAGAAGGATTTCGCATAGTAGACCAAATTTACGATTTCGGGTCACCATTTTTTGGAATAAGCGGAGGAGAACCGCTTCTTAAGGAGGATATTTTTGAAGTTATAGGCTACGCCAGAAAGGCAGGTCTCGAAGTTAGCCTAATAACCAGCGGTTTTGTATTTAATGAAAACTTGTTTAACGGGCTTGTTCGAAACGAAGTTCGCACAGCAGTAAGCATAGATGGACCAAAAGAAGCAAATGATAAAATCAGAGGGAAAGGAAGCTATGATAAAGCCTTCTCAGTGATGAAGAAGCTTTCAGAGGCTGGAATACTTGACTGCCTTGTAACAACAATCACCCGAGATAATTACAAGTATGTTGAACACCCGATTAAGCTTGGAGCTGAATATGGTGCTAGAATGGTTGTTTTCCACAACACGGTGCCTGTTGGACGGGCGGAAGAGAACATGAATGATCTGGCGCCTTCACCTGAGGAGTATGAGTGGACGTTTAACCATATTTATGACTTGACCAAAAAGTATGAGGGGAAAGTTCAAGTCAACGTGTACAGTCCCTTCTATGCAAGAATTGTGCGTCAGAAAAATCCATCTGACTTTTGGAGTTGGTTCACAAATTATTTCCTCGGAAAATGTACAATCGGCGGGAATTATATAGGCATAACTGAAAATGGCGATTTTAGATCATGCGGCTTCCATGAAGGCTATAGGTTGGGAAATGTTAGGAATAAAACTTTAAAGGAATGCTGGGAAGAACTTCAAAATTCAGAGTTGCACTTAAAGCTTAGAGACAAAAGCAATCTTAAAGGTAAATGTGGAGTTTGCGAATACCGTGAAATCTGCGGAGGCTGTAGAACACGCGCAGAATTCTACACAGGAGATATATTTGAATCTGATCCAGCATGCGCTTACATTCCAAAAGTCCTACGCGAACAAACTGAGAAATAGCCAGAATTTACCACTTAAAATTTTTCTCACCTAATCTTACAAATGACATATTCATCATTCGAGTATATCAGTTGAAGAACTCTTGCGTTTAAAAGCTCGCTTCTAAATGTTTTAGCTTCAAAAACTAGGAAGTCTATTCCATACTCTTCAGAATAGGTTAAGTAATCTCTAAATTGCACTGTGAAATTTCCTTTCAGATCGAAAAGCTCTTCAAAATCACTTATGCTCAAACTTTGAAAACTTTCCTCTGAGAGATTAAGAACTGAATATGCAAATGAAACTGTTCGATTCACACGTTCAAAATCGTATCTAAGCCTTAACGCATCTATTTGCTTAGAGGCTAATACTCCAACGCTTCCCATGCTTGGAAGATCAGCAAATTTCACAGCGTAAAATGTGCGGTTTGCCAAATCATAAATTGCAACATAATTTTCTGTCAAATTTTTAGGATAGAAATAAACGAGAGCCCACTTACCATTTTCCTCGGCGAATGAAGGCTTATCCCACGGACTTTCCCAGTCAAGCATTCCTGGAACATAAGCTTTTTCAAACAATAGAGAAAGGTCAAAGTGAATGCTTATGTTAATGCATAAGTCTTCAATTTCTCTACATAATGGGTTAAACACCCAATCAACTGTTGCTGGAAGACGGTCGCTTTTCATCTCAACATTCTCGGTTAGTTCAAACTTATCTTTCAGAGAATATTGAATTTGAAGTTTTTTGCAGTTGTTTTCAGTGACCCAAAAAATTTTTCTCTCCAAATCTGAAAGGTTCACGGAAAATTTCTGTCCATTTTCGAAATATGATAGGCTAGTTTCCTCATCGTACAGAAAAGAAGCTCTTTTCCAAACATTGTGAATTAACACGTTATACTGGTCAAGTTCGTAGGGCATTCGCGCTTCAAAAACTCTAAAAAGCGTTATAGGATTCTCCATTTCATAAGCCAAATTCAAAACAGTTTCGGCTACTGTTGCCCTTTCCACAGTGGGATTGGTTTCCATAATTGTAAATTTACTTGAAAACAGCCCAAAAAAGAGGCCCGGTTTCTCGGTTACAATAACTGTTGATTCGCTTGGATAATGGGTTTTAAGCCATAAACTGGCTTTGTAACCGGGTAAATCCATATACGAATAGTAGGCTGCTGCTTCGGAAATTTTGCCAGTTAAAACCGGGAATCTTGATGCAAGCAATAAAAAGATAAGGGAAATTGTGAAACCCGCCTTTAAATAAAATTTCAGATTTTTGCGGCCTAGGCTCACGTTATGGTAAACGGCAAATTTTGCTAATAGATAAATTATTGCTGCTGCAAAAACAACCGCTGGAGGCATTAGATAGTAAACAAAGCGGTCATATGGCAACATAAGATTAAGAAGATAGGATTGTGTGAATAGTAGCGGAACAAATAGGCCCAGGCATAAAAGCATAAAGAAATCCAGTTCTTTCCTTTTCCTGCATTCGTAAAACGTCAAAATGATCCCAAAGAAAGAAAATAAGATTATGAAGCCGAAGTTTAAGAGAAAAGCGTCTAAGGATACATATTTCACTGAGTATAGGTATTGCCTTTCCCTAAAGAAAACATGGAAGATCAAAACGTCTAAGTACGGCATAATAATTGGTACATACCACAAAAGAAAAGCTGCTAAAGCACCCACAATTGCTATTGCTAGAAGACGATTAAACGATCTTCTAAAGATAAGGAGAAATAAAGCATACAATACTAATATTATTGATACTAAGAATGTTGCAAACTGATGAGTCAAAACCATGGAAAAGGCAATCAAAAAAATTATAAGTTTATGGGCTGGGCCCTCCTTTTTTGACGGTAAATAGAAAAACAACAGGCAAACGTAGGCTACGGTAAGTAGGCTTGGGTAGCCCCCCCAGAAATTGATTTCATAAAGAGGGAAACAAAGCAGCATCAAAAAAGAAGCGATTATGCCGCATTCCTCGCTGAGAAGCCTTGCGCCAAGCAAGTAAACAGAAAAAACGAGAAGCCAATCAATGGTAACTGTTAACATCTTTATCAATAATAAAGCTTGTTCAATGTTAGTCGCCCCTGTGAAAACTATATACTCGGCTAATAGTATACGGTAAAGAGGCGGGTACCACGTAATTTCAGAAAATGAAACTGTTCCAGTTTCCAACATCTCATAAGCTTTAGCCAAATGGACAGCCGGATCGTTTCCGAGAATTAAACCATTTGAAGAGATAAGCATGTAAAAGAGTGAAATGGTTAAGGCGGAGAAGACTGTCAAAAAAATTTTTTTACAAAGTTCTTTATTCATGCCTATCATTCCGAACCTTTAACTAGAGTCTCTTACTTTAAATATTGCCACATTATCGTTGATAAAAACAAGATTAAACGTTGGGTCATTTGAGAATTTAGCAATTTCGCATTCTTTTCGTCTACAAGCAACAAAAGAAATTCCTTTTAGTCTTATTATTTCGCGATAGTCAAAGATGCGAATAGGTGAATCAAAGTTTTCCTCTTTTCGAAACCGTAAACTCGTCATGTTGGCTAACATGCTTTGAACATATTTTTCCTCAACCTTTTCAACTTCAAACCCACCCATCGTTATCTTTATCTCCATTTTTTGGGCATTTTCCACATTATACATCAGTTCTAGACAAGTTGGATAATCAGGTGTGTAAAGCTTAATTGCTGGCGTTTTCTCTTCGAATATTATTTGGCCGCACATCTTTGCGCCTTCATGCAATACTCCCACAGTTTGATTCAATATGAAAATTTTTCCGCTTACCCGCAGCATGAGTCTAACATATTCCAAAGAGCTTTCATTTCCAACACTTTTTACATTCATAGAAAAAGTACCGAATTTTGAACCTTTGAAAATTTCTGTTTTACGAGTTAAAAGTATATCCTCGTTTTCTTTTGTTATCGAAACGCATGCGGATTCAGAAGTAAATTCAACGTTCATATCTTTTACTGGAATTGTCGCAGCGTCAACCATTTCTGTGTGGACTCCATTTCTATAAAATATTGTCATTTCACTCTCGTTAAGGTAGAAGATTGGATATGGATCAGGAAATCTTTCACTATTAATTAGCAAGATAGGGTTGTGTCTGCCCACATAGCCTCCATCTTCTCTTATTTCAATTAACCCGTTGTTTAAGGCGAAATCCGTATCAAGCAACATCCTTGCAATATTTGCCGCTTCAAACTCGTGGGGAATAATCAGAAATTGCGGTTCCACAGCGCTTAAAGTCGCCCGTTGCCCAAATCCTGAAAGCCACCATCCATAGCCATGTTGAGAAACGAAAACAGCGTTTTCAGGAG
>JBNASL010000087.1:0-4975 GCA_049717905.1 Candidatus Bathyarchaeales archaeon | reverse complement strand
TTATGCCCCATAATAAACTGCAAGTATGGATGCGATATTTTGCCCTTAGATTCAGCTATCATCATGTTTGTGTCGCAGTAAGCTCTCAAAACATAAGGCCTCCAACTAAAGCCAGCCCTCAAAATGGCCTCCCTAATATCCCTAGTCACCAGAGTAGTCCTCAGAAACTTGTTCTTTTTAACGCCTCTGGGATCAAAACCTAAAAGTGGAGAATCCTTGCTCAGCTCTTCGCCATGCTTAACCCTCTCGTCTAAATATTCCTCAATGTAAGTTATTGTTTGCTGAGGGATAAATGTGAAGTACTGGTGCCTAGCCTTGCTTAGGCTTTTGCGCACAACAAGCATCGAAGGCACTTTGCCAAATTCTATGCCGTCTGGGCGGATTTCAGCTTCAACAAAATCTCCAAGCCTTAACCCGTCACTTCCATCATAGTTTCCTAGGCTTTCAAGCCTAAGCCCGCTAAAGGCCATCAGGGCTATTGAAACTCTGCCCCTTGGCGTTGCCATTCTGAGAATTCTGTCCAGCTCCTCCTTTTTTGGAACTCTCTCGTCGGCTATTCTTGGCGTGTCAGACTCGCCTCGAATATTAACCTTAAGCTTAACGTTAATGCCGTTATAGGAAAGCCAAGAGTTCAGCACCTTCTTAAACCTGGACAGGTAGGAGCCAGCCTTGCCCTCCCGCTCCATCCTTCGTATGAAGTCTGTGAAGTCGTCCCTGAAAGCCTTGGTTTTGGCAACCTTAAGAATTGCCTTAGGATCAGTCCTATTAAGTTCACAGTGAAAGCCCAAAGTTCTAAGATATACTGTGGCGGTCACAATAGATTTGGCGGCTAAATTCTCAAACCAGCGCTTAACATCAGCATCCTCGAGCAGATGCGCGTACTTTGCCCGCATACCCATCAATTAGAGGGAAGGAATATTCTGATATTTAAGGATTCACTTAAAAAATTAGGTGGGCCGGACCGGAGTTGAACCGGCGACCTCAGCCTCGTAAGGGCTGCTTCAGGTTTGCGCTTGTCCGGCGCAAATGTCCTAACCAAACTAGACGACCGGCCCTCTTTTCCACAAATTTTAAGAGAGTTGCTCTAATAAGTTTTGACATGGCAAATAAATATTTTATAGAGAGTTGCGTCTTTAGTAGTTAAGCCAAATCCTATAAATGGTGATACATTGAAAAGGATTATTGTTACGGGTGCTGGCGGGCCTGCTGGCATAAATTTTATTATGTCACTGCGCATTGCACCGGAAAAAATTTTTATTGCAGCAACAGAAGCTGATGAATATTTTATTCATTTGTCAGTGGGAGATAAGAAATATTTGGTTCCAAAGGCCAAAGAATCTGGCTATATTGATAAATTAAACGAGATTATAGGGAAAGAGAAGGCTGAGTTTTTGCACGCCCAAACGGATGTGGAAGTGGAAGTTGTTTCGGAAAACCGTGAAAAACTAGATGCAAACGTGTTTTTACCATCAAAAAAGACTGTAAAAACATGTCAAGACAAGCTGGAATCTGCAAGAGTTTGGCTGGAAAAAGGAGTGCCGGTGGCGAAAACCATGGCTATATGCACCGAAAAAGACATTGACAAGGCTTTTGAAGAACTGGGAAATCCAGTATGGATTAGAGCTAGATACGGCGCGGGAGGAAGGGGAAGCACCCCAGCCAACAGCAAAGAAACCGCCTTAGCTTGGATTAACTATTGGAAAAGCCGTGGTGTGAACTGGGAGTTCATTGCACAAGAAAATCTTCCTGGAAGAAACATGGCTTTTCACAGTCTTTGGAAGGATGGAGAAATTGTTACATCCATGGCAAGAGAACGCCTACAATACATATACCCACACCTTGCGCCTTCAGGGGTAACAGGCACACCAACCGTCCAAAAGACCATACATGATGAAAGAGTGAATAAAATTGCCACAGAAGCCGTTCTTGCCATCGACCCGAATTTTAATGGAATCGCGTGTGCAGACCTAAAAGAGAATAAGGATGGGGTTCCATGTGTCACCGAGATAAATGTAGCTAGAATGTTTACAACCTCATTTTTCTTCTCTTACGCCAGCAAAATTTTACGTAAAGACTATTACGCAAATATCCCATACCTCTATGTTAAAACAGCGTATAAAGAAGCCGTCCCAGAGATGCCAAAATACAACATACTGCCAGAAGATGTTTACTGGATACGCCACATAGATGCTCCTGCAAAACTTGTTAAAGATGGAAAAATTATTGGAGAAATGTACCGCTGGTGAAACAATGAAAATATGGTATGACGCTTGCACCGGAAAACACATGAGATATGGTGCGGCCATAGCGAAAAGACTTAGAGACGATGGATATGAAGTTATACTGACTACACGAAAACATCCAGACACATTACCAGTGGCAAACTTCCTCAACGAAAAAGTTATCGTTGTTGGAAAATACGACCCGAAGTCTTTACTTTCAAGACTTAAAGCGGGAGCCCACCGTCAACTTTTGTTCTGCAAAATTTTGGGGGAAAATCCCCCAGATATTGCGATTTCTCATAGTTCTGTGGATCAAATAAGGGTGGCTTTCGGTTTAGGCATCCCAATAATAACCACTATTGACACGTTATATGCTGAAGCTGTCAATAGGCTTACATTGCCCCTTGCCGACTACATTGTGGCTTCAAAGGCTATTCCTGAAAAAAGCCTAAAAGCCTACGGTGTAAAAGGTGAAATTATTAGTTTCAACGGCGTAGACGAAGTTGCCTGGATAAAAGATTTCAAACCACAAGTCAAATATGATTTTAAAAAGCCCTTAATTGTCGTAAGAGAAATTGAAGAAAAAGCAGCATACACCGGGAAAAAATTCTCCCTAATCTCTATAGCGGAAAAATTAACATCCCTTGGAGAGGTTGTTTACCTTTCAAGATACAGCAAAAAAGCATTTAGAGGCTTAATTGTTCCAGAAGGCTTTGTGGATTCCGCAAGCTTAGTGGCACAGGCAGATTTATTTGTCGGCGTCGGTGGAACAATCACGCGAGAGGCTGCATTACAAGGAACACCAGCAATAGTTGTTAACTTTTTCCAGAAACAGCATGCAAACGACTATTTAGCAGAAAAAGGTTTTCCAATTTTTAAGGCAGACCCCTATGAGGTTTTTGGGTTAGCTGAAAAACTCATTGGCAAAAAATGGGACGTAAAGGCTATATTTAACGAACTTGAAAATCCTGTTGACACGATTTACAATATTGTGGAAAGACTGGAGCAAACTAGAAAAGCTTGAAATCATTAAGTTAACTTAATAAAATTCAATGCTAAAGTTGGAAAATCTTCAAAGAGGATGCGGTAATGAGGCGAAAGGAAAAAGTTTTAGTTGTTGGATTAGGCGAAGTTGGCAGAGCTTTGTATGAACTCCTTAAAGAAAGCGGGAAATTTGCAGTTTACGGCTTCGATTTAGATAAGGAAAAAACACGCAACATTACATGTACAGACGAGTTGCCTACAAATGTTGAAGTAATGCATATATGTTATCCATGTGTAGATCAAGAAAAATTTGTTAATATAACTTTGGATTATGTGAAAAAGGTTAATCCAAAACTTACAATAATTAACAGCACAGTTACCCCAGGAACTACTCAGAAAATCTACACCTCTTCAAAATCTTTAGTAGCTCATTCTCCAATAAGAGGCATGCACAAGAATTTAGAAACTATGAAAAAAGATATCATGTTCTGGAGCAAATACGTCGGCGGCGCAACAAAAGAGGCAGCAGAGCTAGCTCAAAAACATTTTGAAAAATTAGGATTGAAAGTCAAGGTTTTAAAGAGTCCCGTGGAAACTGAACTTGCAAAATTGTTTGAAACAACTTATAGAGCTTGGATGATCGTGTGCTTCCAAGAAATGCACCGGATTTCAAGGCGTTTTGGAGCGGATTTCAATGAAGTTATAGACATGATTGAAGACATTCACCGTGTGCACTTTAACAAACCTCTACACTATCCGGGAGTAATTGGCGGGCACTGTTTGATTCCCAACACTGAGCTGCTTCTGAAAGTTTATGATTCTGAATTTCTGCGTTTAATTTTAAAATCCAACGAAAAACGCAAAAAAGAGATAACTGATGAAGTTGTTCGACTCGAAGTTGACAAAGTTAAGAAACGTGCAGAGAACTTAGAAAAAGAGCTGGCATCAAAAAGCGGTTACATAAATGGCTAAATACTAAACTTGCCGTCTTTTACGTAGTTTTTGATGTCTTGTCCTGTTTCTGGAGCGATTATTATGCCGACTTGGCTAATGCCTGTTTGGGCTACGTGGTCTAAAACATAGCCTAGTATGGGTTTGTTAGCACTGGAATAAGCTGCTTAGCCGTGGCGAAAGTTAAAGGCCTAAGCCTTGTGCCTCTGCCACCACTTAAAACCAAAGCCTTCATTTTGTATCCTCGTGTTATAGGATTTCTGTTAGTTTTAGTATTTGGAATTTTGGGTTTTTTGCGGTTACGATTTCTTGGAAGCTTTTATCTTCCTTTATGTTTTGTATGTCGGTGTCTTCTGTTATTAGGGTGTCGCATTGGTTTAGGGCTGATGATAGTATTAGGCAGTCTATAAAGTCGTTTAGTATTTTTCTGAGTTGGAAGGCTGTGTGTAGAATGGTGCTTTCGTGTATTTCGATTGTGTTTATTGTTTCGGCGTATGCTATGGCTCGGATGCCACGGGTTATTCTCTCCGGCGGGATTGTTCCTGAAGCGACGTATTTGGCGCCTTTTGCTGAAAGTTCGAAGAGGGTTATTTTGCTTATGAAGATTTTGTGGCCTTTTTGCATTAGTTGGATTGCGGCGTCTTTTGGTAGGTTTTTGGTTGCTATTCCTATGGCTGGTAAGAAGTATGTGGTGTCTAGGAGTAGTTTCAAGTTTCAGCCTTCTGGGATAGTTCTTTTCTGAATTTATGAAATTCTTGGAGGGTTATTTCTATGAGGGGGGGTTCATTTAATACTTCTTCGAGGTTTGGTATGGGTTC
>JBNASL010000086.1:0-5059 GCA_049717905.1 Candidatus Bathyarchaeales archaeon | reverse complement strand
GCTATATAGCAGAATATTTGACGAAAGGCCTGAAAAATAGTGAGTTGGCATCATTAGCCTTAAGCAAAGGATACGTTTTAGTCACCAGAGACTACGACTTCGCCAACACGATACGGTATCCTCCAAAACAATTCCATGGCATAATCATCCTTCACACCCACCCTCCAAAAGCTGAAAAAATAATTAAAGAAATGGAATCGCTCCTAACCAAAGTTAAGGACTACGAAGGCAAACTTTTCATCATAAAGGAAGGAGCGCTTGAAATAGTAGAAGGCAAGAGTTAACATAAAGCTCGTTAAATTATTACTGCGCCAAGATCACAGTTACTCAAAGTAGCTTTCTGACAAGCTTTCAGAAGCCTATTATATAGCCCTCGCAAACATGTTGCCCAAGATTCAGAAACTTAAACGCATATCTTAGCAAGCAATTTTGCGCGCGTTAAACGCCTCAAATTATTTGGGAACAACATACACGTATGGTTCTGGTTCTTTGGCGAATTAAAATACATTGCAACCCGCCCAACCAAAATCTCGTCAGTCGAACCCTCAAGCTCATACTGCCTCATAAGCTCAGAAACAAGCCGATCATAAGCCTGCCTTTCAACCGCACATTCGCCAAGAACAAAACTCTTGCACTTCACATTTAAAACACAACAACCGCAAAGCATAAGCCGCGCCTGAAAAATCCATGTTTCAAAGCGCTCAAATTAATCATCTTCTAAACGCTATCTGCAATTTCAATTTCTGAGGCGTCTAACACATGAAGCCTCGGTATCTCTCGGAAATGCTTCGTGTTATGAGTAACAATAGTAAAGCCATTTCTGAGAGCAATACATCCAATAAAGAGATCTCTGTAATCAATGCTCTTTCCTTTAGATTCTAACTCTGCCAATACTTGACCAGCTAACTCAGCAGAACTTTCTTCAAGTGTCAAAAGCCGAATTGTTGATAGAAAACCCTTAACAGAAGCGAGGTTACGTTCAGCATTCTTGGATTTGTACGCTCCGAAGTAAACCTCAAAAGCATTTATAGCAGTTGTTGCAAGCTCAGCGTTAGCCTCAATGTTACGTACAAGCTGGACGTCTTTCGGTTTATTTCGCAAAAGTCCAATTATAACTGTTGAGTCAAGAATCACCCTTTTTGGGACTTCCAGCGAGACCATCCCTCTCTTAGGCTTCTGAGGATTTCCACTTCTTCCTCATCGCTCATACTCCAGGCCCCAGCGAAATCGCTCACCTTTAACCTCTTCTCCCTCAATAAATATTCCATAGCTTCATCAAGGGAAACACGGCGTTTAAACTTCACCTGCAACTCACCCGCAACCTCGCAAAGCCTTTCGTACAATTCTTTACCAACCTTAACGGTTCTAACCTCGGTCACTTAATCACCAAAACACAAAAATACAAAGTAACATTTAACACTTGCGCACCAAAAACAACAATCAAACCTTCCTCCTAACCCACTCGCCCTTCCCATCATTACTCAAACCCCAACCAAAACAAGCCTAACATAATCGCCATCCTCAACCCCCAACAACTCACGCAAACGCCTAGGAACAGTAACCTTACCACCAAGCAAACCCATAACAGCAATCCAGCTAATCCTAAAAAGAACACTTCATAAACTGCATAAAAGAAGACAAACAACCGCAACCATCAGGCGAACACGCACTAAAAGACCTAGAAACAATCCAAAAAGCATACAAAAAACAAGTAGACATTTGCTTGAACAGATAGAATCGCCACAATTAATGAACAGTATTTATGCCAAAGGAAATTTAGCGGCTAAATTTTGATTATATGCCATGCTTGTCTTTCCATAATTTTTCTCGCCTGTTTTATGGCTTCCAGAAAGACTTCCTCCCTCAGCAATCCCTCGCAACCCTTGTTTCAGCCTCCTAACATTAAACGCCTTTTCAGCACAATTAAATCTTCACAGTATGAGGCACAGATCCATATAACCATGCACAAAGTACAACCAAAAGCCGCCGAATCAAAAAGGGTAAGATAATGGAAAAAGCATTAGAAATGGGCAAGGCTTCAGCAATAGGAAGCTTCCAGCTTTTCATAGGCGTAGCAGCCTCCACCGTGATAATGGCCGTTGGTTCAATAATTTTGGCAAGGCTCATGACCCCTGAAGAATACGGATTGTACTCCATAGCCCTAATCCCCTCCTACATGATAGTTCTTTTCCGAGAATGGGGCGTAGACTCTGCCATAATCAAATACTCCGCAGCCTTCAGAGCCCAAAACAGACCGGAACAGGCACGAGAAATAATCACTGCAGGAATGCTCTTTGAAGTTTCAGCAGGAATAATTCTAACGCTTATCTCAATTCTGCTCTCAAATTTTATTGCGTCAACAATTTTTCACAGGCCAGAATCCTCACCGCTTATCGCCATAGTTTCCATCACAATATTTTCAGGCGGTCTTTTGGCGGCTTCCCAGTCAAGTTTTAAAGGCTTCGAAAGAATGGAGCTATACAGTTTAACAACCGTCTGCCAAGCCATAGCCAAAACAGTAATATCCCCCATACTGGTTTTCATAGGATACAGCGCCCTAGGAGCAGTGTTAGGCTATACCTTTTCATTTTTAGCCGCAGCTCTAGTCGGCTTAGCATTACTGTACTTAGCCATATTTAAAAACCTAAAAACAGAAAAAACCCGAAAAACAAGCTTTTCAAAAAATTTGAAGAGCATGCTAGGCTATGGGGTTCCCCTTTCTATATCATCAATCCTAACAGGATTTCTAGCACAGTTTTACGCCTTCCTAATGGCAATCTACTGCACCGACGCTATAATAGGCAACTTCCAAATAGCCACACAATTCGCCACCTTGCTTACCTTCTTCACATTCCCCATAGCCACAGTGCTATTCCCAGCTTTCTCAAAAATTAACCCGCAAGAAGAAAAAGAACTCCTCAAAACAGTATTTACATCATCAGTCAAATATGCAACCATGTCGCTTGTTCCAGCCACAATAGCTATAATGGTGCTTTCAAAACCATTAATAAGCACGCTATTCGGCGAAAAATGGACTTACGCCCCCCTATTTTTAACCCTATACGTCATAAACAATCTTACAGTAGCCTTCGGAAACCTAAGCCTAGGCAGCCTACTAGCAGGCACAGGCAAAACAAAAACGCAAATGAAACTAAGCCTAATAACAATCACTTTCGGCATACCCCTAGCCTTGACTCTAATACCCACTATGGGAATAATAGGCTTAATAATCACAAACATATCCGCAGGAATACCAAACATGATATTGGGTCTCTCTTTAGCATGGAAATACTACAATGTTAAAGCAGACTTTAAGACATCGGCAAAAATATTCGCCTCTTCAGCCCTCGCCACTGCCGTAACTTTTCTAGTTTTGAATTTCACCTATTTCGCAGATTGGGTGGAGCTGGCGCTCGGAGGCACAGCCTTCATCCTAACCTATCTGCTTTCCGCACCCATAATAAACGCAATAAACCCAAGCGACATAAAAAACTTGAAAGCCATGTTCTCTGGCTTAGGAATAATCTCAAAACTGCTAAACATTCCCCTAACCGCTATGGAAAAATGTCAAAGGCGATTGGGTATAAGCCTAAACTCCCAATAGCCTTTTAGGCTCCCACATACAACATATTAATGGTATTAAAACTTGAAATTTTCTACAAAACCATTAGTTCAATTCCTGAAAAGCTCAAAGAAGCTAATAATATTAATATTAATTGTTTCTGCGTTGACGCTTATTGTTAGCACTTTTGTCTCTATGTGGATAAGCAGTTTCCAAAACATGCGTTTTCCAAGTCTCGGCACAATCCAAGTGGTTGGCGTCGAAGTATATGGCGGAAACATAAGCACCACTCAAAATGGCGCGCAATGCATCGACTGGGGCACAGTTTATCCCGGATCCGTTATTAATTGTTCATTTTACGTTAAGAGCAAAAGCAACATGCCTGTAACCCTAAACCTTTCAATTTCAAACATAAACTTCAAAAATTCAAAAGGAGAAAACATAACACAAGCGCCGCCCATAAACGAACCGTTAAGCCTCAAATGGAACTATACCGACACAGTGCTTAACCCAAAAGACGCAATTTACGTAACCCTAACCCTCAAAGCCTCTTCTGATAACCTTTTCGTCGAATACTTGATAGATAACGCCGTAAAAGAATTCAGCTTCGACATAATTATAACCGCTTTACCCCAAATATTAAGCCACTATAAAAGCTGAAATCTTCTATAACATTTTTGGCAATTTTCTATACGCTTCTTACATATACCCTTATTTTGCCCTTCAGCACCATTCTATGTGGAGAAAGGGAGGCTTCCATGCAAGGCACTGTGGTGTCTGTTGTAATCCCAGCATATAACGAGGAAAAAATGATAGGAAACATCATAGAGGAAACCATGCAGGTCATGGAAAACCTTGGACTTCCATACGAAATCATAGTTGTCGATGACGGCTCAGTGGATCGCACACGGGAAGTTGCCAGCAAATATAAGGCTATAGTTGTGTCCAATGAACAGAACCGTGGAAAAGGATACGCTCTAAGAAAAGGCTTCAAATATGCCCACGGCGACATAATCGTAACAATAGACGCAGATGGTTCCCACAACCCAAAAGAAATCCCGGACCTCCTAAACCCGCTTTTTAACGGAGCTGATGTTGTAGCGGGTTCACGCTTTCTCGGCCGTGCAAAAGACCATACTTCAAAGCTTCACCAGTTTGGCAACAGCCTAATAAACGCGACCATAATGGTTATAACAGGTAAAATGGTCACTGACAGCCAAACAGGGTTTAGGGCTTTTAAAAAAGATTTCCTTCGACAAATCAGTTTAGAATCCTATGGATATGACATTGAAACAGAGATAATCCTCAAAAGCTTAAAAAATGGTTTTAAGCTGAAAGAAGTGCCCATAAGCTGCAAAAAACGGGAACACGGCATTTCAAAACTCAAAACTTTACCTGACGGTTTTAAAATCTTTAAAACGATTCTAAAATCAGCAACAAGAAACAACCACCATTAAAGTTTCCTTCATACAACCATTAATTTTATAAGACAAAAAG
>JBNASL010000085.1:0-5062 GCA_049717905.1 Candidatus Bathyarchaeales archaeon | reverse complement strand
GTATTTTTCAACTTTTGCCGCTTTTAGGGTTTCGGCAACTTCCTTGAAAACTTCGTCCACTGAAGGCATAGCCTCAATTGTCCACTGGTGAAGGATTTCTTTGGCTCTGTCAATTATAGCCTTTCTTCTGGCTTCTCTAACATCCTCAATTTTTTCAAGGGTTACCTTTGCAGAGCATGGTCCAACGCGGTTTATGCTTTCAAGGCTTGCAGCCAATAGCGCTGTGGAAACTCTGTCTAAGCTTGTGGGAATTGTTATTGTGCCAGTTGTCCTATCCTGTTTTGAGTGCAGCTCGATTTCGATTCTTCCTATGCGGCCTGACTTTTGAAGTTCTCTGAGGTCAAGTTCCGGCCCGAAAAGGCCTTCGGTTTGGCCAAAAACAGCTCCTATAACGTCTGGTTTTTCAACCACGCCTTCTATTTCGAATCTTGCGCGTATAACATACTTTATGGTAAGGGTTTGTGATGAACCCGTAAGCGTCACCTCCTGAACCACTTTACTTAGTTAGCTTGACATGTGATGAGAGAATCGTGCTCTCAAACATTACATTAATCCAGTTCGTTCTATATTACCTTTATGCATTCCAAGCGCTTGTAACTTTATGACCTTATCATTATTAGAAGCATCTTGAATCTTTTTGAGGCTTTAACAGCGTGAGGCTTGTTTGCAGGCATTATTACGACTTCGCCTTTCTCTAACCGTAAGGCTTTGCCAGCTATGCTTATTTCCGCTTCACCATCAAGCACACAAGCCATGGCGTCAAAAGGTGCCGTGTGCTCGCTTAACCCTTGTCCTTCGTCGAACGCCAACAAGGTTACAGTTCCCGTTTTCTTATCAATCAGGGTTCGACTTACCACAGACCCTTCCTGATATTCCACCAGATCAGCTAGCTTCAAAACCTGTGCTTCAAGCTTTTCCACAATTACCTCATCCCTATCATGGCAATTACTGCAATTTTTATTCTTTAACTTTTTGGGATTCTCCTTAAACGAAACAGACCTGCACAAAATGAAGACATATAATACATATAAATGGGTTTTTAAGCAACAAAGTAAAACTATGACTGACAAAGTGGAAAATAGAAGGAAGAAAAATTGAATACGCTTAAAATCAGATGGCAACG
The DNA here is from genome assembly GCA_049717905.1 of Candidatus Bathyarchaeales archaeon. Taxonomy (GTDB): domain Archaea; phylum Thermoproteota; class Bathyarchaeia; order Bathyarchaeales; family Bathycorpusculaceae; genus WUQU01. The sequence continues at coordinate 3,939 of JBNASL010000085.1, read as the reverse complement.
GCTTGTATCCGATTGGCAAACATGTCCCAGATGCGGCTCAACAGAAGAAGAAATTGAAAAGGCGGTTTCTGTTCTCAAGCAATCCCTCGCGCCGCTTGGTATAGAAGTTATCTTAGAAAAAAGCGAACTTTCTATCAGGGAATTTGAGAAGAATCCTCTGGAATCTAATAAGATCTGGATTAATGACCGCCTATTAGAGGATTGGATTGGCGGAGTAGTGGGACAGAGCCCATGCTGTGAAGTTTGCGGTCCTTCTGAGTGTAGAACTGTTAAAGTAGAAGGCGAAAATTACGAGACAATCCCCGCTGACCTAATAGTTAAAGCGGGACTCCTTGCTGCTTCAGAGTTAATTAGTGCAGAAACAAACGAGTCATGTTGCACAAATAACGCTTCAAAAACATCAAAAAACAGCTGCTGTCCCAAATAGCAAACTACAATGCCCAATATCACTAAAATTTAAAAGCGAGCGCGGGCACTCTGATATTCGATTTGGAAAGAGTTGGATCATATGGGTAAGTCATCTCTGATTTCGGGATTTTATAAGCTGAACCCCAAAGAGCGTCTGCAGTTTGTTAAGGATTTTGCAGATTTAACCGACGAAGAGGCAGCGCTATTACAGAACACAGGTTCTTTGCCGTTGGATCTGGCTGACCGCATGATAGAAAACGTTGTAGGCGCCCTCCCAATTCCTTTAGGCGTTGCCGTGAACTTTCTAATTAACAGGCGAGATTACCTTATTCCCATGGCTATTGAGGAGCCTTCTGTTGTAGCGGCTGCCAGCTACGCGGCTAAAATGGCAAGGGATGGCGGAGGCTTTTACACAAGTAGCACTCCGCCGATAATGATTGGACAGGTTCAAGCTGTCGGCATGAAAGACCCTTACGCGGCTAGAATGCGAATTCTGCAGGCTAAGGAGGAAATTTTAAAGAAAGCTAATGATCAGGATCCGGTGCTTGTTTCTGTCGGCGGCGGAACAAAAGACCTAGACGCTAAAGTTATCCATACTTCGCAGGGACCGATGGTTATAACCGAGTTGCATGTGGACTGCCGCGACGCCATGGGAGCAAACGCCGTAAACACTATGTGCGAGGCTGTTGCGCCTTTAATAGAGCGCATAACGGGCGGGCGTGTTTACTTGCGCATTATTTCTAATTTGGCTGTTAAACGCCTAGCCAGAGCCTGGTGTCTCGTTCCAAAAGAAGCTGTAGGCGGAGAAGAAGTCGTAGACGGCATTGTGAACGCTTCGGCTTTCGCTGCTGCAGACCCGTATCGGGCGGCCACTCATAACAAGGGAATTTTAAACGGAATCATAGCCGTTGTTATTGCCACCTGCAACGACCACCGCGCCATAGAGGCTGGAGCCCACGCCTACGCGGCTAGAAACGGCCAATACACTACGCTTTCAACGTGGGAGAAAAACGAGAACGGCGACTTAATGGGCTCTATTGAACTGCCCATGGCCGTCGGCCTCATAGGCGGGGCGGTGCGCACCCATCCCATAGCAAAAATATGCCTAAAAATTCTAGGCGTGAAAACAGCCAACGAGTTTGCAGAAGTCTTGGCTGCGGTAGGTTTAGCTCAAAACCTTGGAGCTTTAAGGGCTTTAGCCCATGAGGGCATACAGCGGGGTCACATGTCGCTTCATGCGAGAAACATAGCTGTAGCTGCTGGTGCCACTGGCGAGCTTATAGACCTCGTGGCTGAAAAGATGGTTGAAGAACGCAAAATCCGCATGGACAGAGCCAAAGAGCTTATAGAACAGTATAGGGCGAAGAAGCAATGAAAGTAATAGTTGGTCCAGCTTCCAAAGAGTTAGGAACGCGGATAGCCCAGCTTTTAGGCGTTGAGCCAGTTTCTGTTTTTTCAAAAACTTTTCCAGACGGCGAATCCTATGTTAGGCTTGAAGGCAACCTTGAAGGCGAAGAAGCCGTCATAGTGCAGACCACAAGCCCGCCGCAAGATAATAGGCTTATCCAGTTAGCGCTTATCGCAGACGCAGCTAAAAGAAACGGCGCCAAAAAAGTAACTGCTGTAGTGCCCTATCTTGCCTATGCACGCCAAGACAAGGTTTTCCTCCAAGGTGAAGCCATAAGCATAGAAGCCATTGTAAGAATGCTTAAAGCCGCTGGAATCGACAGCCTAATAACAGTTAATGTGCATCAAGAAAAGGTTTTGGAAAAGTTTCCTTTCCAAGCGAAGAACCTTTCAGCCATACCCCTTTTGGCGGAACACTTCAAGGATAAGGGCATAAAAGGAGCTTTTGCCCTTGCACCGGACAAAGGCGCAGTATACATAGCTGAGCAAGCCAGAAAAGTCCTAGGCGGAGAGTGTGGCTACTTGGAAAAGCATCGAGACCGCTACACTGGACAGGTCAGCGTCGAAAAAGGAGAGTTTAAAGTTAAAGGAAAAACCGTGATAATTTTTGATGACATTATAAGCACGGGCGGCACAATAGTTGCGGCTGCAAAAATCCTGCACGAACTTGGAGCAAGTAGGATCTATGCGGCGTGTGTGCATCCCCTTTTGGTGGGCGACGCTGAAAAGCGCATTCGCGAGGCTGGAGTTGAGGAAATAGTTGGAACGGACAGCGTCCCAAGCCATGTGAGCAAGGTTTCCCTAGCGCCTCTAATCGCTAAAGAATTAAAGGAGTTTCAAAGTGGCTAAGCTTTTCTTTCTCCTCTCTGGTGAACATGAAACCCTGCCTGTTTCCGAGTTGAAAGCCATACTTGAAGCAGAAGGCCACGCGTATAGGGTTCTGGAAAAACTAGACCAGGTTTTAAAAGTTGAAGCAAGCCTAGAATGCGTAAGCGCTGTAAAAAAGCGGGCAGCTTTCACAAGGCTTTGCGGGTTTGAACTTTTCACTTGCGAAGCTGAACCAGGCCAGGCGGTGAAGGCTATACGCGCGATAAATTTGGACGAATTTCTGAAGAAAGGGGAAAGCTTTGCGATTCGCATAAAACACGTGAAAACCCATGCTCAACAAGTTGATAGTATGGCTCTTGAAAGAAAAATCGGCGAAATAATCCTCAAAATGGCAGAAGGAGCCAAAGTGAATTTACAAAACCCGGAAAAAACCTTCACTGGCTTTTTAACAGACAACAAGCTTGTTTTTGGGTTAAAGCTTGCCGAAATCTCGCCTAAATCTTTCACAGAGAGGCGCGCCAAGAAGAAGCCTTTTTTCCATCCGTCGGCTATGCCGCCGAAACTTGCAAGATGCATGGTAAACCTAGCAGAGCCGAAAGCTGGAGAGCTTGTTTTTGACTCCTTCTGTGGAACAGGAAGCATCCTTATTGAGGCTGCGCTTATGGGTTGCCGTGTTTTAGGTTTGGATGTTCAACGACGCATGGTAAATGGCAGCTTGAGAAATTTCGCCCATTTCAGCGTTAAACCCGAAGGTTTAGTGATGGCGGATGCCCGAAACCCGCCGATAAAAACCGTGGACTGTGTAGTGGCAGATCCGCCCTATGGAAGAAGCGCCACAACATTGAAGCGCACGACAAAGCAGATAGTTGAAGACGTTTTAAAAGCGGTTTACGATATGCTGGAAAAGGGAAGACGCATATGTATGGCCTCGCCTAAAACCATAGGTATAGGCAGCATAGGCGAAGATTTAGGCTATAAACATTTAGAATCCCATTTCGTTTATGTGCATAGAAGTTTAACCCGCGAGATTGCTGTTTTTGAGAAAATTAACTGATTTTAACTAAGTTTCTTTTTTCCGGTCTCTTTTACGTTTTATGTAAAGGTAGCTACTGGCAGCAGTCATCGCCAATATGGTTACGGCTATTATTGCGTAGCCATAGTCCATGGGTAAGCCTGTGCCTAAGAAGCTAGGCTGTTGTGGTGTTGGCTGAGGGGTTGGCGCGGAGTCTTCAGATTGTGGTTCGGGGCCTCCGAGGCTACCGATTGGCGTGATGTGAGTGACTTCGCCCGTATCAG
>JBNASL010000084.1:0-5099 GCA_049717905.1 Candidatus Bathyarchaeales archaeon | reverse complement strand
ATCCATATTATGTGCAAGTTCAAGGTTCAGGTTTCATTTACAACTATACTGGGCAAATGGTGGTCATAACAAATTATCATGTGGTTCAAAACACGGTCAATGTTACTGTAACTTTCATAGATGGAAACGGATACAAAGCCACTCCGCTGGGCTCAGATCCCTACGCTGATCTCGCGGTACTTTCTGTAAATGCGCCTCAGAGCGAGTTTAAACCCATTGAGATTGTAAGCTCATCAACGCTTGAAGTAGGCGACATCGTTATTGCAGTTGGCAACCCCTATGGATTAGCTGGGTCGATGACCATAGGAATAGTGAGCGCACTTGGCAGAACAATAACTGAAGAGCAGACAGGAGGTTATCCAATAGCCGACGTCATTCAAACAACTGCTCCGCTTAACCCTGGCAATTCGGGAGGGCCTCTCCTAAACCTTCAAGGTCAAGTTGTTGGCGTTACAACAGCTATCGTAAGCGACTCTCAAGGACTGGGCTTCGCAATCCCGTCCAACACCATTTTACGGGAAATAGACTCGCTGGTGACAAAAGGCTCTTACAATAGGCATCCGTGGCTTGGCGCAGCAGGAGTGGACATGACCTATGAAATAGCAAAAGCCATGAACGTAAACGTTACATATGGATGGCTCATAACCCAAGTTACAAGAGAAGGACCAGCAGCCAACGCAGGCCTAAAAGGCGGAACCCAGCAAGTTCCAATCGCAGGAGAATACATAACAATTGGCGGCGACATCATAATAGCCATAAACGGAACAAGAATAACCAACATGGATGCCCTTTCAACCTATCTTGAAGAGAACACTTCGCCTGGAGAAACAATTAATGTAACAATTGTGAGAGGTAACCAAACACTAGACATTGCGGTAACACTGGGAACACGCCCGTAACCATTAAGAAAGCTGAACGTGTCAACAAGTATTTTTACAACTTTTTATGTAATCTTCCGTTTTTGAAAACAGTCTTTCGATGTCGTCATTATTATGTGCATTGCTTATGGCGCCAAAATGGGTTGGCAGAAAGAAAACGCCTCCAGCGATTAGATTTAAATGGTATTCAGCAAGTTTCTCCCTGTTAGCCTCGAAAGCGTCCCGTGCATTTCTCACGCTCTTTTTTGTAAAGTGCACGCTGAAAAGAGAGCTTGCACCCGTCACTTGTACGTCTACCCTTCTCGACTCGAAAACTTCCCTTATTTCTTCTCTTACCTTTTCGCCAGTTCTGTTCAGCCTTGCTATTATACTTCCATCTTCAAGAAGTTTAAGCGTTGCCAAACCAGCAGCCATTGTCATTGGGTTTGCACAAAAGGTTCCACCATGAAAAGAGTAGTTGGGACGTTCATAGACAATGGTGTCCAACCGCTCCATAATTTCTTGGCTCCCGCAAAAGGCGCCGACTGGGAAGCCTCCGCCAAGAATTTTTCCGAATGTTGTGATGTCTGGCAAAACATTATAGTATTGTTGTCCGCCGCCTGGGGCCAATCTAAAACCAGTGATCACCTCGTCGAAGATTAGCAGTATTCCTTTCTCGTCGCAGATTTCCCTAAGTCCTTTCAAAAATTCCTTTTCAGCAGGAACACATCCTCCTGAACCGAGGACAGGTTCAACTATGACTGCTGCGACAGGCTCGTCTCTTAATTTTTCCCTTACTCCTTCAAGGTCGTTGAATGGAGCCAAAAGAGTGTCTTGGAGAGCGCCTTCTGTTAATCCGGCTGACTCTGGAATTTCACAGGGATATTTTACTCCTTTGTGTAGGGCATCGTAGCCTCCATGCCATCCGCCTTCAAACTTGAGGATTTTGCTTCTGCCTGCATAAGCTCTTGCAAGGCGCACTGCGTACATGTTTGCCTCTGTTCCAGAATTCGTAAACCGCGTCATCTCAGCTTTTGGAACCATCTTTGCAATCTGCTTTGCTAGCTTAACCTCAAGTTCGTGGGCTGTGCCAAAATGAGTGCCATTTTCAATTTGCCTTTTAAATGTTTCCATAACTTCTGGAGGGCTATGGCCAAGAATGTGGGCGCCGTGTCCCATCCAGTAGTCTACATACTCGTTTCCATCCACATCATAGAGTTTGCTTCCCTTTGCCTTAACCGTGTAGAAAGGGTATGGTTTAAAGTAGCGGATTCCATAAGAGACTCCTGCTGGAAGAAAATTTCGCGCTTGCTCGTACAAAGCTTTGGACTTTTGTGTTTTTGCCATGTATTTTTCCGACATTAAACTTCCTTCTGTAAATATTCGTTTTTAATTTAACCACCTATTATAGTTTCTGCGCGGTTTGCGTTCTCGCTTTGAGAGAAAAGCTTTTAAGTAGATCTTATAGCAAGAACTTTTTTGACATGCTTATGTTTAATTTTGGAGAAATTTGAAATGAATATAGAAAAAGAATTGATTATTAGCATATTAAAACTAACGAGTAATGGTTCAATTTTAAACGAACAAATATACAAAAATGCGAAAATCTCTCGTAATGTTGCGCTGAATTTGCTTAAAAAATTGGAAAAAGAAGGTCTAATTTATTTTCACAATAATTTTTTGGATGCTGATAGCTTTCAGAGGCTTAGGTTGGCTGTTTACGCTGTTCAATTAGGAGCTGACCTTGAATATGTATGTAGTTTTCTTGGTTGGCGGGAGTTTGAGAGAGTAGCCGTTATGGCTTTTGAAAGGAATGGCTACGGAGTCATGGAAAATTTACGGTTTAAACATGCTGGACGAAAGTGGGAAATAGATGTTGTTGGATGGAAAAAGCCTCTTGTGGTTTGTGTTGACTGCAAACACTGGCGTAGAGGAATGTACCCGTCTGCCTTAAAGAAAATTGTTGAGAAACAAGTTGAAAGGACATTTGCCTTTTCAGAATCTGCAAGTGTTTTTGAAACATTTGGCTGTGCTTCTTGGGGCAAGGTTAAAGTGGTTCCAGCGGTTTTGTCGCTTATTCCCAGCAGGTTTAAATTTTATGGCGGCGTACCCGTAGTGCCTATTTTTCAATTGCAAGATTTTCTAAGTCAACTACCCGTGCACGTGGAAGGTTTAAAGCATTTTGAAAAAAGTTTATCCAACAAGTTCAACGGTTGTTCCTAAGGCTTGACCTGGTAAGCCCCTTCGGAACCTTGCCCGAACCAAACCCTTATTGCCATGGGTGTCCACAATTTTTCCAATTATTTTGTCTTTGCCCCTTTTCCACGCCACTTTACGCCCGATAAGCTGGCTTGCTTCTGAAACGGATTTTGCATGAGCAAACTGGATTATGCATTCTTTCGACCTTTGGGCTTTAGGCCCAATTCTGTAATTAACTATTACTCCTTGAGTTTGCATCATGCTTCCACCCTAGAAAATCTAAAAATATAAAGAGTATGTTTTATTTGTTTCGCTTCACCCTAGGACATAATTTCTATAAGAGATTTATGTGCAAACTTTATTGCTAGGCATAGGCTTATAGCAAATGTTGCTATCAAGATGGCTAACAGCATTCCCGCAGTTTGGATGACAATGTAACATGCAACCACAGAATTTGGAGCTAAAATAAGCAATGTAATTGTCACGCCAAAAATCAAAGGTTAGTTGTTTGCTGCATTTCTGCTTTATAAGTGATTTTGTTGATGCTTTTGTATACAGACCTTTCAGTGAATGCTGGTCAAGTATATAGTGATGTATTAATTTAATGGTAATACTGAGCCAACTGATTCAACTTGAATGTAAAATGGCACGTTTTTAAACTGAAGAAGTTTAACTACTTAGTCTTCTTCGTGATTGATTAGAGATTGAGGTTGCCTCTGTCGCGTTTTAGAATTCTCACTTTCTCCGGAAGCCTATTCTTTTCCCAGTCCGCCCAATTTATCTCCTTGAAAATCCATTTTTTGCCTAGGTGAGCTGCAACTACCGCATGTTTAAACTGGTTTTCCACGGGAACAAGTTCATTAAGAAATCTAAAGAGTTTTTCAATTTGTTGTTTTGGAAAATAAGCGTAGTAGCTGGCGTTTTTAACTTCAAAAGCGTAAACATGAGCATCTTTTCGGGCTATTATGTCTGGTAGAGGATTGAGACTTGGGTTGCTGACTGGAATGCGAACTGCGTTATAACCGTTCTTTTTTAAAAGTTTTACAAGGACATTTTCGCTGTAGAATCCTCTCTTGCGCCATTTTCGAATAGCCTCTTTGTCTACTTCTCTAACCATCAACAAGCCACTTCACTTCTGAATTAAAGAGGAAGGATTAAAGATTTTCCGCTGCCATAAATTTCGCGATAAAGCTTGCACGTAGGCCACTGCGTGTTCTGTGCTAACCCCTTTTATGGTTAGAATTTGGGTTTTCTATGTGTTTTAATGGGAACTTTAAGCGTTTGCTCCTCAACCAAGCATTCTTTTAAATAATCGTCTAGGGTGGCTGCTGGCACAACCTCCACTTTGTAGTCTCTCACGTCTATGGAGTGTTCAAAGTTTTTCTTTGGAATGACAACTTTTTTGAATCCCCAAGCTTCGGCAGCCTTAATTTTTTCGTAGACTCCTCCTACCGCGGTCACTTGTATTGTGTCGCCTACGCCTAGGTTTATTTCGCCTGTAACTGCCACATCCTGTCTTACGGGTTTGCCTTCAATGAGCGAGCATAAGAGTATGGCCATGGTTACGCCTGCAGATGGGCCGTCTACGCCGTAGGATTGGGCGAAATCTATGTGCGTCAAATAGTCTTGGGCTATGTCTATGCCGTATTTCTGGAGTATGACGCTTCTGACTTTTGCTATGCTGTCCGCTATAAAGCTCTGTCCTTTGGCTACGCCAGTCACCTTATAATAGCCTTTAAACGGGTAATTTCTTGGAAGTTCGCTTCTGTTCACCATGTGGGCTTTTACGCATAGGACGCTTCCAGTCATCTCGCCACTATATGGGTCTCTAACAACGGCTAAACCGTAAATCTGCCCAAGTTTTACTCCTTCAGGCTTTATCTCAAGCAGCTTGCCTCTTTCGTTGATTTCATGTTCCAATATTTGCCTTTGAATTGTTTTGCAGTGGTTTTCTATGGCTTCTCGAACATGGCGTCTTTCGACAACTTTGCATCCTTCGTTCATGGCTAGGGTTGCAGCCGTCTTAATAATTGAAATTAATGG
>JBNASL010000083.1:0-5212 GCA_049717905.1 Candidatus Bathyarchaeales archaeon | reverse complement strand
CTTTAAACATCCGCCGAAGCTTCTGCCGCTGGAAAAAGCTGAAGAACTTTTCAGAGAATTCATTTCTTAATAATTGCTAATAGCTGGATCTTGGCCTACGTATTTTTATCTTGAGTATATGTCAGTATTTTCTTTGCTCCTTCAGTGAATTTGTTCCATCTTTTCAATCCTTCTTCTAATACTGTTTTTCCTTTTGCGGTTGTCCTGTAAACGATTTTTTCTCTGCCTTTTATCACGATTTTTTCGCTTTTAATCAAGCCTTCTGATTCAAGCGTTTTTAAAACAGGGTAGATTGTTCCCACGGTTATTGAACAGCAGTTGTCCGATTTGCTCTTAATCTCTTTTATGATGCCATAGCCGTGGAGTGGTTTGCGGCTTAGGACGGCTAACGTTATAAGTTTTGCATGGCCAAGCATGAACGATTTGTCCCAGTAACTTTTTTTGCTCAACCGCAACAGCCGCCTGAGCTGCCTGAGCCGGAGACAAGCTGGTTTTCGGCGTAGGCTTTCCTCCAGCAGTCCTGGCACATTTTTACGAGGCGATTAAGATTTTTGTGTCTGGCGTATAGAAGGCTGACGTTTTCTGCCCCGCAGATTTCACATTTCACCATCGGGCATCACATATAAGTTATTTTAAGTGTTCATTAATAATTTTTATAAACTCCTCAAGTGTTGGAAAAGTGCCTACCACGGCAAGTTGACCGTTTATGAGCACAAATGGCAAAGGTGTATTGGAAGCGATATACGGCCTTGCATACTCTGGGTAATGCTCCAGTTGTTTAAGCGGATTAACAATTTCCCTTGTAATTTCGACATTTTTGAATTCCTTTTGAAGCTTAGCCACAATTTCAGCCCTTTCATTTAGCATTTTCATCAGTCTCATCGCGGCTTGAATGGAGCCTCCGCCAGGGCTGCAACATCCTCCTAAGAAGGGGTCGCTATCATAGATTTCTATTCTAACTTTACCCATTTCTATATCCCTCCTAATAACTGGCAACTCATTTTAACCACCCATCGATATTGTGTTAAATAAATAGCCAGTTACGATGGCTCCAAGAATCATCGCCACTACGAAGAATGCTATGTATTTTTTCTTGAACATACCTGAAAGCATAACTAATTCAGGTGGGCTTATTGCGGTGGCGGTTATTAGAAAGGCTATTACAGCTCCAGCGCTTAACCCTTTGATATACAAGGAATAAATAATTGGGATTATTGGTATTATGCTTACATAAAGAGGGACTCCAATCAGTGCAGCTATTGGAACAGCGAGAATGTTGGACCCGCCAGCATAAGTTGCAATGAGATCAGCTGGTACAAACCCATATATAAAAGCTCCGATGACACTGCCAATAACAACGTAGACAGCGAGTTTCTTGAAGAAATCCAGAGAATACTTGGCTGCACGTTTAACCTTAACCTTGAAGTCGCTATTAACAGTTTCAGCAGATCCGTTGCCGACAGTGTTAACAGCTACAAGCGGTATCAGCAGAGGCTTCACCTGATTTTGCCAGCCAAGCTTTTCGACAACAAAGCCGCTTAGAAAGGCAATTATGACTCCTACAAGAACGAAAGTGAAGGCAAGGGCCCATCCGAAAATAGGCCCCAAAACAATTACTGCAATTTCAACCGGATAGGGGGATGCGAACAAAAACGCGGTTAAAACACCTATCGGAATCCCCGCAGTAATCATACCTGCAAGCACAGGAATAGTTGAGCATGAACAGAAAGGCGTTATAAACCCAAAAACCACAGCCAACAATAATCCAACAAAACCCCTCCTACCAGCCAGATGACTTCTAAGGGATTCCTGAGAAATATACTCTAGAGCAAGCCCAGCAAAAAATGTTACAACAAGAAAAAGCGGAATAATTTCCATCAAGATCGTGGCGAGAAACGTTAAAGCATCAACTAGCACACCTAGCATAGTAGTTATCAGCCTCAATATAGGGATTCTATGTATAGAAGTTCTATATATATAAGTCTTACGGCAACAAAGGTAAACTAATTTATAGCGTACTTGAAACAAGAACCATTTATTTAATCATCGCTAACGGAAAATTTAGTGCACGTTAGCTAGCCTAAAATCGAAAAGTTAGCGCATTCTCAATTACCATTAAATAAATAAAGTGTTCTTTTTTGTGGTGTCAACCATGGTTCTGCTTATTCACGACACGTTCTGAACTTCTTTTAATCATTAACAATTTTTGTTGTCAAATTCCGAGCATATTAGAACGCAATGGGTAATTTAATTCGAATGTACACAAAACTTAACTATTGCCCAAACATGTTGTTCGATAATGTTTTTAGTTCATGCAATATTTTGTCGCGTGTTCCAGTCTCAGCTATTTTTCTTTTTAGTAGATTTATGGTTTCCACTGGAGTAGGGTCTATTTCGCGTAGTAAGGCGAGATAAACGCTTGTAAAGTCTCCAATGAGCGTTGTAGATAGCATTTTAGCCAGTCGCCCTTCACCTCTGCTCCAAACTTCATAAATCCCCGAAATTTTATCCCGCATCAACTCTTTTGTTGCTTCAATTCGACATCGAATTTTCTCTGGCTCGCTTTTATCTCTAAGAATTATTGCTGAAAAGCATTTTGAAAGGCTTTCCGCCCTTTCCCAGCCTACAACTTCATTGTGGTTTAGCTCTGAGAAAACATCCCATTTTGAGGGAACTTTACTGTTCTCGTTAAACTGCTGCTTAAAACGTTGAGCAACGGAACGATAAAGCCCAAATCCATATATAACTGGAACTGTTCCGCTGATGTTGGAGGCTAGCATTTTGGAAAAGTTTTCTTTTAAAGGCTTTTGAGGAGCGTTTTCCTCGCAGACTTGCCGCATAATCTCAATAGCTTCAGAAATTTCCATTTTCACGTTTGAAGCCAATCCAAGTTTATCCATAAAAACAAGCAGCGGAATGAAAAGATATGGGAGAGCTGCGCGGGGAGGAACCCCAGATGGAACGCGTAAATGTGGCACATTCATTTTTTCAGCGAACTCAGTGAGTGCTCCTCCGGAGCTTATACATACAACCATACATTTCCTCTTAACAGCGTCAAGAAAAGTGCTAAGGGTTTCTTCTGTCTCTCCAGAGTAGCTTACTATCAAAGTGAGAGTTTTTTCGTCTGCGTACGCTGGAAGGATATAATCCCTACACACTTCTACTGGAATTTTAAGCGTGTCCCGTGTCCAGTCTTTTAGGAGTTCTCCGCCTATGGCGGAACCACCCATACCCGCTGCAATGATTGCTTTTGGTTTTGAGTAGTTAACCGTAACAGTTTTGGCCATTTTAAATGCGTCTTCATAATGTTTTGCAGCTTCAACGCAGAAAGAAAGCATATTGTTTCTATCTATTTTGCTGATCGCGTTTAGGTCGTCTAAAATTGTTGTTTTAGGCAATTTTCCTCCTCTAATTCAAGTTATTGCTATTGTGCTTTTAGCTTTTAAGCTAGAGACGGTTAATACGTAATGTTTAATGGCGGGGAAATTATGCGTAGAAAGAAGATTTCAATAGCCATTCCAGCATCAGTCGTTTCCGACACCCCTCATTTACGAGAGAAAACTTCAAAAATGGGCATGATAGGGCGCGCTGCCGCTATTTTCGGAGTTGAAGAAATAATAATCTACAAGGATGAGCTGAAAACGAATCAAAAGGCTGAGATGAATTTAATTGCCACTTTGCTTGGTTACATGGAAACCCCGCAATATTTGCGAAAAAGGCTTTTCAAATTGAGACATGAATTGCGGTATGCTGGCATTCTCCCACCGTTAAGGACTCCGCATCACCCATTAGGCAGAAAGACAACGGACTTGAAAGTGGGCGAGTACCGTGAAGGCGTCACCATCGCAAAGACGAGAGAAGGGGCACTTGTAGACATAGGCGTCGATAAACCCGCCTTAATCCCCGAGACAAAGTTCTCCGTAGGAAAGCGGGTGACAGTGAAAATTACACATATCGATAAACGGGTTATGGCGAGCTTGGCAAACCGACAGGAAACTCCATATTATTGGGGTTATAGGACGACGGTTTGGGAAGGTTCTTTTGGAAAACTCGTGAAAGACACGCGATTTGCCTTGAAAATTGCCACATCAAAGTATGGTGTTCCTTTTAGTGATATCAAGGGAAAGATTGCTGAAAGATGGAATAAAGCTGAGGCTATGCTGGTGGTTTTTGGAGCACCTACAAGGGGGCTTTACGAAATAGCCAAACAGGAGAGACTAAATTTAGATGAAATTGTGGACTTTGTAGTGAACACTATTCCAGAGCAGTTAACGGAAACTGTGCGGACAGAGGAGGCGCTTATGGCATCTTTAGCGGTTTTCAATTGTTGTTTAGGCTTTAAGGTTTAAATGTGTGTTTTTATTATTTGCGTTTATGTATTTCGACATTGCCATGCCCCTAACGCTTTTTGCAGTTACTGTAATCGCTATGTTTTTAAATGGGAAGGTTGAGAGAAAGCTGAAAGCCACTTTTGAGGAAAGGGAATTCGGCGTTCGAGATGTAGTTATACTTGTGGCCGCCATAAGTGTAACAGTCTCCGTTGTGGTGCTTATCCCCCAAATGGCTATTGTAGCAGTATTCCTTTTCGCTTATTCCATGCTATTATTCATGTTCACTTATATTTTCTCAGATTTTAAAAAGGCTGACGCCCAACTTTTCTGTACAATCTTCTTCATAATCAGCTTTTTAGCGGCTACGGTTAGCCTCTTCAACCTAGCATCATTAAGCGGCATAGCTACTTACAGCGTCTTAGCCTTTTACTGCTTGTGCGGTTTTTCTTTCATAGCTTTGCTTTACGAAGAAGAAAGAGGACATACAAAAGAAAGGTGGTATTTAGCGGCTTTGCCGCCAGTCCTTTTCATAATTTTTTATGCATTTTACGGCAAAACCACACTCTGGTTTCCATACATGCTAAACGTGTATGGCGCAGTATTCGCCATTTTAATTATTCTTTACCTTGGAGGCCTCTTCACATGGAGAACAACGCTGATTTTCACCGGGCTTCTGACTGCAGTAGACATTTTCCTTGTCTTGGTAACTGGAACCATTGTTTCTGCCGCCACTCACGTCTCTGAACTGCGACTTCCAGTGCTAATCACTTTACCCACTATTCCGCAAATCGCAACTCCATGGGGTATTCTTTACATGTCTCTTGGTTTGGGCGATTTCTTCTTTGCAGGACTCATAGCCATACAGACCCTTAAAAAATTTG
>JBNASL010000082.1:0-5252 GCA_049717905.1 Candidatus Bathyarchaeales archaeon | reverse complement strand
CATGCTGAATGTTGGTGTTTCAAAAATGGGAGTGGCGCAGTCATATTTATCAAAGTCTGTTACTCTCAGCCACCCCTTTTGTTTCACCAGTTCATACATTGGTGTTCCTGGAAGAGGTGTAGCTATGTTGTAAAAGCTTACCTCCTCAGGACTTATTTTTTCAGCAAACTTTATGGTTCTCCAAGCAGTTCTCTTAGTTTCGCCAGGGAAACCGAGAAGTATGTTTGGAACAGGCCTCAAGCCAAGTTCTCTTAACCAGCCAAATGCTCTTTCAGTTTGGGCAATTAAAATGCCCTTGTTCATGTCATCTAAAACTTCTTGCAAACCTGTTTCAACTCCAAACCATACAGAAACGCAACCTGCATCCTTCATTTTTGTTAGCAATTCTTTTGAAACTAGGTCAACACGGGTTCCACAGCCCCACTCTATTTTTAATCCTCTTTTCTTAATTTCTTTACAAATTTCTTCAGTTCTATGCTGGTCAACTGTGAATACATCGTCGCAGAATGAAAAGTGCTGTGCGCCATAAGTTTTGTGAAGAAATTCAATTTCATCAACGACGTTTTTTGGGCTTCTAACGCGATATGTCCGTCCAAACATTCTGACCGCTGCACAAAACTCGCACCAGTAAGGACACCCACGGCTTGAAATTAAGTAGAACATATCTTCATATTTTCGAATTTGTTCAATAGGCCAGAGATGGCGAGCTGGAAAAGGCAACTTGTCAAGATTCTCTATGTAAGGTCTATCAGGATTCTTTACTATCTTTCCATTTTTTCTGCAAGTCGTGCCCAATACGTCATAATACCTTTTGCCGCTCTCTAATCTCTGTGCCAACTCAAGAAGAGTGAATTCGCCTTCCCTTCTCACAACAACGTCTAATTGTAGGCACTCTTGAAGCGCGTTTTCATCCCAGAATGTGACATGTGGTCCTCCAAGAACGGTTAAACAGTCTGGATGGGCTTCTTTAGTTATTCTTGCTATTTTCAATGCAGATTTGTATGTTCTTGTGGTCGATGTTATTCCAACTATACTGGGTTGGCGCTTACCAATTTCTTTTTTGAAATTTTCGTAGGAAAGCTTGAGCGCTTGACAGTCGATTACATCTACTTTGTACTGGTTCTTTTCTAAAACTGCAGCCAAATATCCTAAACCTAAAGGAATGAACGGTAAATGCTGAAGACGTTCACTAGGATATGGTGGATTCACAAGGGTTACATGCAGCTTCATTTTATTCCCTAGTTTTATTCCCGCAAATATGCAAGGCTAGATGTTTAAATATTTCGCACACGCAGAGAATGAATAATTGGTAAAATTAATAAAGTTACCTCGATGAGTTCTGAACGTGAAAGGGCCATTCATTTTTGTTTTGTATCCGTTCTGGTAAAGGTTTCCATGTAGTTACTTGCCAAAAAGTGAAAGTGTTAGGAAAAATTGGGGATATGCTGGCATTGTCCGCTCATGTCTAGAATGCTTAACTTATGCGCCTCGGGGTTATGCCGTACCAAGAGAAAACCTTGACTATTATGGGCATTACAATGCCATAGATTATTCTCGGCAGCATTATTATAAACGTGTTGTAGGGTATGTCTGTTGCCATTCCAACGGGGGATATTATAAAGGTCCATAGCAGAATTGCGCCTCCGATGATCCCTGAGACAAGCCCCGAAACAACCATCCTTCGGAAACTAAAGGAACCCTTGTTCAACGCTCCGGCGATGTAGCCTGTCAACATCGCGCTCACCAAATAGCCAAGCAAACTAATATCAGTTGGCGAATAGTTGAATTGTGCGAATTGAATGCTCCAGTAAAGAGCATAGATGCTGCCTAGCAAGAATCCTGAAGCCCCGCCGGCCCATTGATTCCAGAGTAATCCAAAAACCATTGGGACAGCCACTATGAGAACCGCTTCTCTAAGTCCATCCACGAATATAGCGTTTAAAGCGTAAGAGGGGTCGATGCTTAGAAGGGCGGAAGCTATTGCTGTTGGCCATGCAATGATTATTATCGCCACTATAACTGGCACTATTACGCCGTATATAATGTCGCTTATTTTCCATTTCTCTGAATCTGATGTCATAAACTTTTCCTCAGTCGTTTTTTGTTTTGATTTCCATTTATAGTTTTCGCATTTACAACTTTGTTTGACATAAACAAAGCGCGATAATATCTGGTTTAAAAATATGTTGGGGGGTTCTCGCGTTTAATCTCAAGTTTTACGTGAGTGTTCTGTTCCAGGAAATCAGTTTATTGTATCGGTTTTTAATATAGTCGTTGAGTTCTGGATCGTTATAGACTATGTCTAAGCGAAATCGGTAAGTGTTTATGAGATTGTTTACATCGCCCCATATATTTTTAGAAAGTTGATCAGCGTCCCATAACCCCCATATGGTGTCATTGGGATTGCGAAACCCGAAGCCGTAGTTTTCTGGGAGGACGTAGGCTACTTCCCCCTCTTCAATTCCATGTTCTTCTGGATGATTACGCACATAGTTCCAAAAGTTCTCCAATGCAAGAAAGTGTTCACCGGTTAGGATTCCATAAGAACCGATTTTAGGATAATTAAAAACTATAATATATTTTGCTCCGGTACGGTAAGCCAGTTCCATATCTTTGTAGAGTTTATCTCCAGACTCTATGTATGGGGTACCGTTGTATGTCCACGTGATTATAGCTCCCCAATCTTTGTTTTGGGCTTTAGCTGCCCCCCTGCACATTGCAATGTGTAATTGTCTGCTGTGGTTCCAACCGAATTCAGTGAAGACGGCGTCGTATCCTGCTTTGTAATTGAACCAGTAGAGGCCGTAGTCTGCGGTGAAAACGTTGACATCTAAGCGCAAATATGACTTTAAGTGAACATAAAGGTAGTAAACATAGTTTTTAGCAGCGTCAGCGTAGTTTTCTGCTTCTAAAACGAATCTTGATGGCTCATCGTCTAATTGTCGACCTCCAGGCTCGTCAAAATAGTAAACTCCCAAGAACTTGTCTCTGTATTTTTCCTTTGCTTCGATAACCCAATCTTCTATGGGGTAGGAATACTTTATTGGGGATGTGAGTTGGACGATGAAGTATAATCCTGCATCATAAATGTAGTCGCAAGTTTCGCTGAGTGTGGTTCTGTTAAAGGTTATCCCTGCCAAGCCTATAACAAAGAGGTTTGTATACCCTTTAACTTTGTCGACTAGTGTTTTGCAATCGTTAATGCCGCCCACATTGCCGTAAGCATATTCGACGCCCAAAAAAAATTTAGGTGTTGTCCCTTGTTCATTGTTGTATAATTCAATTGCTACAAATATAGATAAAGAAATGAGCAGTATAAGCGCAATTACCATTAACCATTTGTGCCTCAATATTTTTCATCTTCCCTGCCGCACGAGCCAAGAGTTTTAATTGAATTTAATTTCTGTTGCTAAAAATATTTCGGTTAACAATTGAGAAGTGTTTCCCTTTTCTTTTATTAACGTAGCTTATAATCAAAAGGGTTGCAGTTAACAGAATTATTAATTTTATGTATGGGGCTAACAATTGAAGCTCGTTTAGTGGAGACTGATTGCCTTCTGCTGGGCGAGGAAGTGTATCGAGAATTTCAATCTTGAGATTTTTGATGGCTAGAACGGTGTTCACACCACCTTCAGCAAGAATTCCGCATTCGCCAGCACTTAAGGCGTCGTCTATCGTTATCACACCCCTCAAAAGAGTGCCATTTGCATCATATATTTTAGCTATAATTTGGTTTCCACATGTTTCTGCTGTAACCCTATGCCATGCACCTTCTCTAATGGTTACCGAAGCGTTAATTAGCACTTTATTTTTTCCGTTGATTTTTTTTATTACTTGAAATGTCCCAAGCGTGTCTATCACTTTTACACTTACAATGTAATAGTTTTCGCCGTCATGCCGAAGAAAGAAGCTAAACTGATTATTTGTTTCATTACTTAACAAGACGAATTCGCCGCTTAAGGAAACATTTTCACCTTTTCCCAAAACGATTTTAGAAGATTCTCCATAGGTTTGATTATGCAGTAGTTGAAGAACTCTGTAGAGGCCTGCAGAGCTTGCCCGTGAGAGCGGGTCTTGGGGCATCTCAGACTTAATTAGTGGCAGGGGGAACTTAATAAAAACCGTGAGTGTTTTGCTGTCCACGCCTATATAGCTTGAATCTCCGCTCCAACTTGCCTTGAAGTAATATGCACCAGTTGAAGTGATATTATACGCCAAAGAATACTTTCCAAACTTGTCAGTGTAAGCCGTCACAAACTTTTTCCATGAGATGCCGTCTTGGCTAATATACACTGTTACACGCTTGCCTGAAAGCTTTGGCGAGATTGAACCTGAAATTGGGAGCGTGCATGTTTCGTTTCCAAGGTTTAATGGTTCTGGCGGTATGGTTATGGATATAAAAGAGAGATTTAGGGGGGCATCTAAACTTGCTGAAACAAACGCCGGCACTACTTTTTCACTTTTTCTAAGGGAGATAATTGTTGGCTCAAGGTGAGCTAGACTATTGGGTTGGTCGCCCACTCTCCAATCGCCTAAAGGTGTGCATTCGGCTACCCAGTATTTTTTGCCGTTATACTCGTAATATTTTGGTGTCGTCCACCAAGTGTGATAGGCTGGTGTATTCTCCAGATGCACGCCAACGTTCATATGGTTGGGATAAGAATCCTCGTAATAAAGTAGAACGACATCTAAGCCTCCAGCCTTCATGATTGAGGCTGCAAGAAGCGACAGCGCACCGCAGTCTCCCGAATTGTCCACGAGGGTTTCAACTGGATATTTGGCGTTACTTTTAACGTATACTAGTTGATGGACGATCATTAATACGGCGTTTGCGAACTGTTCATCAGAGTTTGGCATATTGCGAGTAGTTTTTTGAATGTTTTCCGCGATGGGTCTAACTGCGTCGGGTGTTATAAATTTCGAGTAGTCGTTGGTGCCGTATAAATTGTTGTCTTTGCTATGGTAATAGTTGTAGAGGGAAGGTGGCACTGAAATGTATAATTTGTGGCTAAACCAAAGATATCCATTAGTAACGTGGAAAGTGTAGACATAGTTGCAGTTGCTTGCGGTAACATTGCTGGGAATCATTATTAACACTTGCAGTAAAACGCAGACAATTAAAATGGTTGTCTTGTGAGCTTTAGAACTGCTTCTCAAACTTCTGGCTATATTGCGCATCGTTTCCCATTACTAAAAAGAGGGGAAGGTTGAATTTGGCTGTTTCGGTTTAGTTTTTATTTGCGTAGTTTTCT
>JBNASL010000081.1:0-5289 GCA_049717905.1 Candidatus Bathyarchaeales archaeon | reverse complement strand
CCGACGGCAAATACAAGCTTTCTGAAAAAGGACAAAAAATCTTGCAGTAAATGTTTGAGAACATTCTTTCAATTCCTTTTTATTTTTTGGTTGAAAAGTTTTCATTATTGGTGCGGCCGCCGGGATTCGAACCCGGGATCGCAGGCTTGGAAGGCTTCCACGCGCTGTTATAGCCGCTGTGTCCTAACCAGACTAGACGACGGCCGCGCTTTAACGCTTTTACACTTTATTGATCTCTATATTAAAGGGGTATAGATAAAATTTCTTCATAAGCCCCTTATTGAGGTTTTTCCTTTAGCTTAAATACTCTTTTCTCTTGTGCAGGTTTGGGCTTAAGGTTTCCTCGAAGCTTTAGCGGGGTCGCCCTTTGTCTTTCGATGTTCTTTAGTCTGGCGTAGAGTTTTGAGATTTTTGTTTTTGACGTTTTCCGTGTTCTCAAAATTCTTGATGGGGCTGGTTTGAAGGGCTTTTTAAACTGGCTGTAGGCTTTTCTTTTGAAGGTTGCTGCTGGCAAGCATTTCACTTTTTGGAAAACTACATAGCCCTCTTTTAGGTTTACTTCGCCGATTTTCCATCCTGCTTCAAGCCAAGCCTTTGCATGTTCCTTTTCAGAGGAGTTTTCCCACCAACTTTCAGAGCGATAAGCACTTATGGGTAAGTTGTCGCCTATTATGCCGTCTATTTGGGCGAAAGAAAGCTTAACTGAGTCTGTGAAGGCTGCCCTAAACTTCAGATAGCTTGTAAGCGCTTCATACTTGGTTCTGGTTTTCGGCGAAACAATTTTCATTGCACAGTTCAAGCAAAGCAGCCTTTTAATGTCGCCTGTGGAGACTTCTGGAACCATGCAGTCAACGCAAAAGAGTTTTCCGCACTTCCAGCATCGCCTAAGATAACTGTATGGTAAAACCCTACCGCATATTTTGCATTTGTCTTTGAAAGGCATCTAAACCCTCTAAACCGCATGCAAGAATTAACTGTAATTTGCGCAGAGCCTCGTATAGATGTTTCTAAATTCGCCTCATCCGCCGAAGGTGTTCGGAATCTGAAATAATGTTTATAGAAGAGGGTTATACGCGTCAAATCGTGAATGTGATGCTTTTTAGCGAATACCTACACGAAAAGGCTGAAGAGTCAAGGCATAACGAAACAGTCGGCTACCTCATAACTATAATAGGTTCGGTGTTTTTTGTAGGAGGCCTGCTTGAAACTGTGATAATGGTCGAAAACCCAGAATGGTTTCTAATAATTCCATACCATTTAACGCCTCATCCTTACAGCCTTTTAGGCTTGTCTCTAACAGTCATAGGCATTGTGCTTCTTTTACTTGGAATAGCCATAAGCGTCCATTACGCAAGGGAAAGAGCATGGTACATGAAGCAACTGCAGAAGGCGCATGCAATTGAAGAATTAAAACTTAAAAAAGAAACAAAAGAAGTCGGAGGCTAACCCTTAACAACCGCCAACGGCACGAGTCTTGCAACTTTTGTAGCTATGCCAACCTTGTCGCTGACTTCAGCCACCACATCAACATTTTTATACGCTGGATCCGCCTCTTCAGCTAAAACAACAGCGCTTGCAGCCCTAACGGCTATGCCTCGCTGCTCCAAACTCCGCCTAACGTCGCCGCCGAAAAACCTTCTTTTCGCAGCTGTCCGGCTTAGCATTCTGCCAGCACCGTGAGCTGTGGAGCCGAAGCTTATTTCCATGGCTTTTTCAGTACCCACCAGAAGCCAAGAGCTGGTTCCCATGCTTCCAGGTATTATGACAGGCTGCCCAACGCTTCTGTAATCTGCTGGAATTTCTGGGTGTTCCGGCGGAAACGCGCGTGTGGCGCCTTTCCTATGAACCCAAACCTTTCGTTTTTCACCGTTGACCTTGTGGTTTTCTATTTTTGCAATGTTGTGGGCCACATCGTAAATGAGGTTTAATCCAAACTTTTCCGGGTCTTCCTTGAAGACTTGTTGGAAACTCTGCCTAACCCAATGCATTATGGCTTGGCGATTTGCAAAAGCGTAATTAACAGCGCAAGCCATAGCCTCATAATAGTCTTCAGCCTCATTGCTGTTTCCAGGCGCACAGGCAAGTTCTCTATCGGGCAGGACAATTTTGTATTTGTGTACGGCTCTTTCCATAACCCGCAGGTAATCCGAACAGATTTGATGGCCGAAGCCTCTGGAACCGCAGTGAATCATAACAGTTACTTGTCCCTCATGATGGATTCCAAAAGTTTTGGCTGTTTTCTCATCATAGATTTTGTCAACTTTCTGAATTTCCAGAAAGTGATTTCCAGAACCCAAAGTGCCTATTTGGGTTAATCCCCTATTCTTGGCTGTTGTTGAAACCTTGTCAGGATTAGCGTTCTTCATGCACCCGCGCTCTTCGCAGTGTTCAGCATCTTCAGACCACCCTAAGCCTTGATCAATAGCCCACTGAACCCCTTCCATAACTAGCCTATCCAAGTCGTGAATTGTAACTTTGAAGTCTTTTCTGCGGCTTCCAAGCCCACACGGGACATTTTCAAAAATGGCGTTTGCCAATGATACAAGATGCGGCCTAATGTCCTGTTCTGAAAGGTTTGTTGTTAAGAGGCGGACGCCGCAGTTTATGTCGTAGCCAACCCCGCCTGGGCTTATGACACCTTCCTTGAAGTCTGTTGCCGCCACACCGCCTATTGGAAAGCCATAGCCCTCGTGGCCGTCTGGCAATGTTATAGAATACTTATATATGCCAGGCAAATGGGCAACATTTACACACTGTTCGAGAGTTCTATCCATTTGCATTTTATCTAAAAGCTCTTTGTTGGCGAGAACTATTCCTGGAACTAGCATGCCGGGCTTATACTTTGGAATGCGCCAAGTGTAATCATTTATTTTTTCAAGGGGAATCTTTTCTGAAGGGGGATGCCCTTCTCCTTCTTCGCCCATAATTTTCACCTAAGCCTCCTAAAAGGGTTCTTCTAGATATAAAGTATTTTGGCGTTAAGCAAATGGTTAGGCTGAAGCACTCTCTCCGAATTCTTTTATATAACCGATGAAGCCCTCTACGCTCTCATTAAGCACAGCCTCGCCTAAAATTCCCCTGTGCGCTTTAATGTATTCTCTAGCTTCTCTGACAGCCCCATCATTCTCAAAAATCCTTTCTCTAATCGCTTCAAGGTTTTCCCCACTTTTTATTGTTTGTTGAGTAATTTTTGCCCAAAGTTTAAGTCTCCCAGCATATGTTTCAAGTTTTTCAAGAGCGTTGCGTGCCATGCCAAAATGGGTGTAGTACAGAACTTTTGGTTTTAGATTAGCTAGTCTATCCAAAGAAGTTAAGGCAATGTCCAGGCGGAAGGGCGGAGGCGTTGTAGGTACGATAACTTCAATTTCACCTAAATAAACTCCGGCGGCATCGCCTGTGAAAATTCCTTCACTTAATGGTTCATAATAGCACATGTGGTGGGGCGCATGCCCAAGAGTCTCTATAACCTTAAGTGCTACATCATCTCCGATTTTGAAATTCAAGCCATCTGACGCGGGAATAATTCTTTCCATGGGAACAGGTTCTGGTTTCCCATAGATTTCAGCTATTTCCCCGAGAACCATTTTTGACTGTTGCCAAAGCCTATCTGGATTTGCAAGGTGAACTGCTCCTCTCTGGTGAACTATAACTTTTGCTCTTGGAAGAGCCCTCAACAGTGTTCCGACGCCTCCGCTGTGGTCTATGTGAACATGTGTAACAGCGATGTAAGCTACATCCTCAGATTTTATATTCAACTCGTTTAAACCATGAAGGAGATTTGGGATAGAAGACGCTGGACCAGTTTCAACTATGGTTACACGTTCACCCATCAAAACATAGCTAGCGACAAAATTTCTTATGCCGCCCGCTTCCACATCAATTAAATAAATATAGTCTCCAATCTTTTTTATGCTCATATCTGCACATTACCCTTTTTCGATGCGTATGTTGTTAACATATAGTTAATGCTGCAGTAATATTTAATTATCAACCATCCAGAGTCTTTTACCAAAGACGAATTTAAAATAAGAGGGGAAGACTGCGAGAATGGTTAATCTAATAATCTTCGGCGCACCCGGCTCTGGAAAGGGAACGTATGCTTCGCGGCTGCGGTTAAAGCTTGACTTAGAAGTTGTTGCAACAGGAGACATTTTCAGAGAGATGATGAAGAATGATACTCCGCTGGGGAGAAAAGTGAAAGGTTATGTTGAGAAAGGATTACTTGTTCCAGATGAGGTTACGCTGGATGTTTTAAAGCAAAACTTGGCTAAAATCCCTCATGGAAAAGGCTTCATTTTAGACGGCTACCCAAGAACAATTGAGCAAGCCAAAGCATTAGACGGCATAGCCAAAATAGATGCAATAATCCACCTTATAGTGCCCGATTGGATAATCATTGAACGCTTATCCTCGCGGCGAGTATGTAAAAACTGTGGTGCGATCTACAACCTGTTATATTTGAAACCGAAAAAGGACATGGTCTGCGATAAGTGCGGCGGAACTTTATACCAACGCGAAGACGACAATCCTGAGGTTATTAAAAGGCGTATAGAAGTCTATGAAAAACAGACTCAGCCACTTCTAAATTATTACAAGGAGAAAGGGGCTCCCTTCGTAGAGGCAAAGTGTGACAAACTTGAAACCCCTCCAGAAGCCGTAGTTGAAGAAATACTGAAAGGGCTGGATAAGCTGAAACTAGTCTGACTATTTGTTAAATGTCAAGAATGAACTTCACGGTAACCCTGTTCGGTTCTTTATTTATTTCCATTCGATGATATGTTACGGCTTTTACACCAACTTTCTGAACATGTTTTTCTGGACTGAACTTTTCACCCCAAATTTTAGCTTCTAGCCTGAACCCCTTTTCAGTCTTTTTCAAGGCTAATATTTTAAACTTTGAGTAAAGCATTTGGTTTATCTCGGATTTTATGAGCAAGTTTTCAAGCCAACTGTAAAGCAATGCGTACTCGTCCTCTGCTTCAACTTCAACGTAATCCTCAACTTCAGAACTAACGTTCTCGACGTCTGTTATAACCTCGAACATTGCGGTTGCAGCGTTTTTAAAGGCTTCAGCTAAGTCCTTACCATAGGCGGCTATATAGGCGTCAGCCATATGCTCCAGAAACTCAAATTTTTTCTGTTTGCTCATAACTTTAACCAAAAATATTAAATGGAAACTGCGTTTTAAACAGTTCTGCTATTTGCAAGAACTGTTTAGTTTTTGGCTGGCTTAGAAATATTTTGGAATTTTCTGGATGGCTGCAACCGTCAATTTTACAGTGTTTTCAG
>JBNASL010000080.1:0-5370 GCA_049717905.1 Candidatus Bathyarchaeales archaeon | reverse complement strand
AAAAGCGTGGAAAAAAGGAAGAAGCCGTAGCTGGAGTTGTTTAAGCGTTGAAACTTTTACTGAAATTGGTTGGCGAAGGATGCGTTGATGGATGAAAGAAAAAGAACGGTTTGAGTGGAAGTTTGAGCGTTTGTTTCGCAGAATGGAGAAGCTCGTAGAGGAGCTGGCGAAGTCTCATCTAAGCGTTGAGGATAAAGCTGAGTTGTGGGGTGCTTTCGGAAGTTTCTGCAGCGGAATGATGGCGGCCCATGAAAGGAACCATGTTGAACTGAGGGGAAGCCACAAAATTAAACGACCCAAGGCTAAAGGAATGTGAAAAATTAATGGGAAAGGAAGCTAAGTACGTCGGGAAATTAGCCTTTTATGTTTCAAACTCGATATATAAAAAAGGAGGGGAAGAAGTGAACGAAATTCTCAAATGCCCCGTATGTGCTCGTGCGTTCAAAGGTAAACCCTTAAAGTCTTGGGAATACGGAATTTACAAAGTTAAACGCTTTGAATGTCCGAACTGCATGAAAAAGTTTAATGTCTATGAAAACCCCAAGACATTTTTTACAATTCCAAGGAAAAAGGAGAATAAACGGTTAAAATAGCGTTAAAGCAGATGAACATGATGTATAGAGAGAAGAGAGCTGACAACTTGAGGGAGCGCCTGTCAGCCCAGGGTTTACGCTTGAAATTTGGTATCAAAAGTCAAACATTTCCGAGAATCGTTAATGAACTTCAGTCACTCTGGAAAAGAGTGAAACATGACCAAAGCGCAAGGTTAAAGTTTGAGTCTTGGAAAGACCGCCTTAAAATTGTTTATGGATATGAACCAGGAGAAGATCTATTTATTATTCACACTTATCTCGCTACTCTTGTCAAGCTTGTTCTCTACTTTAAACTGGCGCCCCGCTTTTCAACAGAAGCAAAGAAACTTGTAAAGGTAATTGATGGAACTTTCTTTAATTCTCATGGGCTACTCAATTTCGTTGAAGATGACTTTTCAGCATGGACAGCCAATAGCGAAGTAATAGAGAATTCTTGTGAACTGTTCTCTGAACTTGCACAGAGGTTATCTCAGTACAATTTTTCCTGTATAGATGAAGATTTCTTTAAAGAAATCTACGAAGAGATGATCGAGCGCGGTGAAAGGCATAAAGCTGGTGAATACTACACACCGGAATGGCTTAGTCAGCTAATATTGAGGGAGGTATTAAAGCTTTGGGATGAAGACAAAAAAGATCTTCCAAGAATTTTGGACCCTGCATGCGGTTCTGGAACATTTCTGTGTAATGCCATTCGTTTGTTTAAGACAAGGTTTGAGCAGCGTGGCTTAATTTCGAATAGAGCTTTAAATGAAATCTTGAGCCACATCGTCGGAATGGACATAAACCCACTCGCTTGTATGTTAAGTAAAGCCAATTACATAATAGCTCTCGGAGAGCTTGTTAAAAAAAGCTGCTTGGTTAGCATACCCATATACGCAATGGACGCACTTGAACCGCAAGCAGATATTGGGAAATTTGATATACTTGTAGGAAATCCTCCTTGGCTGGTTATGAGATCGATAGAAAATAGAGCATACCAAGACTATTTGAAAAGAGAAAGTACAAAATACAAACTTTTGAACAAAAATTGTGTTCATCTTTTTACGCAGATGGAAATGGCGACGTTATTTTTTTGCAAAACCAGCGATTTATATCTGGAGAATAAGGGAATAATAGGATTTGTGATGCCGAGAAGCGTCATAGGGGGAACAATTCAACACATTGGGTTTAGGCGTTTTGAGAGGCCTCTGTTGAGATTAATAGAAATATTGGATTTAGCGGAAGTACAACCACTATTCAACATGCCTTCTTGTGTTTTGATCGCAACTAAAAGTGAAAGGACTGTATATCCTGTTTTAGCTAAAAGATACGAAGGGGAACTTCCAAAGAAAAATGCCAAATTAAACGAAATAGAGAGTCTATTTACAATCACAAAATATGAGTACTTTCCACCTGAGTTTCCTGCTAAGCCAAGTTACTACTTTGCCAAATTTAAAGTAGGCGCAAGCATTTTTCCACGAACATTCTATTTTATTGACATTAATTCTCAAATAAATAATGCCCTTAAAATATATACTTCTAAGGACATATTCCACATGAGCAAGGCTCCTTGGAGGGTAGAGCTTGAAGGAACAACAGAACCGAAATTCGTGTATGCTACACTACTGGCTTGGGAAATGATTCCATTCGGTTATGTCAAACTAAGACCTGTTATTCTTCCAATAGAGTCTTTTTCTGATGGCTACAAACTGTTTGACCCCAATGCCTTAGAGAGCGCTAAATTTATACACGCAGCTGAATGGTTCAGAAAGGCTCAGAAGATTTGGGAGGAAAGGAGAACTGGAAAATCAGAACAACGCTTTCCTAAGTTAATAGATAGGTTAGACTACAATGGGTTATTGACATCTCAGCAACCACGGAAAAGATATATCGTGTTGTACAATGCTACTGGAACTAATCTGGTTTCATGCGTGATTGATAGGCTATCTTTGCCTGCCTTTAAGTTCCAAAATGGTGAAATAAACCCGGCGGGCTTTGTGGTTGATGTCAAAACTTGGTTTTACGAAACGAATGATGAAATGGAAGCCTATTATCTTTCTTCAATTTTTAACTCTGACGTGATAAACAAAATAATCAAACCGTTGCAACCAAGAGGACTTTTTGGTGCGAGAGCTATTCATAGAAGACCATTGCTTTTCAAGATACCGAAATTTGACGTTCATCAAAGCACACATAGTGGACTTTCCGAAATTGCAAAATCTTGCCATGAAGACCTTGAACGTGTAGTTCTGCCAAAAAACAAAGCGAGACGTCATGTCAGAAAGAATTTTAAGGAAGAAATAGCAAAAATAAACGACCTCGTTCTACAACTTTTGGAGGGAATGTAGCGGGGAAAATATGAGATGCCAACTGATATGCATGAATTAACTAAAACACTTCAACAAATGAAAATTGTTTATGAAAATGCTATTAGAAAAGGTCAATACACTGAATTGATACGGTCTAAGAGGCTTATTGAAATGCTACACGAGTTTGCTGTGAAAGAACTAAAAAAGAGAATACCCTCGCAATGGATTTATACAGATAAACCATTGTATGGTTACCCCAAAACTAAAACTCAAGATATTTTAATTCAACCACCGCAGGATAGCAGCAAGAATTTATCAGTTGGTCCTCTAATGAGTATTAACGTCAGAAGCCAATTAAGTTCTATTGAGAAAAATTATGACACTCTATTTGAGAGATTGTTTGCCGAGGCTCTAAATTTACATAACAGATTTCCATACCTGGTCTTAGGATATATCTACCTGCTTCCTAAAACTGGATATGACGATAAAGCGGCTAAAGAAAAGCACGTGAAGTTCACAGAGCGCTACAATATCGAAAAATATATTCTAAGCTTCCTGTCCATTGCGGATAGAAAAGACCCTGAAGATGTTCCATGGAAATACGAAAGAATATGTCTTTTAATCGTTGATTTTGAGAGAACGCTTCCGACTGTGATAGACAATTTACAAGTATTTAGCACACAAGGTTTGATAAGTGAAAAGTTCGCGCACTTTTTCAGCTTTGAAACTTTGAGTGTTAAACATTTCTTTGATGACCTCCACAAAATCATGATGGAAAGGTATTATTTGCTACTGCAAGGCTAAGGCAGCATTATCTTTACATTGTGTTTTCATGGTTAGTTTAAATGATGACACAAGTACGCAGGTTAACGACAAAATTTTTAAGAACTATCCTAACGGTAAGTTTAAGGAAGATAACATACCATGAAGTACGAGGACCTATTAACTGTTGTAGACAAATTTGAACAAGAATTTCAGTTAACTGACTGTATTTACTTTCAAGCCCTTAAAAAACTCGAAAAGGTTCAAGCGGACTTAGGCAAATTAGACGATGAACAGCATGTCAGACGCATCATTAAAGCATTCCTTGTTCAATGGAGCCTTATGGGCAGAGTCGTTGTAAGGAAGGGAATAAAATGGGGAAGTTTAGGTCAAACATTGCGTAGCTTAGAAAAGGAGTTTAAAATCCTCAGGGGAAAGAAGTTTCTTACAATTGATTTCGATGAAGAAACCATATGCAGCTCGATAAAAATGATATACAAGAAATTGCGACTTATTCCCTATTTAGGTAGCCCAGGAGTAATGGCAAAAATCTTACACTTATTAAACCCAGAAATCTTCCTAACGTGGGATAGTGACATCAGGAAAAACTATAAGAAAAAGAATAAGTGGGTACGAGACGCGCCAGAAGGATATTTAGAATTTCTAAAGGAAGCTCAAAAGGAATTAAGGGAGGCTTTTGAAGAAAGACGGAAACAAACGGGAAAGGAATTTGATGAAATTGAACGGGAGATCCGATGGAGATATAAAAATAAGACGCTGGCCAGAATTATTGACGAATATAACTGGATGGAAGCGCACGCAAAATTTTTCAGTGAATAATGAGCTACATCTTCGCCATACGCTGTATTTGCATTAAACATTGCGACATCGGCTACCTTTTATAAGCGCAGTTTTGAGAATGCTCCAATGATTCGCTTATTTTCTGTTTTTCATTTGTTCGAATATCTGTTTTGCATTTTTTGTAGATTTTCTTGGATATTCTTCCACTCTGGTTTCGACTATTACTGGGAATTTGCATGGGAGGGCTATTCCGCATATGAAGGCTTCATGGTCAGCTAAGCCTGCTAAATACTGTTTTAGGGATCTGGACCCGTATTCTGTGTAGTTTATTATTGCGTCTTGGTCGTTTCCCGACATTAACCTGAAGCTTACGACAGAGTTGCATTGGCTGATTACACTTTTGGAAACGTAGGCTGGTCTCTGCGTCATAATTATAAAGCCTAAGTTGTATCCTCCACCCTGAGATATTGCCTCAACTATTGCATCGTGGCTCTCCTTCCAGTTTTCCCCATACTTCACCATTTGAACCTCTGGGGCGAAATACTGCACTTCCTCTATGGCTATTATTGCGCCGAAGTTGGAGTTAGGTGTCATAGCTTCCTTCAATAGGGCTCTCACAATATCTCTGACAACAAGCTGTTGTCGTGAGATGTCAGTGTCTACGGAAAAATCAACTACTGAAAGCTCATTTTCTCTAACAACATTTATAGGGTCTTCTGATTTTGTAGGAAGCTTCTCTATTTCAGCTCCATATTTTTTCAGGTTATCCTCTATGATCGACTTGTATCTTGCTTTTTGTTGTGGGGCAGCTTTGGCGTCTATTTCCTTGAGAATGTAGTCTTTAAGTTTGTCAATGGTGGGTTTTGTGTGCCCATCGCTCTGCATTGTCTCTATGCCTGAAGCTGTATGCTCCAAAAGTTTTCCAT